>CAZZYS010000118.1:0-12635 GCA_964658285.1 uncultured Verrucomicrobiota bacterium
AACGGCCGTGCGTGCCATCGTGGGCGACGGACCCGCGCGCATCCGCGAACTCATCGGCCTCGGCGTGCACTTCGACGAACGCGAGGCTCCGGCCAACGGCGGCGCGGCCGAACTCGACCTGACCCGCGAGGGCGGTCACTCGCGCCGCCGCGTGCTGCATTCGCGCGACACCACCGGGCGAGAGATCGAGGAAACGCTTCTGCGTGCCGTGAACGCGAACCCGAACATCGTCGTGCTCGACCACCACATGGCGGTCGATCTGATCACCAGCGCCAAGCTCGGGTTTTCCTCCGAAAACCGCTGCCTCGGCGTCTACGTGCTCAACGAGGACACCGGCGAGGTGGAAACCTTCCGCACGCTGCGGCTCATCCTCGCCACCGGCGGCTGCGGAAAAGTCTACCTGTATACGACGAACCCCAGCGTGGCCACCGGCGACGGGGTGGCGATGGCTTGGCGCGCGGGTGCCACGGTGGCGAACATGGAATTCATCCAGTTCCACCCGACATGCCTGTTTCACCCGGAAGCGCGCTCGTTCCTCGTCACGGAAGCCGTGCGCGGGGAGGGCGGCGTGCTCAAAAACGGTCGGGGCGAGCCGTTCATGGATCGTTACCATCCGCTCGCGTCGCTGGCTCCGCGCGACATCGTGGCCCGCGCCATCGACGCCGAGATGAAGCGATCGGGCGAGAAGTGCGTTTACCTCGACATCACCCACCAGCCGGCGGAGTTCGTGCGGGAGCGTTTCCCAAACATTTACGAGACCTGCTTGGGCTACGGCATCGACATCACCCGGCAGCCGATCCCCGTCGTGCCGGCGGCGCATTACCAGTGTGGCGGCGTGCGCACCGATCTGGACGGCGCGACGAACATCGCCGGTCTCTACGCCATCGGCGAGGTGGCCTGCACGGGCCTCCACGGCGCGAACCGGCTGGCGAGCAACTCCCTGCTGGAGGGACTCGTCCTCGCCCACCGGGCCTGCGAGGCGTGTTTGCGCCGGGAACCGTTCAAGGGCCGTTTTTTTCAGAGTTACGACGTGCCCGAATGGACGAGCGGCAACGTGCAAAACATCGACGAACTGGTCGTCGTCTACCACAACTGGGACGAGATCCGCCGGCTGATGTGGGATTACGTCGGCATCGTGCGCACGGACAAACGTCTCCAGCGGGCCGCCGCCCGTCTGCGTAACCTCCAGGCCGAGGTGCAGGAATTTTATTGGAACTTCAAGGTCACGACCGACCTGCTCGAATTGCGCAACCTCGTGACCGCCGCGACGCTCATCGTGGACAGTGCGCTCAGCCGACGCGAGAGCCGCGGCCTGCATTACACGCTCGACTATCCGGAGACCGACGACGCCCGTTGCCGGCGGGACACGATCCTGCGGCGGTATTAACCTGCGCTACGCCAGCGGCTTGGGATAATGACCCAATTGGGTACTATTTTTCCTACAGCGTTGAACGGCTTCTAAGAAGCTGTCCGCTCGCCGGTTAACCGGGCAAAAACCGCTTGCTAAAACGCGGTTCGCAGCCTACTACCAGCCCCGTGAAAACCTTGCCCGTCTTCCCCTCCTGGCGCCGGCTTGGGCTCGTCGCGCTGAGTGTCTCGTCCACGCTGACGCTCAGCGCGACTCTCTGCGCGCAAAGTGCCGGTTCGCTCGACTTCGAGCGGCGTGCCCGTTTGCTGCGCGCCGACGCCCTGAGCGCCGTCGAGCCGAAGGTGTCCGTCCCGACGACCGGCCTCCAGACGCGCAACCCGGGCCCGTCGCTGTTTGCCAACACCCGCTACCCCTGGAAGGAAAACATCGTGACCACGGTGTTCTGGATCGGCGAGCGACCGACGGCGCGCAATCCTGTACCCAACCACGCGAGCAGTTGGGACGACCACTGGGCCGCTAACTACGGCGGGTACGACGACCCCGATGTGACCCAGCGCCGCAATTTCGCTCCGGTCGCCTTCGTGCCGCGCCAGAATCCGTTCTACGTCGCGCTGCCGTACAACGACGTGACGCGCGGCACCACCAAACCCGAGGCGAAGGTGCTCATTCCGTGGTTCCGGCAGGCGTTCGTCCAGGAGGGGCACACGGTCTGCAAGGATCGCTGGATCGCCATCGCCCGCGGCAACCGCGTGGCCTACGCGCAATGGGAGGACTGCGGCCCGTTCCGCACGGACCATTACCAGTACGTTTTCGGCGCGGAGAGACCCCGGCCGAACCTGAACCAGGGGGCGGGTCTGGACGTTTCACCCGCCGTCCGCGATTATGTCGGGATGTCGAGCGGCACGGACGTCTGCTCGTGGCGGTTCGTGGATGTGAGCGAGGTGCCGTCCGGCCCCTGGCAGCTTTACGGGGACAACAATCCGTTCGCCAACGGCGCGCAGCGCCGGGCGCAGAACACCAGCGGCGGCGCACTCTTCGGTCACTGAAAACGAAGCGGCGGGCCCCGCGTGCCTGTTGCCAGGTGCGACGCCCGCCGGTGGATCGACGGTAAGCCGAGTTCTGTCGGCACCGGACTTTCCTCGCGGGCGGCCCGGTGCCGTGACGATCATTTATCTAGGGGCCACCGGTTGCCCGGCGACCGCTCCCCGCCGCGTGAACGGCAGGGTGCGACCAAATACCCGGAGGTTGCCCCCATCCGTTGCCGGACCGGGGCGGGGCAGGCAACCCGCCTCCTGTTCTGTCTTGCACCACGTGGGGTTTTTCGTGCCCCCCGGCTCGCGCCGGAGGCGGTGAGCTTTTACCTCGCCTTTTCACCCTTACCCGTCCCGTTGCCGGGCCGGGCGGTTTGTTTTCTGTGACACTTTCCGTTGCCGCCGGCTTGGGCCGACGACACCCGCGTGTTCTACGCGGCATGTTGCCTTGCGGTGTTCGGACTTTCCTCTGGCGGGACGCGGAACCTTACGAGCTTCCCCGGCCGCCAGCGATCATCTGTCGATCCGGCCGCGACCTTAGCTCAAAGCACGGACCCGCGCAATCCTACCAGTGCACCGTCAGCGCGGACGCCGCGAAGACCGCGATCATCGTCACATCGATCACCGCCTTGCCGATCATCCCCGCGGTCGTCCCCAGCAGCGTGCCCCAACCGGAGCGCATCGCCGGTTGCAACGAGCGGCCGGCAAAAAACATCTCGCCGCACAGGGCACCGACCACCGGGCCGATGAACAGGCCGAGCGGGAAAAAAAATAACGCACCCAAGAAACCGCCGATCATTCCTCCGAATGCTCCCCAGCGGGTCGCGCCAAACTTTTTCGCCCCCATCGCGCCCGCCGTGAAATCCACGATGTGCGCCAACACGCAAAGCGCGGCGAGCACCCCGAGCGTCCACCAGCCGACGGAATGCCCGGCCCTAATCGTGAAATGGTGCAACACCGCCCCCGCGAGGATCAGCAAGCTATCGGGAATCACCGGGTAGATCGCCCCGAACAACCCCACCGCCATCAGCCCCACCGTCACGGTCCACCAGACAGATTCCATGTCGGGGGAACGATAGCGCGGTTCGCGGGCGGGGTCAGATGATTTTCCGTCGAAGGCCAACGCCCCTCATGGCTTCGTCGTGGCCGCTCCGGGCGCTTTCAGGTAGAGGGCCTGATTACCGATGTCGATCATCGCATTGTTGCGCGCGAGGATGTCGCCTCCCAACAGACCGCCCAGCGGCACGGCGGCATCGGGGCTCAAGCCCATCGACGATTGCAAGCCAGCCTCGGACACCAGGTGCACGCCGGTGGCGGTGTAGTTTCCGATGGTCAGGGAACCGGTCATGACGAGTTGCATC
This sequence comes from uncultured Verrucomicrobiota bacterium, assembly GCA_964658285.1. Classification (GTDB taxonomy): domain Bacteria; phylum Verrucomicrobiota; class Verrucomicrobiia; order Chthoniobacterales; family SZAS-18; genus CAHJWO01. Next base: position 3,762 of record CAZZYS010000118.1, read on the forward strand.
TCGTGGGAGCGGGTCGCCACCACGCCACCTTTCATCGGCAGGTCCGCCACGGGGATCTGGGAAGCCCGGACGACGCGTTCGTCCAGGACCGTGAACGGTGAACCGGTGTCCACGAAGGCGCGAAACTCCTTGCGGCCCAACGTGCAAGCGACAGAAAAATCGCCGTGGGAAGCCGTCATGGGGATCCGGGTCCAGCCTGCGGCCACCAGGGCAGCGCCGGGGTTCGTCTTGCGTTTGGGGTCGGTGTTGAGATACAGGACCAACCGGCCGACATCGATGACGGCGTTGTAATGCCGGAGGATGTCCTCGCCGAGGTAGCCGTCGTACTGCGTTTCCGGTTTCGGGTCGTAGAGCAGTTTCGCATCGTACAAGTAGCGCGGCGGGACGATGACCATCGGGAGGGACCCCAGGTTGGCGTTGCCGATGTGAAAATCGCGGGCGTAACCCACCGGCACCTGGGTCCCGTTGAAGCTGGAGGTTTTCGGCACGCCGGAGGGCAGTTGCCGACCGGGTCCCGGGAGCAGCGACGAATATTTGCCCTGGCTCAGGAACGTCCCGCCCGCGCCGGTGTCCAGCACCAGCAAACCTTTCGTTCCCTCGATGGTCGCCGCCAGGCGGAGGCGATTCATGTTGCCGCGGCCCAGGGGCACGATCTCGTACCCGGGCAGCTGCGCGAACGACACCGATGGGACGAGGGAGAGCGCGGCTGCGCCGAGGACGCAGGCAACCAGTCGAACGGTCCACGCGCGGGCGGAACAGGGTCGGGGAAGACTCATATGTGAGGAGATGACCGGGCAAAGAATGCAAGCCGGCGCGGCGATGTCAATTCTTCTCGGATTTCAGGCTTCTCCCGGCTCGTTGAACCTTCGAGTGACGATGTGCGGCCGGAGGTTGCAGCCGCCCGCATGTTTCGGTAGGTTTCACCTTCCACCGACCCTTGCCGTCGCCTCCTATGCAACCTCCCTTTCCCACCTTGCAGACGTTTGAACCTTTCGCCGGACGGACCGGGCATTTCCACAGTCTGCCCGCGCTGGAAAGGGCCGGCGTGGGGCCGGTCTCGCGCCTGCCGCACAGCATTCGCATCGTGCTGGAGTCGGTCCTGCGCAACTGCGACGGCAAGAAGGTCAGCGAACAGGACGTGCGCAACCTTGCCAACTGGAACGCCAAACAGCCGATCAGCGAGGAAATCCCCTTCGTCGTGGCCCGCATCGTTTTGCAGGATTTCACCGGCGTCCCGCTGCTGGTAGACCTCGCGGCGATGCGCGCGACCGTCTCCCGGCTCGGTGGCGACCCGCAGATCATCGAGCCGCTCGTGCCGGTCGATCTGGTCGTCGATCACTCCGTGCAGGTGGACTTCGCGGGTTCGGCCCTGGCGCTCAAGCTGAACATGGACATGGAGTTCACGCGCAACCGGGAGCGTTACCAATTTCTCAAGTGGGGGCAGCAGGCGTTCGAGACCTTCGGCGTCGTGCCGCCGGGCATCGGCATCATCCATCAGGTCAACCTCGAATATCTCGCCAAGGGCGTGTTGTTCCACGAGGGCGGCGACGGACCGTTGTACTACCCGGATTCTCTCGTGGGCACCGACTCGCACACGACGATGATCAACGGCCTCGGCATCGTCGGCTGGGGGGTGGGCGGCATCGAGGCGGAAGCCGGGATGCTCGGACAACCGGTGTATTTCCTGACGCCCGAAGTGGTCGGCGTGCACATGACCGGGTCGTTGCGCGAAGGGGTGACGGCCACCGACCTCGCCCTGCACATCACGCAGATGCTGCGCAAGGCGAAGGTCGTGGGCAAGTTCGTCGAGTTCTGCGGTCCGGGTGCGGCCAGCCTGCCGCTGACCGACCGGGCCACGGTCGCCAACATGGCCCCGGAATACGGCGCGACGATGGGATATTTCCCGGTGGACGCCGAGAGCGTCAGCTACCTGCGGTTCACCGGCCGTACCGACGAACAATGCTCGGCGTTCGAGGCGTATTTCCGTGCGCAGGAGATGTTCGGGATGCCGAACAAAGGCGAGATCGACTACAGTGTGGACCTCGAATTGAACCTGGCGGATGTCCAGCCCAGCGTCGCCGGACCCAAACGCCCGCAGGACCGTCTCAACCTGCCCGACCTCGGGGAGGCTTTCCGGCAGTTGATGGGTCGGGCGACGGCGGACGGCGGGTACGGCAAGAACGCCGAAGGATTACACGAACGTTTCCCCGTCCACCTCGAAGCCGATGCGAAAGCGACCGTTCCCGCGGTCGTGTCCGCCAGCAGCGCCGCGTCCACCGATTCGGGGGCGGGGATGGTCGTCGATGGCGGCAAGCTTCTCGGCGAGACGGTCGGTCATTCCGAGATGATCACCAACCGGCCGACGGCGACTCCGGCCGATTTGCTCGAAGAAGCGCACGAGCCCGAGTTCCACGACGGCGACACCCGCATCGGCCACGGCAGCGTGCTCATCGCCTCGATCACCAGTTGCACGAACACTTCCAATCCGAGCGTGATGCTCGGGGCCGGTCTGCTGGCCAAGAAAGCCGTCGAGCGCGGCTTGCACGTCGATCCGGCGGTGAAAACATCGCTCGCGCCCGGCTCGCGCGTCGTGACCGATTACCTCGACAAGAGCGGGTTGCAACCCTACCTCGATCAGCTCGGCTTCCAGATTGTCGGCTACGGCTGCGCGACCTGCATCGGCAATTCCGGCCCGCTGCATCCGAAGATCGAGGAAGCCATCACGGAACACGATCTCGTGGCGGCATCGGTGCTCAGCGGCAACCGGAATTTTGAAGCGCGCGTGCACCAGAACATCAAGGCGAACTTCCTGATGTCGCCGCCGCTCGTCGTGGCGTTCGCGCTCGCCGGCCGCGTGGACATCGATCTGTCCCGCGACCCCATCGGCAAGGACAAGGAAGGTGCCGACGTGTATCTGCGGGACATCTGGCCGACGTTGCACGAAGTCCGGCAGGCGATGGCCTCGGCGCTCAAGCCGGAGGTTTTTCGTCGGCTCTACGCGGATTTCGCCGAGCAGAACCCGAAGTGGAATGAAATCCCGGCGACCGTGGGCGGCACCTACGTGTGGGACGAAAAGAGCGACTACATTCAGGAACCGCCGTTCTTCCTCGATTTCTCGATGACGCCGGGCCACATCGCCGAGATCAGGGGCGCGCGTCCGCTGGGCATCTTCGGCGATTCCGTGACGACCGACCACATCTCGCCGGCGGGTGCGATCAAGGCCAGTTCGCCCGCCGGCCAATTCCTGATCGCGCGCGGCGTGGAACCGAAGGATTTCAATTCGTATGGCAGTCGTCGCGGCAACGACCGCGTGATGACGCGCGGCACCTTTGCCAATGTACGAATCAAGAACCTGATGGTCCCCGGCGTCGAGGGTGGGGTGACGAAACATTATCCCGAGGGTCTGACGATGCCGATCTACAACGCGAGCGTCAGTTACCAGCACGACGGCGTGCCGCTGATGATCTTCGCGGGTCAGGAATACGGCACGGGTTCCAGCCGCGATTGGGCGGCGAAGGGCACGCGGCTGCTCGGCGTGAAGGCGGTGGTCGCGGTGAGCTTCGAGCGCATCCACCGTTCCAACCTCGTCGGCATGGGCGTGCTGCCGCTCCAGTTCCTCGAAGGGACGACCGCGCAGACGCTCGGGCTGGATGGTTCGGAAACTTTCGATCTGGTCGGTCTGGGGGACGACACCTATCCGGGTCAGATGCTCACACTAGTGATCCACCGCGCGGATGGTCGGAGCGAGGAGGTCAGTTTGCGCTCACGCATCGATACGGCCATCGAGGTCGATTACTATCGGCACGGCGGCATCCTGCCGTATGTCCTGCGCGAGTTGATGGCTTGAGGAAACGCGGGGCGCTACCAAAACCTTCGTCCGGAGAAAATCAGGAAGCCAAAGCACACGGCCTGGAACGTGCACACGATCCCGGCGAGTTGCCACGGGAGGGAGTCGCCCCACAACCGGGCGGGTGCGTCGGGTTTGGGTCGGTTCCAGCGCACGAACAGATCGTGCCCCGTGATGATGCACGCGTGGTAGGCACCGTAGACGAGGTAATGCGCCGCCGTCCCGTGCCAGAATCCCATCACGCCGAACGTCAGAAAGTTGGCCAGGTACGCTGGCGTGTGTTTGCTGCGAAACCATTTCTTCTTGATCGCGAGCAGTAGGAACCGCATGTAAATGTAATCTCGAAACCAGAACGACAAGGAAATGTGCCAGCGCGTCCAGAACTCCTTGATGTTGCGCGAGATGAACGGAAGGTTGAAATTCTCCGGCACCCGGTAGCCGAGCAGATACGCGAACCCCACGGCGAACGCGCTGTAGCCCGCGAAGTCAAAAAACAGGTAGAAACTGTAGGCATACATGTAGGACACCGTGTAACCCAGAGTCGGGGTAGCCGGCACCTGCGTCATCCAATGGAGGCTGATGAGGTAGGCGAACACAAATTTGTACAGGAAACCCGTGAAGATGCGATGTACGCCGGCGTCTAGGTCCTGCCAAAATGTCGACCGATCATCTGGCTTGACCCATTCGGCCGAAAATCGCCGGTAGCGGTCGATGGGTCCCGAAGACACCGTCGGGAAGAACAAGAGGAACGCGAAAAATTTGCCCGGGGTCAGTGAGACGATCAATCCGTCGTGGATGCCGATGAGCACGTCCACCGCGCGAAGCGTCGCGTAGGATAATCCGAGAAACTCCACCAGGCCCGCCGCGCCGACCGTCCCGGCCGACATGGCGGCCGACCCGGCGACGGGTGCGTTCACCGGCAGAAACTTCGCCACGAGCAACGGCGTGACCGCGAGGAGAACCGCGAGCCATCCGGGCCAACGCGCCTTGGTGCGCCGGCGGCAGACCAGGAGCGCGGCGGCGAGCACATACTGAGCGACGGCGAACGCGCCGAGCGCCCAGATTTGCCGCGGGATGGACGGTGTCTTCTCAAACCCGCCCGAGTATTGGACCGCCAGCATCAGCGCGGTCGCGGAGAGCGTCCACGCTTGCCGGAGCCCGGCGGGAACCCGTGGCAGGAACCCCCGCGCGAGCACAACCGGCAGGAGGACGTAGAGACCCGCGAGGCCGAAGTAGAGAAAATCCGCGTACGGCGTCACGACGTGGGATTTCCGCCGTTGGTGGCGATCTCGACGAGTCGCCGGCGGTCCGCTTTTCCGTTGGTGGTCAACGGCAGGAACGACCGCAGGTAGATTTTGCGCGGCAACATGTAGGCGGGCAGGCGCTCGGCGAGTTCGGCGCGGTAATGATCCGTGGCGGCGGTCGTTTCCGCCGGCGAATCTGGACACGAACCGTCCGGCACGACGAAGGCCACCAGGAACTGGACCGCCCCAGCCTTCGTCACCGGCACCACGGCGCACTCGCGCACATCCGCGAACGCCAGGAAGTTTTCCTCGATGTCCGCCAGTTCGATCCGGTAACCGTGCACCTTCACCTGACTGTCCTGTCTTCCCTCGAAGTACAGCCAACCGTCACGCCGCAACCCGCAGTCGCCGGTGCGGTACGCGCGGTGCCCGCCGTACCCGAAAAAAGCTTTCTCCGTGAGGTCAGGCCGGCCGAGGTAGCCCGGGCTGACGTTCGGCCCGGCAATGATGATCTCCCCGCGCTCGCCGTCCGGCGGGGTGGAGCCGTCGTCGTGCTGCAAAAATACCCCCGTGCCGGGCATCGCGCGTCCGATTGGCAACGCACCGCCCTGGGCAAGTATCTCGCGCGTGATGAGGATCGAGGTCGCGGCCACCGTCGCCTCGGTCGGGCCGTAGGTGTTCCAGACCTGCGCCGGCGGGAAACGGTCCATCAACCGCCCGGCGGTCTCGGGCAGGAGGGGTTCGCCGCAAAAGAGAAAACGGCGCAGTGCCGGCAGGCGTTCGGCGGCGAAGGTGCGTTCGGCCAGGCAGAGCTGCGCGAACGACGGCGTGGAAACCCAGACGCTCGGGTCCGCCTCCGTGAGCGACCGGAACAAGCTCTTGAAATCCGCCACCTCGCGCCGCGTGATGCTGTAAAGCGTGCCACCGGTCGCCAGACTGAGGTACAGGTCCATCACCGACAGATCGAACGAGAACGGGGCCTGGTTGAGAAAGGTTTCCGCCCCTTCCGACAGTTGTTGCTCGCCGAGCATCCAGTCCAGGAAAGCGTCCAGGCATCCGACCGTGATGACGACGCCTTTCGGTTCGCCGGTGCTGCCCGACGTGAAGATCGTGTACACTGTGGTCTCGGGCAGTAGGCGCGCAAACTCTCCGTCGCCCGGCGGCAACCCGGCGATGAGTTCCGGCGTCAACGTCAGCGCCGCGCCGGAGATGCGCTCGACCTCGTGCACCCGATGCGGTGGGAGGCTGTCATCGACCGGGATGTACGAATGTCCGCTGCCCAGTGCGCCGATGAATCCGGCGATCATCTCCGGCTCCTTGTGGCCGAGCACGATCACCGGGGAGGCATCGTCCGGCAGGGTGGTTCGCAGATGCGCCGCCACGGCCCGGGCGCGGGTCAAGAGTTCACGGTAGGTCAACGCCAAGGTCGCGGTCCGCCCCGGCGAAGCCGCCCGGTGAGCGATGCGGTCCGGGAAACGTTCTTCCCACCGCTGCAATCGCTCGAACAATTGCGAAAACGCCCGCACCATTGGTCAGAACCCCTGGTAAACGAACGGCGCGGTCACGAAGTCGCCGCGTCCATAGATCAGCAACAGCGCCACGATGATCGCCAGATAATAAAGGAAGCACACAGCCCCGCGCGCCCGTGGTCCGCCGGGCAGACGAAAATACGATTCCAGTGAACGCACGGCCGGTTTCTTCTCGGTGGGCGAGGGGGGCGGCACGCTCATCGGATGCTGGTGCGGCGTTCGATGTCAGCGACGATCTTGGTGGGCGTCGCCCATTCCTCGCGCTCGAATTCGGCGGGTGAAATGTCGATGCCGAACTCCCCCGACAACCGTGCGATCAGCGTGACGATCCCGAGCGAGTCCAAGAGGCCGGCGTCGAACAGGGGCAGGTCCAGTTCCGCGCGCACGCGTTCGCTTTCGGTGACTTCGGCGAGGATGTCGATGGTTTTGTCCGCCGTGGTACTCATGGGAAAATATTTACCGTCCTGTGGACCAAAAACAAGTTCGGGCTGCACCACGACTCGGCAGCCCCTCCGCATCTAGGAACGCCAGACCCGAATAGCGCCCCCCGCCTCAACTCATTGGATCATCTTTTCCAACGTCGGGTCGGGCGTTGCACCGAGCGAGATCGCTCTCGTGTAGTGCATCTGCGCCTGTTCTTTCGCCGGCGGTTGGTTCGTCGCGTAAATGACCGCGATGTTGAAATGAGCATCCGCGTAGTTCGGATTGATCGTGATGGCTTTCTGGATTTCCTGCAACGCCGCCTCCGGCCAGCCCTTCTGGCTGGAAGTGATGCCGAGATAATTGTGCGCTGTCGCGTTCTTCGGATCGAGCTGGATCGCCTGCGTCAGGAACGTCAACGCGTCGTCGTAGCGGTGCATCCGGTAGTACACGATCCCGAGCGTCGCGAGGCAAAACGGGTCCTTCGGAGTGACGGCGAGCGCCTTTTTCAGCACGACTTCCGCGCTCTTGAGTTTGTCCTGACGGAACAGCACGACGCCCTGGTTGGAGAGCAGGTACGGATTTTTCGGGTCGCGCGACAACAGCTTGTCGTAAACGCGCTCCGCATCCGTGTACTTCCCGCGCGCGAAGGACTCCTGCGCCTCGTGGGCCATCGGCAACAGTTCGTCGCTGACGAGCGGCTGGGAACTGGTCACCACCTTGGGCGTGCCGCCGCTACGGTTGGACGCGCTCCGGGGCTGGTGGTCATCGGGCACGGGGTCGGTCGGGGCGGGACGGTTGGGAGCGGTGGGATCGACCGCGGGAGTCGCACTATCGGCGGGCGGCGGGTCGTTTGGCTGCCGGCTGGCTCCGACCTGCGAGATCGTCACCGCCATCGACGTGGACGCGTCGTTGTCCGCGACGGTGACCTGCGGGTCCTTGAAAAGCGCACGCTCCTCGTCGGTGAGCTGCGTCGTGGGGCGGCCGAGTTCCTCGATTTGCGTGTTGAGCGTCGCGCTCTGCACGTCGAGCCGCGCCAACTCGTCGGTCAGGAGCTTGCGGGCCGCCGCCTGCCGGGACTGAACCTTCAACTCCCGCAAAACGATGCCGCGCAGCAGTTCGTTCTCCTTGGTCATGCGCGCGAAATCCTCGCCCGTCATGCCCTTGGCCTTCATGTCGTCGAGCTTTTTCGCGCCGTCGTCGAGCTGCTGGCGAAGCTCGGTGATCGTCGTGGCCGAACGATCATTCTGGTCGCGGCTGGTGGCGAGTTGGTCGCGCAGCCCGGTCAACTCCTGCTGCATCCCGGCGAGTTCTTCCTTTTTCTTGACCGACTCTTCGGTGAGACTGGCGATGCGCGTCTCGGCGTCGGTTAACTTCTGGGTCAGGGCCGCGTTTTGCCCCTGGAGTTCCTCGACCTTCAGAGTGGCTACGCGGGCTGCTTCCGCCTGCGTCGCCGCGTCGTCGCGTTCCTTGGTCAGCGCGGCGATCCGCTTTTCGTCGTCGGCCAGGCGCGCGTCCACTTGCTCCCGGGTCCTGCCGGCGGCGTCCGTGTTGTTTTGTACGCGGGCGAGTTGTTTTTTGAGGTCTGCTATCTGATCGCGCAGTTCCTTGCGCGTCTGGATCGCCTCGGGGGTCTTGACCGTAAGGTCCTTGAGCCTCTCCTCGGCCTTGGTCAGTTGTCCCTGGAGCCGGTCGCGGTCGGTCGTGGTCTGATCAAATTTCTTCTGCGCGGCCTGAGCCTCGGCACGCGCCGTCTTCAACTGCGCCTCCATGTCGTCGCGCGCCTTGGTGAGTTCCTGCTTTTCCTTCTCGGCGGTGGCGGCAGCCTGCTCCT
>CAZZYS010000119.1:0-12540 GCA_964658285.1 uncultured Verrucomicrobiota bacterium
CGTGCTTGCCGCTTTGCTGGCGGTAAGCCTCAAATGTATCGTGAAAACGCTCTAGGCGTCGGGGGCACCCGTCCGATGGCACCCAGGCGACTTGTGAGATCGGATACGTATACGAATTTTTTGAAATTCCCACCGGTAGGCGCTTGAGAACGAAATGAGCCGCTTCTTCCGAGACCAGTCTTTAAGCCGGTCGTACCGACTGAGGGAGTTCCGAGGGTTTTGGAAGAGGGATTTTATCACCCGTTGTTCTTCGCCATGCCGGCGCGGGATCACGCTGTAAATCCACCCGGGTCCAGCCAAGCCGATCTCGCCAAACTTCATCACCGTTTCCATCCCGCCCCGCACCCAAACGCCAACGCAGATTCATACCATGACTTTCACGATTAGTTTAAATGAATACAGGATGCTCCACCCGGACACCGCAGGGTTTCCTACCTTCACGCAAACGGGAGCACTGGGGGCATTGCTGCAACAACGGCGGTTCAAGTTGGCCTGCCTCGCGCGTCGGCAGGCGAAGCGCCATGCCCGGCGGCAAGCGGTTCGTGCCTGGCTCGGACGCTGGTGGCCAACGCTTCGAGGGAGTGTTTCCTCACAAGTGATCCCGGCGCTAGCTGCGGCTGGTGCGCGGAGCCTGTAGAAGCAGAGCCAGAAAACTGAACTCGACTCCTTATGCAAATCAACGGTGCCACGCAGTCCACCACTTCGTCGATGGCCATCTTCGCGCACGAACTGCGCGAGCCGCTTGCATCGATCCTGCTCGCGGTGCAAGCGGCGGGCGAGACGGTGAATAACGATCAGACCAACCGCGAGATGTGGGGCGTCGTCGAACGCCAGAGCCACTATCTGGCGTGCATCATCGAGCGAGCGATGGAACTTGGCCGTGGGTCTCAGGGAAAGGCGACGCTCTTGAAGGAACGGTTCGATCTCGGCTCGATCATCATGAACGCCGTGGAAGCGGTCAAGCCTCTGCTGCTCAGCCGTGCACACCGGTTGACGGTGGCTCTGCCGCCGATCCCCGTGGTTTTGTTGGCGGATGCATTGCGGGTGCAGCAGGTCGTCATCAACCTGCTGGCAAACGCCGCCAAGTACACCGAACGCGGCGGGCAAATCGCAGTTGGCCTGGAGGTCGTCGATGGCCTGGTCATGATCGAAGTGCGCGACAGTGGCGTGGGAATCTCGCCGGACCTGCTTCCGCGGGTGTTCGATCTGTTCCGGCAAGGCGAGAAGCGATGCGGGAGCAAATCGCCTGGCCTGGGGATCGGACTCGCGCTGGTGAAATCTCTCGTGGAACTGCATGGCGGGACGATCAGCGCGCACAGCGGCGGCACCGGTGCTGGCTCGACTTTCCTGGTCGTCTTGCCGCAAGCCAAACCGGAGGTCGGCATGGGACAAGTCGATGCTCTGGAACCCAACGAGAGGTCAGCGGCGGAGCCCGCTTGGGCGGGCAGCGCGATGCTGGATGCCTGAACCGATTCAAACGAGGTGGCACACTTGTCTTCCGCGCAAAATTGGAGGCGGTTGCCGGAAGCCCCGATCAGCTCCTCGGAATCTACTTTTTCCCCTGAATCGGGGCTGCCAGCCGCGTCCTGTCCATTTCGCTCTTCCCTACTTTCGCCTGCTTATTTTAAGCAGCGTCGACTTTTTTGAGCTTTTCCGCCACGGACACTTGAGAACGAAATAAGCACTTCCATCTATGAGCTACATCACCACGAAAGACGGCACGCAGATTTACTACAAGGACTGGGGTCCGAAAGACGGACAGCCAGTGGTCTTCAGCCACGGCTGGCCGCTGACCGGCGACAATTGGGAGAACCACATGTTCTTCCTGGCGGGTCACGGCTACCGCTGCATCGCCCACGACCGTCGCGGCCACGGCCGTTCCTCGCAGCCCACGCACGGCAACGAGATGGACACCTACGCCGACGACCTCGCGGAACTCACCGCTTTCCTCGATCTCAAGAACGCGGTCCACGTCGGTCACTCCACGGGCGGCGAGGTGGCGCGCTACATCGGCCGCCACGGCACCAGCCGCGTGGCCAAAGCCGTGCTCGTGAGCGCGGTGCCGCCGCTCATGTTGAAAACGCCGGCCAATCCCGGCGGCCTGCCCATTGAAGCCTTCGACGATCTGCGTCAGAGTTTCCTGGCGGATCGCGCGCAGTTCTTTCTCGACGTGCCCACCGGCCCGTTCTTCGGTTTCAACCGGCCCGGCGCGAAGGTGAGCCAGGGCTTGATCCAGTCGTGGTGGCTGCAAGGCATGATGGGTGGACACCTGAATACTTACGAGTGCATCAAGGCGTTCTCGGAGACGGATTTCACCGAGGACTTGAAGAAGTTCGACGTGCCGACCCTCATCCTCCACGGCGACGACGACCAGATCGTACCCATCGGGGCCGCCGGCCTCGCCTCGGCCAAGCTCGTGCCCGATGCCAGGCTCATCGTTTACGCCGGCGGGCCGCACGCCCTGCCCAACATGTGCCGCGAGCGCGTGAACGCCGACCTGCTGGCATTCATCCAGGGCTAGTTCTCGCCGGAGATCACCTTGCCCGCAACGACAAGCCAACCCAAATATGAGTACCGATCAATCACCCGCCAACGAGCGACCGCCGCTGCCGCCCTTCACCGAGGAAACCGCCCTCATCAAGGTACGCGCGGCGGAAGACGCCTGGAACACCCGCGACCCCGAACGCGTCTCGCTCGCCTACACCGTGGACACGGTCTGGCGCAACCGCACCGAGTTCCTCCACGGACGCGATCAGGTGGTGGCCTTCCTGACCCGCAAGTGGGCAAAGGAACACGACTACCGTCTCATCAAGGAGATCTGGGGCTTTCGCGGCAATCGCATCGGCGTGCGTTTCGCCTACGAGTGGCACGACGCCGCCGGGCAGTGGTTCCGCTCCTACGGCAACGAATTGTGGGAGTTCGATGAGCACGGGCTGATGCGCCATCGCCACGCCAGCATCAACGACCTGACCATCGCCGAGCACGAGCGCAAGTACCACTGGCCGCTGGGCCGCCGGCCCGACGACCACCCGGGTCTGTCCGACCTCGGCTTCTAACCTATCGATCTCCCACCAACGACCGTTATGAACCCGACACCATCCAATAAACTTACCGGTAAGATCGCTCTCATCACAGGAGGCAACAGCGGCATCGGCCTGGCCACCGCCAAACGTTTCGTGGCCGAGGGAGCCTACGTCTTCATCACCGGCCGCCGCCAGGCCAATCTGGACGCGGCCATTCAGGAAATCGGCGGGAGCAACGTCATGGCCGTGCGGGCCGACAGTTCCCGGCTCGCCGACCTCGACCGGCTCTACGCGGTCATCCAGGAACAGAAAGGCCGTCTGGACGTGGTTTTCGCCAACGCCGGTGGCGGTTCGCTGGCCCCCTTGGGTCAGATCAGCGAGGAGCAGTTCGACACGACTTTCAGCACCAACGTCAAGGGCGTGGTCTTCACCGTGCAGAAAGCGCTGCCACTCATGGGCGGGGGCGGGACGATCATCCTCAACGCCTCGACCACCAGCATCAAAGGGACGCCGGCGTTCAGCATTTACAGCGCGACCAAGGCAGCCGTGCGCAACCTGGCGCGCAGTTGGGCACTCGATCTCAAAGGTAGCGGCATCCGCATCAACGTTATCAGTCCCGGCGTGGTGCCGACACCCGGCTACGACGGCCTCGGTCTGAGCAAGGAACAGGTCCAGGGGTTCGTGGAGGCGCAGGCTGCCACGATCCCGCTCGGCCGCGTGGGCACGACGGACGAGATCGCCCGGGCCGTGGTGTTCCTGGCCTCGGAGGACAGCGCCTTCGTCAACGCCGTCGAACTCTTCGTGGACGGCGGCATGACCCAGGTATGAGTCAGCACGAAGTCGCTACCCCCGCAGGTTTTCTCCGAGACGCCGATCCGCCGACGCTTGAGAAAGGATTGGACCGCGTTCTCCAGCGCGGCTCGATTCACCACCAGATCTGACCAAATTCCGCATCGCCATGAACACCGCACACGACATCCCATCACATCCGGCTCAACCGAACACCGCCTTCCTCCTACGAGAATGGTTGCACAGAGCGCTCTCCTTTGCGTCCCGTCTGGACCGGGTTGGGGTAGGTCTGACCCGGCTCGGGCTGGTCATCGTGTTGTGCTGGATCGGCGGCACCAAGTTCGCCGCGTACGAGGCGGAGAGCATCGTGCCCTTCGTGGCCAACAGCCCCCTGATGAGTTTTTTCTACGTTCATCCCGCGCCCGAGTATCAGCATTACGCCAACAAGGAAGGCGACCTCGTGCCGGCGCATCGTCAATGGCACGAGGCGAACCGCACCTACCTATTTTCGTATGGCCTCGGTATCGTCATCCTCCTGATCGGCTTGCTCATCGCGCTGCATCCCGTGCTGCCGCAAGCCGCCACGCTGGGGAGTTTCCTGTTGATCGGAATGTCGCTGACCACGCTCTCGTTTCTGGTCACCACTCCGGAGGCATGGGTGCCCGCGCTCGGCACCGCCGCGCACGGTTTCCCGTTCCTGGCGGGACCCGGCAGGCTGTTCATCAAAGATGTCATCATGCTCGGCGCGGCCGTCATCACTCAACCATCGCGCTGAACCGTTACGAACCGGCGCACACGGATTCGGATTCCTCAGTGCATTTTGTCGAAGCCGATGTTCTCTGCGTCGGGGACACCTGGTGGAACGGCTTCTATCCGTTCATCGATTATTCGACGGGCGGGAGCATCGACGGCCTGATCCGCGCGACCGCGGCCAACCTCGCCAATCCGAAGGTCAACGACAAGACGGTGATCGTTCCGGAGCATGGCCCGGTGGGCAACAAAGCGCAGCTCGCGGAGTACCACGAGATGCTGGTTGCCAGCCGCGACAACGTCGCCGGGCTCAAGAAGCAAGGCCGATCCTTGCAGGAAATCGTGGCCGCCAGGCCAACCGCCGCCTACGACGACAAGTGGGGCAACTACCTGTGGTCGCCCGAAGGTTTCACGCGTCTGGTTTACAAGGGGGTGTGAGTGGTCGGAGTCACCTAAAAGGTATCAGTCATTTTCTCTCTCGATCCGATCATGCAAACCAGCACTACCACCGACCCGATCCTATCCACGCCGAAGGACGCCGTTTCTCCAAAAAGTGCGTTCGTCCACGAGCGGCTCAGCCCACGCTCGATGTTGAGCGAGGGCGGTGCCCGCGACGTGGCAGCCGCCGTCAACGGATTGCTCGCCGATGCGTTCGCGCTCTACCTCAAAACCAAGAATTTCCACTGGCACATGAGAGGTTCGCACTTTCGGGATTACCACCTGCTGCTCGATGAGCAGGGTGAGCAGCTTTTCGCCATGACCGATCCGATGGCCGAGCGCGTGCGCATGATCGGCCGCGGAACCTTGCGCTCAATCGGCGATATCGCCCGCACGCAGCGGTTGCTCGATAACGACGCGGACTACGTTGAACCGCACGCCATGCTGGCCGAGCTGCGTGAAGACAATCGAGAATTGGCTCTGCGGATGCGCGAGGCGCACGGCGTCAGTGAGGACGCGGGTGATCTTGCTACGGCGAGCCTGCTGGAAAACTGGATCGACGAAACGGAACGGCGGGTCTGGTTTTTGTTCGAGGCCAGCCGGTAGAGGATCGCGAGGGGAACCACCAAATCCCGCTGGGGCGGCAATCCAAAGCGAGACGGGAAACACGCGGAAAGTTCATGCGAGCTGGAAGCAATTTGCATTGCCGAATGTCCTGCGGTTTCTTCGAAAACGTGCAGGATCAAACGCAACGCCGGTGTGTCACGAACTTAACTCACTTCGCGGTTATGGCACGTTGATTGGTGAGACGAGTTTTTAGCACGCCCGCACCCGCGCGGTGCATGCTTTTCTTCACGGATCGCCACAAGTGAGACCGCAGGGATCTGGAAGGCGATCCTCGGTGGAGAAATCAGGTGGCGAGGGTCTATCGTCCATTGATCATCTTTGGCACGGTGGCTTTTGCGAGCGCGGTGAACGCGCCGATGGCGCTGTTGATTTCCGAATCGATCAAGCGCAAAAGCCCGATCTCGACGGCAAGATCCTTGCCCTGGAGACGGATCGCTTTCAGTTTCAAGGCTTCTCTTTCCCGCAGGGTGATCGTCGGCATCAGGGCGGCGGCTTGCAAAGGCGCCAGCGAGCGGAGGAGCACCTCAATCGCGTTGATTTCCGCCACGGTTCGGGGACGCACCTGGTGTTTGCGGCAGATTTCATCCGACATCCGGCGCATCACGAAGCTATCGGGCAATTGCAGCAGCCGTTGCCCATGCAATTCGGAGACCGGCACGGCACCACGCTTCACCCACGGATGTGACTCGGACACGATGAGCGCGAACTGGTCCGTGCCGAGTCGTTCGTAGTGCAAGTTCGGCGAGTGCCGGGTGAGGAATCCAAGGCCGACATCCATGCGCCCCTCCTCGATGGCGGTCTCGATCTCCGTCGAGGAGATTTCCTCCACGGTGAGGCTGATGCCCGGGTGCTCCGGTGCGAAGCGGCCGAGCAGGCGCGGCACCAACGGCACGTTGAGGATCGGCACCACGCCGAGATGCAATGCACCACGCGCTTGTCCCGGCTCGGCGGCAAGTTCCTGCAGGAAGCCTTCGAGCTGTCGCAGCATCGCACGGGCGTGCTCCTGGAAGATCAATCCGCTCGGGGTGAGCAGGATGCGTTTTCCACGGCGTTGAAAGAGCGACACGCGCAAATCCGCTTCGAGGTCCCGCATCTGCTGGGAGACGCTGGGCTGAGAAATGCCCAGGCGATCCGCCGCGCGGCTGAAGCTGCCAGCTTCCGCGACAGCAAGGAAGTAGCGCAGGTGGCGAATCTCGACCGGGTCATGCGGCATGGCGCGCAAACCCTGCCCGAAAAACGCGGCAAAGACGAATTCTTCGGTAAACGACAAATTTTCTTTTCATAAGCAAAAACTATTGCCCTATCTTTCAAACCTTTATTTGCCTGAGCCAACCCTCAACGCGCTGGAAAAGCATTCGTCGATGGGCAGCACCTTTTTCTCCACGCAACGTTTCCATGAACAACCTGAACCTCGCCGTCCAACTCTTCCTGCAACTTGCCGTCATCCTGCTCTTCTGCCGGGTCGTCGGGGCCGTCGCCGCGCGCTTCGGCCAACCGCAGGTGGTGGCGGAGATGATCGCGGGCGTCATGCTCGGGCCGTCGCTCTTCGGATTGGTCTGGCCGGACGCGCAGCAAGGGCTCTTTCCCTGGGACAAGGCGCAGAAAATCCGTGATACCCAGAGCAATCTGTTCCCACTCTCGCAGTTGGGCCTGGCGGCGTACATGTTCGTGGTTGGCCTGGAATTCCGCATGGACATCGTCCGCAAGCGGTTGCACAGCTCCGTGGCGGTGTCGGCGGCGGGAATGGTCGTGCCGTTCGCACTGGGCGCGGGCCTGGCCTGGGTGTTCTTTTACCACACCGACCTGTTTCCGAAGCGGACCTCGCTGACCGAAGCGATGCTGTTCCTGGGCGCGTCGATGTGCATCACGGCTTTCCCGATGCTCGCGCGCATCATCTCCTTCAAGCGGCTCACGGGTACGACGATGGGCACCGTTGCGCTCGGGGCCGCAGGAAGCCGTCACGGTGTTGGCGGGAGCAGACTGATGCACCCGCATGGGCCACCCGCTGTTCTTGCCGTCTCTCTCGCAGCACGAAGCGACTCTCGGAGTCGGTCCGGCGTCATCACGGCGGCGCTGACGGCGGTGGCGATCATCCCGCGCCCCGACGCTGGGTTGTAGAAAGCTCCTTCGCCTGGACTGCACGGTGTCGGTGACTGGGGCGCGCGACCACGAGCGTCTGGCCACCACGCTGGCGGGCTCGCACTTCGTCGCCTTCGCCATGCCGGCACTCGACGCGATAAATAAAGATTGCTACCTCCAGAATTTCTCGTTAACGAGATCGACGCCGATGGCAGGCTCTGCCTGTTCATCCGCCTCGAATGCGCCGGAGCCGATTTTGACGCCGACCTGAAGATGCCGGTGGAAGCAAACCAACCCCCGCCAGTTTCCCCGCAGGAGACGGCTGTCAGGAGAAAAATCTGGACCCACATGAAAGAGGTCAACCCCAGGCCGTGAAAACGCTGTTGCTGGAAAAACCCGGCTCGCTGGCGTGGGCCGATGTTCCCGCGCCTGACCCTGCGACGGGTGAGGCACTCGTGCGGGTCCGCCGCTGCGGGGTGTGCGGCACGGACATCCACGCGCTCGCGGGCAACCAGCCGTTCTTCAGTTATCCGCGGCGGCTGGGTCACGAACTCTGCGTGGAGATCGTCGCCGCCCCGGCGGGCAGTGAATTCTCGCCGGGAGACCTGTGCGCGGTCGAGGCCTACTACTTTTGCGGGCAATGTCCCGCCTGCCGGTCGGGGAAAACCAACTGCTGCCGGAACCTGCGCGTCCTGGGGGTTCACCTGGACGGCGGCCATGCGCCGCTCATCACGGTGCCCTCGGATAAACTGCACCCTGCCGCTAGGCTCACGCCGGAACAGACCGCGCTCGTCGAGCCGCTGGTCATCGGCGCGCATGGCGTGGAGCGGGCGGCGTTGCGCGCCGGTGAACCCACGGCGATCATCGGCCTCGGGCCCATCGGGCTGGCCGCCGCCATTTTCGCCAAGGCGGCGGGCGCGAACGTGGCGTGCGTGGACGTGCAACCCACCCGACTGGAGTTTGCGTGCGGCGAGATGGGGCTCGGCACGCCCTTCCACGCGGACGCGGACCTCGCCCGGCGATTGCAAACCCACTTCGGCCAGCTTCCCTCGGCGGTCATCGACGCGACCGGCAGCGCTGCTTCGATGCGGGCGACGTTTGAACTCACGGAACACGGCGGACGCATCGTTTTCCTGGGCTTGTTCAGCGGCGAAATGACCTTCGACGACCCGAACTTCCACCGCCGCGAACTCACCTTGCTCGCCAGCCGTGCGGGATTGTCCGGCACCTTCCGCGAAGTCATCCGCCTGCTGGAAACGGCCCGGATCGACGTGGCCTCGCTCGTCACCCACCGCTTCGGTTTCGCGGACGCGGCGGAACGTCTTCCCGGCATCTACCGCGAGCCGGGACTGGTCAAAGCAATGATCGATTTCGACGGATTCGACTAACGTGAAAATCACCCGACTGGAGCCGATCATCCTGCACGCGCCGGTGACCCGTGGAGGGATCGCCGACAGCACGCACCAACTGACCCACTGGGGCGCGCCCGGCGTCGCCATCCATGCCGACAACGGCCTCGTCGGCTACGGATTTTCCGGGACGCACGCGCATCTGCCGACCGACCGGCTGATCGTGGATTGCATCGTCGGCAGCTACGGCCCGCTGCTCGTCGGCGAAGACCCGCGCGAGGTCCGGGCGCTCTGGGAAAAGCTTTATCGACAGGCCCAGATTTATTGGGTGGGCCGCGCGGGCATCACCCATCTGGCCCTGGGTGCCATCGACATCGCGCTGTGGGACCTGAAATCGAAGGAAGCGGGGCTGCCACTCTGGAAACTGCTCGGCGGCTCCGCCACGAAGAAAGTGGAGGCGTACAACACCGACGGGGGTTGGCTCAACTGGCCGTTGGAAACCGTCGTCTCCGATTGCAAGCGTCTCGTGGAAGAGGAAGGCTACCGCGCCGTGAAACTGAAAGTCGGCGGCCCCAGCCCGCGCGAGGATCTCCGCCGCGTCGAAGCCGTCCGCCACGCGCTGGGCCCGGCGGTCCGCATCATGACCGACGCCAACGGCCGCTGGTCTCTTCCACAAGCCATCCAGACGGCGGGCCGGCTCGTCGATTTCGACGTGGCCTGGATCGAGGAACCCATTTTCTTCGACGACGTGGCGGGGCACCGCCGTCTCGCGGAGACCATCGCCACGCCTATCGCCCTGGGCGAACAACTCTACGTGGCGTCGCAGTTCCGCGATTTCATCCAGGCCGGTGCCGTCCACTACGTGCAGCCCGATGTCGTGCGCCTCGCGGGCATCACGGAGTTCTGGCAGGTCGCCGACCTGGCGCATTGCCACAGCCTGCCCGTCGTGCCGCACGTCGGCGACATGTGCCAGGTCCACCAACACCTGTGCTTCGCGCACTCGGCCTGCTCGCTCCTCGAATACATCCCGTGGCTGCGCGACTGGATGCAGTTCCCGGCGAAGATCGAAAACGGTTATTACGCCGCGCCGCAAGAACCCGGCGCGGGCATGACCCCCACGCGCGAGGCGCTTGGGACCATCAACAAAATCTGACGCACGATCCGCACGCAATGGAAGACTCGTTTTCGCTGGCAGGGCAGACCGCGCTCGTGACGGGCGGCGGCACGGGCATCGGACTGGGGATCGCGTCGTGCATGGTCCGGGCGGGTGCACGAGTCGTGCTCGTGGGCCGCCGTGAGGCGGAGTTGGCGGCGGCCTGCGCGCAACTCGGCAAGGAGGCTGCCTTCATCGTGCAGGACATCACCCGCCACGAGGAAACAGCGTCGCTCGTGCAACGCGCCGAGACGCTTTTGGCAGGCCCTCTGACCATCCTCGTCAACAACGCGGGCATCCATCTGAAGAAATTTGCCGTCGAGACCACGCCGGAAGATTTTCAGAACGTGCTCAACACCCACGTGGTGGCGGCGCATGGCCTGACACGCGCGGTCGTGCCGGGCATGGTGGCGCGGGGCGCGGGGGCGGTGCTTTTTATCTCATCGATGGCGGCGTTCATGGGGGTGCCGCAAGTGCTCGCCTACGCCGCGGCGAAAAGCGCGTTCTTCGGCATGGTCTCCACGCTGTCGGCGGAACTGAGCGCCAAGGGCGTGCGCGTCAACGCCATCGCGCCGGGCTGGATTTTCAGTGAGATGACCCAGAAGGCTCTGGACGGCGACCCGGCACGAAAGGCGCGCGTGCTCGGACGCATCCAAACGGGCCGGATGGGCAGCCCCGAGGATATCGGCTGGGCGGCGGTTTATCTTTGCTCACCGGCGGCGGCCTATGTGACCGGGGTGACCCTGCCGGTGGATGGCGGTGCGGCCGTGGGGTTCTGAAGCGGTACTCGATTGGGTAAGCTGTAGCCACGGCACTCCGTTGCCGTGCTTCCAGCGGACACGGCAATTGAATGCCGTGGCTACAACCTGAATCTGCGGCTTACTCAAACGAGTAGCGCTCTGGAGTGGTGCGCTTGCCCTACGAACCAGAAAGCTCACATCGCCGATGCAAAATCGCACTTCATAAATCTTTCTCGCTGCGTCTGCCTGACGTTTGCTATGAACGTGGCCGAAATCGTTCACCACGAGTTGGATGCTGTCCGGTGGCGAATGACTATCGATCTACAGAGATACCGGTGGATAAGCAGTGGCCGCCGCCGCGGTCGCGCGTTGGTTCTCCCGTGTTCTCGCCGCCCCAGTGCGCGATTGTAAAGATACCGTAATCTATCATTGGCAAGCACACATCATGCTGCAATTCACGACCGCAGATCCAGCAGGCGCAGGTGGGTAACAGGTAACTTTTCAACTCCGACTTAGTGGCAACCATCCCCCCAGCATTTCAGCCGCTGTCATCGCTCACCCGTTTTCTTCCGCTCGCTGATTCGCCCCTCTCTTTCTCTTCCATTATGCGATCCGCAACCCATGACTTCCCTCGCTTCTGGCGATTGCTTTTCCTGTGTGTCCTCGTCCTGGCCGGCGCGGTCATACCCGCGCGTGGGGCCATTGACTACGGGATCAACCAGAAGCTCTGGCAAATGCTCTACGGAGTCACCGACGCCCAGGCCAACGACCCCGCCTGGCTCGCGCGCGACGACGACGGCGACGGCGTCTCCAACGGCGCGGAACTCGCCGCCGGCACCAATCCGTTTAGCAGCGCCTCGAAACCCGCCATCACGTCCGCGTCCAACGGCGCGGGTGGTCTGACGCTCACCTTCCCCACGGTGGTGGGAAAACAGTACGTGATCCAGTCCGCGCCGAGCATGGCCTCCACAGCCACCTGGACGACGGTTGCCTCCGTCGGGCCGTTCACCGGCAGCGGCGCACCCCAGTCGGTCACGGTCCCGGCCGGCGGGGCGAAAACCGTTTTTTACCGCCTGGTCGTGCAGGACATGGACACGGACGGAGACGGCGTCAGCGACTGGGCCGAGAACGTCGCGGGTTTCGATCCCAACACCGCGCACACCCACGGCGCGGCGCAGGACGATCACACCGCGCTCCTCAATGACCTCGCCCTGGAAAACGTCGTCACCATCACGGCCACCAAGGCCACCGCCACCCAGCCCGCCACGGCAGGCACCGCCGCGTCGGACATCGCGTCCATCACCGTCGCGCGCGGCGGCACGCTGCACCTCAACGCGATCACCGTGCCGCTGAGCCGCAAGGGCACGGCCGTGGTCGGGACCGACTACCTCGCGCTGCCCGCCTCCGTGACTCTCCCGCCAAAAGTCGGCTCCGTGACCCTCGCCATCACCCCGGTGGCCAACGCGAGCCGCCTCACGAGCGCCACCGTCACGCTCGGCGCGATGCCCGGCGGCAACTACACGGTCGGCGGACCCAGCATCGCCAGCGTCACGATCTTCCCCGCCGGCAACGCGAACGGCACCGGCCTGACC
>CAZZYS010000120.1:0-12506 GCA_964658285.1 uncultured Verrucomicrobiota bacterium
GATGCGTCGGCGATGCGTCGGCACACTAGAAGGCAGGGTGGGGCCGCGCGTCAAGAAAGGAGTGCGGCCGGGACAGGCGACGCGGGAAACGGGTCCGACCGCATTTGGCTTGCCGTCGCGCGCGGAAATTTTGCAAGGTGTTCGCTGCCTTGCGTTCCCGGGCGGCAGCTCTCCTCCAACACGCCATGCAAATCTACATCGCCGAAGGCACCCAGCAGACCGGGCCGTTCGATCTGGAAACGATCAAAGCCGGCCTGACCACGGGCAAGTACCAGCCGACCCAGCTCGCGTGGTACGAAGGCGCCCCCGGCTGGGAGCCCATCAATAAGTTGCCGGGCATGGAAACCTTCGCCGCCCCGCCGCCCCCGCCGCCTCCGCCGGCACCCCCCGCGCCGCCGCCCTACCCGATGGCGCCACCTCCGTACTCACCGGCCCCGCCGCCGTATTCATCCGCGCCGCCAACCGCCTACGCGCCCGGTTCCGTGCCGCCGCCTGCCTACGCGCCGCCCCCGCCGTCTTTCGTCCCGGTGCAGACCGCGCCGTACGTCCCGGGAACCAGCGCGCCGCCCAAGAAAGGCATCATGGCGACGCTCGGCGGCCTCTTCGTCGGACTGCTCGCCGTGCTCTTCGGCCTCGCCAAGATCGCCCGCATCTTTTTGCCGCACAATTCGTACAGCACCTCCCACTCTTATTCGAGCACGCCCGCGCCGAGTTCCACGAGTCCGTCCGCGTTTTGGTCCCCGGCCTCCTCGCCGTCGTTGGTGGGAACGGCGACCTACCGCAACGCGGCGAACTCGTTCACCGGCGAGCGGCTGACCTATTTCGTCCCCTTCCAGTTCAGCTATCCGCTGAATTGGAACGTCGTCACCGGCGCGAAGGTGGAACACCAGGAAGACTTCGTGGAATTGGAAAACAAGGCGTTGTCGCAGACCCTGGAAAGTTTCTACGTCGAGGGTTTCCACAGCACCGGCAACGGGTCGGCGGCGGACGTGTTGCCCACGTTCGGGCCGGAGTACACGTCGGAGTTCGAGGGGGGATTGAAAAAGGATTATCCCGACTTCCACCGCGTTTCTCAGGGCATGACGAAGCTGAAGAACTACACCGCCTTCGACTATCGCGGCCAGGGCACGGCGAAGTTCGAGAACAAGTCGGTCCAACTCGTCGTGCGTTACCTGCTGGTCGCGCCACCGACGGGGAAAAACGGCGTCATCCTCGAAATGATCGCCAACACGACCGCCCCGGACATCAAGGGGGTCAACGACCTGGGCGCGAAGGGCGGGACGGCCACGGTCCTCCAGTCCTTCACTTTTAACTAGTGCATCGCGTGAGCGATGCCCGTCCCCGGGAGGTATACCGCTTTGCAGGTTGGTTGAGGGGCTTTGCTGGCGGCGGGGCCCGGTCCTATTGGTCCTATCGGTCTTATCCGTCCTATGGGCCTATAGGACGGATAAGACCGATAGGACCAATAGGACAGCTTCCAACCTCTCAATCAACCTGCAAAGCAGTGTAGGGACGGCTCTCCGAGCGGTCCCAAATTTGGTTTGGATGATCGTCGCGCGAATGACACGGTTGCCAGAAAATCTGGGGACCCGTCGGAGACGCGTCCCTACCTATTGTGACGACGCCTACGGCGCGGCTTGACCCGGGGCTTGGCCGATTGCAAAACGCCCTAGCCCTGCCGCGCCCTCCACCCGTCCCAGCAGGCGTGCCAGCGCCGCGCGAACTTCCCCGCGCCAGCACGGAAAAACCGCCGGCCGCGCTTGCACGCCTTTTTGCGCAACTCCGTCCGACGCTCCCCGATGACGCGCGCGATCACTTCGAGGTCCGTTGGCGAGACCGCCGGGTCGTGGTGTTGCGCCAGCGTGTCGGCCAGCACCGCGAGATCGTGTTCGTCGCCGAGCCGGTCGGCCAGCTTGCCAAGGGCTTTGTCCATGACCCCGGACCTCCGCGGCGAGAGTGGACCCAGGAGTTGGACGTGCGCGCCGAGGCGTTTGACCTGCTTGCGCCATTCGTGGAAATCACCTTCCTGCCCATCGCTCGCCGCCCGGTGCATCGCGCGGCGCGCGGCGCGGTAGACTTTTTGCAAACCCTCGCCAGGCACGCGCCAGGCGTCCTCGCCGTGCTGCCAGGGCCAGGTGTCGATGCGTTCGCGCGCGGCCGAGAGCAGGGCGACGGCGCGGGGGAGGCGGTCCTGCGTGCGCAGGGCGTTCCCGGCGGCCTCCACGCCGGCTTGCAGCCAGCCGTGCACGCTTTCCAGCGTCTCCGGCGCGACGCGGCCGTAGAGTTCGCCCTTCAGGGTTTCCAACGCCTTGATGAGCACCTGCGCATCGCGCACGGCCGAGAGTTCGCGGCCGGCGTCGCGGGCGGTGGTGTTCTCGCGGCGGAACGTTTCCTCTCCCAACCCGGCGCGGGCCAGTCGCAGCAAGGCGCGCAGGCGCTTGAGGTCCTTGCGCGCGGCGTGCACGGCGTGGGCGTCCGGGCCTCCTTTCTCGGGATCGCCCGCGAGGCTGGCGAGCACGACGGTGAACCGGTCGCGGGCCAGCCGGACGAAGTTCGCGGCAAAGGTCTGCCGGGGTGACAACTCGAAGCCTCCTTCCTCCTTTTCTGTCGGGAGGCCGACACGCGTGAGAGTTTCGTTGCGGTACTCGGGGGCTCCGGTGATCTCGCGCCCGAAAAAATCCGGCGGCTGGAAACGATGCGCGTTTTCCTCGTCGGGAAACTCCACCTCGGCGACTTGCAAACCGGCGAGCGTGTCCTCGTAGAGGTCGATCTCGACCGTGAGACCGTCGGGGCCGGGCCACTCGCGCCGGGTCTTGCGCAGGCGGCGGCCGGCGGTCAGCGGCCAGAGGGTATCGAACTCAGGCGCGGGCAAGGGCAGCTCGACCTCGATGCGGCTGAGGCTGCCGCCGTGCTTGATGGTCAGGAAATGCTGGTCGCCCTTGCGGCGCACGCGCACCTCGACTCCCTCGGGGGTCAGGGCGAGATAGCCTTGCACGATGACCTGCGCCGGAGCGTCGTCCAGGCCGGGCGGC
Source organism: uncultured Verrucomicrobiota bacterium (assembly GCA_964658285.1). Classification (GTDB taxonomy): domain Bacteria; phylum Verrucomicrobiota; class Verrucomicrobiia; order Chthoniobacterales; family SZAS-18; genus CAHJWO01. The sequence goes on from CAZZYS010000120.1 coordinate 3,033, forward strand.
AGGGTGCGGAGGAGAAATTTGCGCTCGATTTCCATGCGGGATTGCGGTTGATGGAAGGATGAATCCATCGATCTTCCACCGTCCCGCCGTCGTCGGCAAGTTGCTCAAAGGCGCGCTGCTCGCGGCGATCCTGTGGTGCGGGGTCCTTTGTCACGCGGCGATGGCCCAGCAGGCGACCGCGCACGACTACGAAGGCACCTACGGCGGCACTTACCGCGCGAACCAGGGATTGACGCGCGTGGTGCTCGTGCTCGAAGCGCTCAGCGACACCGAGGTGGGTGCCCGCTACGTTTTCTACCCGGACAACTCGAACCACAACGTCCCCACCGGCGAATTCCTCCTCCAAGGCGCGGTGGACGCGAAAACCGGCAAACTCGTGCTCATCGGCAAGCAGTGGATCGAGCACCCCAAGGATTACGCGATGGTTGACGTGACGTGTCTGCTCGACGCCGACCGGAAGACCTTGACCGGGCAGGTCTACCTGCCCCAGGACAAGACCGTCAAGTTCGAGTTCAAAACCGCGCGCTGGAGCCGGATGCCGCAGTGAGCGTGTTGAAGGACAGTGGCGCGGTCTAGACGAATTCGTGCCCCCGGTCCGCCGCGAGCGAGTCGGACTCCAGCCGGGACCGTTCGAGTTTCATGCGGGCCTTCCATTCCGTCGCCATCCGGAAGAGGACGTACCCGTGGAACAGCGCCGGCAGGTAAGCCGAAAGTGAAAGAAAGATGATCCCGTCGAGGGCGTAAAGAATCATGCCCGTGACCAACGCCGCTCGCGAGCCGTGGGAAGAAAGGTAGCCAAAGCCGCAGAGAAACGCCGCGATCACGACATCCAGCCCGATACTGAAAGATGGTTCGGCGAAACCCAAGCGGTGGACAACGCCGTCAGCGATCTGCGAGACGGCGAGCCCCGCGAGGAAAGTCACACGACCGCCCGACAACGCGATGATGGAGTTGATCAGGGAAAGCGCTGCGACCCAGTAAAACCAACTGCCTCCACGGCGGATCGACGTTTGCAGATTCGCCAAATCGGCTTCGCGGTGGCTGTCCAGCACCCGGCGGGTCAACCCGTTGCGGATCGGTGGCGGCACGGAACGGATTCGTCTTGCCCCTGGACCGGGCGGTGGAGAAGGCGCCATGCCGTAGGGTTATATTGACCATTTGCCCGGACGGGAAGTCCGCAAATGTCTTTTGCGTCGCAGGCCGCCGGACGGACGAAACCTCACCCCATCCACTCCGGGTGATGGGTCGTGCCGTCGAAGTACTCGCTGATCTTATACTTCTCGAACTTGCCGTCGGCCGCCGCGACGCGGGTGCGCTCCAGCAGCGCCGCCACCTGTTTCTGGTCGAGCGGTCGGTAGGTCCGCACCGCCTCGAACGCCTGGTCGAGATACTCGAACTTATCCATCCCGGTGATGACCACCGACGCCGGCAGGCTCATCGCGTAATGCAGGCATTCGATGGGGTCCACCGTCTTGCTCTTGAGGACGAAGCCGTAGCCCATCGTCTTCATCGCCAGCACGGCGACCCCGCGCCGGGTTGCCGCCGGCACGACCGCGCGGGCGAACGAGCGGAAATGCGCGTCCATCACGTTGAGGGGCATCTGCACGGTGTCGAAATGGAAGTCGTGTTTGTCGGCGACCGCGAACATGTGCAGGTGCATCGACGGGTCCTTGTGCCCCGTGAAACCGATGAAACGCACCTTGCCCGCCTTTTTCGCGGCGATGACGGCTTCCATCGAGCCGCCGGGGGCGAACACCCGGTCGGCATCGCTCGTGCGCAGGATTTCGTGGTGCTGGAGCAGGTCGAGGTGATCCGTGCCCAGGCGCGTGAGGCTCTCGTCGATCTGCCGGGCGGCGGTGAGGCGGTCGCGGCCGTCGATCTTGGTCATCAGGAACGCCTTGTCGCGGTAACCGTCCCTGAGCGCCTTGCCCATGCGTTCCTCGCTCTTGCCGCCGTTGTAGTCCCAGCAGTTGTCCAAGAAATTGATCCCGCGGTCCAGCGCGCTGCGCACGATGCGGATCGCTTCCTCTTCCGAGGGCGCGCCGAGATGCGCGCCGCCGACGCCGACGAGCGAGACCTTTTCGCCGGTGCGTCCGAGCGGGCGGTAGATCATGTCGCCCCTGTGGACTTGCCCGTGCGCGGGCCCGCCGAGCAAGGGGATCGGATCGGTTTCCCCGGCCGCGAGAATGGAGCCGGGCGCGTACAGTCCTCCGGAGGCGGCCAGCGAGGCGGCGACGGCGGAAGAGGAGGTTTGCAGGAAGCGGCGGCGGCTGAGTTCCATACCAGCAACTTCCGGCGGGAACGGCAAGGAGGAAAGGGGAAAGTGCGCGTCGCCGCTGCCCTGCTCAAACCCCCGCGCCGACGGCCCCCGCCGGGGCGTGCGGGAGGTGTTCGCACAGCACGCGCAACAACTCGCGCACGTTGATCGGCTTGGTCAGGTAATCCTGCGCGCCGGCCGTGCGCAACCGCTCGATCTGGTGCGGCGTGGCGTCGGCGCTGATGATGATGATCGGGATGTCGCGCGTCACCAGGTCCGTGCGCAGGTGCGCGAGCACCTCCCAGCCCGGCACGTCGGGCAGATGCAGGTCGAGCAGGATCAGGTCGGGGGTCCGCGCGCGGGCGATTTCGATGCCCAGCGTGCCCTGTTGCGCGCTGAGCAGCGTCAGGCTTTTCTCGCGTCCGAGCAGACTCTCGATGAGCCGCAGGTTCGAGAGATTGTCCTCGATGTAGAGAATCGTGCCCGCACTGTCTCCCACGAGCGAACTGCCATCGGGCATCCGCCATCCCAGGCCCGCCATCCGCTTCGACGGAGGGCTGGCCACGGGCAGCTCGACCCAGAAGGTAGACCCTTCGCCGGGCACGCTGTCCACGCCGATGCGTCCGTTCATGGCTTCCACCAGACTCTTGCTCAACGCCAGCCCCAAGCCCGTGCCCTCGGTGGTGCCGCGTTCGGCGCGGAGCCGCTCGAAGGGGGTGAAAAGCAGCCCGATCTCCTCCGCCGACAAACCCGTGCCGGTGTCGGACACCTCGATGCGAACCCGCCCGAGGGCCGGTTCGCCGTTTTGGTCCGGGGCCGGCGCGGGGGAGGGGATTTCCCGGCAGTTGAGCCGCACCCGGCCGCCCTCGCGGTTGTATTTCACGGCGTTGGACAGCAGGTTCAACAGCACCTGCCGCAGCCGCTGGCGGTCCGCGTGGACGTGGACCTCGCAGCCCTCGCAATCGTTCAGGAGAGGGTCCTCGCAGACCACCCGGCGGTCCTGGGCGAGACGGCCGACCAGGCTCAGGCATTCGCGGGCGACCTCGCCGAGCGACACCGGCTCCAGCGACAGGCGCATCCGCCCGGCCTCGATCTTCGAGATGGCCAGCACCTCGTCGATCAGGTTGAGCAAGTGCCGGCCCGCGCGCAGGATGTGCTCGACGCTCTCGGTCTGGTGGGTCGTCAGGCTGCCGAGTTCGAGGAGCTGGCCGAAGCCGAGGATGGCGTTGAGCGGCGTCCTCAATTCGTGGCTCATGCGCGAGAGAAACTCGCTCTTGGCCTCGTTCGCCTTCTCGGCCTCTTCCTTGGCCTGCCGCAGGGCCTCGGCGGCCTCGCGCTGCGGGGTGATGTCGCGGGCGATGCCGATGACGCCGACCAGGTGGCCGGCGGCGTCGCGGAAGGGGCTCTTGGTCGTCAAGAACGCTCGCGGCACCCCGGCGATGATGTCGTGGTCCTCGTGCGTGGAAGATAGGCCGGAGGCGAGGATGGACAGGTCGCGTTCGCGGATGTTGCGCGCGGTGTCCGGCGAGCAGAACGCCGTGTCGTCCTGGCCGATGATCGCCGCGGCCGGCTTGCCCATGAACGCGGCCCCGGCCGGGTTGATGAGCAGGTAGCGGCTCTCGCGATCCTTCAGGAACACGGCGTCCTCCGTGCCGTCGATGACCGTGCGCAGCAGCGCGTGGCTGTCTTCGAGCTGGCGTTGCGCCGCCCGGCGCGCGGTGATGTCCTGGAAGTAAATCGAGAGCCCTTCCTCGGACGGGTACGCGTTCACGTCCAGCCAGGCGTCCAGCGTGGAGGAATGCGCCTCGAAATGCGCCGGCTCGCCCGTGGCCATCGCGTGGTGGAACCGCTCGTTGAACACCGCCTCGGCCTCCGCCGAAAACTCCGCCCACAGGCCGCGGCCCAGCAGGGTGTCGCGCGAACGGCCCAGCGTGCGCTCCGCCTGGTCGTTGACGTAGGTGAAGCGCCACTCACGGTCCACGGAAAAGAAGGCGTCGGTGATGCTCTCCAACACGGTGCGCACGCGGCTGGCGGCGCGTTCGGCCTCCTCCTCCGCGCGTTTGCGGGCGGTCATGTCCAGCAGCACGCCGTTCCACAGCGTCCGGCCGTCGGGCAGGCGTTCGGGCCGCGCGATGCCCTGAATCCAGCGCGTCGAGCCGTCGGGCCGCAGCACCCGGCCCTCTCCCTGCCAGGGTTCGAGCGTCTGCGCGGAAAGCTGCAGTTTGCCGAAAAAGCGCGCGCGGTACTCGGGCAGGATCGCTTCCATGACGCGTTCCGGCCGCTTGTGGATGGCCTGTGGGTCGATGCCAAAGAGTTCCCGGCAGCCGTCACCGACGAAAGGAAAATGGGAACTGCCGTCCGCCTCCAAGACGAACTGGTAGATCATGCCCGGGCAGTTGGAGGCCATGCGCCGCAGGCGGCTCTCGCTCTCGCCCAGCGCGACCTCGGCCCGCTGCCGTTCGGCGGCTTCGTCCTCGGCGCGGCGGCGGATGAGATGGAGGTTGAACGTCTCCATCGCCACCGCCGCCAGATCGATGAGGGTGGCGCGTTCCTCGGCGGTGAGATCGGCGCGGGGGACGGTGTCGACCAGGCAGAGCGTGCCGAGGATTTTGCCGTCCGGGGCACGCAACGGCGCGCCCGCGTAGAAGCGCACCTGCATCGGGCCGACCACGAGTGGATTATCGGCGAAGCGCGCGTCGGCCGTCGCGTCGGGGATGATGAACGTCTCGCCCTCCGGCAAATCCAGGGCGTGCTTGCAGAACGCCACGTCGCTGGGGCTGCCGCACACGTCCGTGCCGTGGTGGGATTTAAAATACTGCCGGTTTGCATCGACGAGCGTGACGAGGGCGACGGGCACGCGAAAAAGGCGGGCCGCCAGCGCGGTGATGCGGTCGAAATCCGCCGCCGGCTCCACTCCCAGCGCCTGGTAGGGGGCCAAGGTCCGCAAACGGTCGGCTTCGTCGGTCACGGTCGGGTCACTCATGGGTGCGAACCCCACTTCAAAAGCACATTCGGGACCAACCCCCAGGGAGGGGCAATCCCGCAATTACCCCATCGCCCACCCCCAACAGTGAAACGGCAGGCGGCCCCGGAAAATTTCTGATGGCCGAATCAGGGATTTCCCGGTTCCCGCGCCGCACGGTGGTTCGCGTCTACCTCACCAGATGGTAGACGGTTCTGAAAACCAGTTTTCCCTTTTTACTATCGATGCGGACCCGGATAGCGCCGGTGTCCTTGCCGTCCTTCGCGGGCGTGGCCGTGCCCTGCACGCTGCTGCGGCTGCCGCTGGTGCTGACCGCCTGGCCGGTGAAATCGACCGGCTGGCCCTCGGCCAGTTTGCGCAGGGTTTCGCTGGAAACCGAGATCGTCAGGCTGCCTTCCTCGCTGGCGAGCGAGATCGGCGACACCTCGACCTTGTAGTTTGCTTGCAGGCCGTCCCCGCCCTTGGCCTTGGCGTCGCGCACCAACGGCTCGACGCTCAGCTTTGCCTTGCCGAGAGGCACGCCGGTCGTCGCCGGGTCGATGCGCAGTTCGCGCACCGGCGCGTCCTCGGCCCACGCCGTGCCGAAGTTGAGCAGGGTGCAGGCGACGAGCAGCAGGGGAAAAGCGCGAAAGGCATTCATGGTGGTGGCTTGAGACGTTTCGCGTCTGGACAGTCTGCCGGCCGGGGTGGCCGATGGGCGTACATGCTAAAAAAGCGAGGAATCCACTTGGGGCCAACGCCGGTTCCGGTCTACATTGCCGCCGACGATGGAAGCGGTCGGGGGAACAATGAATAAACACCCGCGCGCCGTGCGTCCAACGGGCGAATGGAGCGAATGGACGTGATGGAACCCGAGACGCTGACCGCCAGTCCCACGATGGTCCCGCCGCCCGCCGCGACGGCCGGGACGCCCGCCGTCCGGGTGCTTCCCGTCGAGGCCGACGGCGAGGATTTCTCGCAGGAAGCGACCGGCGACGCATCGCGGCCGGAGTCGGAGAGTCTCTTCGAGCGGTTCGGCTGGCTGTACGCCTTTTTCCGCGAACGCCTGTTCCGTGACGACACGGAGGGGATTTCGGCGGCGCTGTGGCCGCAGGGCACGCCGCCGGCGGGCAGCCGGTTGCTGGAGTTGGGTTGCGGGCCGGGTTTTTACTGCTGCCAGTTCGGCGAACGCTTCCGCGACCTGCGCGTGCTGGGCATCGACCGTTCGCGTCAGCAACTCCGGCACGCGCAACGCAACGCCCGCAAGCGCCATCTGGAGAACGTGCGTTTCGAGCAGTCCGACGCGCTGCACCTCGCGTTGGAAAACGAGTCGGTGGACTCGCTGCTGGCGGCGCGGTTGTTCACGATTTTGCCGCAGCGCGAGGAAGCGATGGCGGAGATGCACCGCGTCCTGCGCGCGGGCGGGCGGTGTTTCATCGCGGAGCCGTGCTCGCGGCTGCGGGCGGTGGTCCCGTTGCGCATCATGTGGGGCGTGGCGAACCTGATGGCGCTCTGCGGCTACTCGCGCACGCGTGCCTACCGCGAGCCGCCCGACGCGACGGTGCTCGCGCCGGAGGCGTTCGGTGTGCTGGTGCATTCGCAGCCGTGGCGTGCGGTCACCCGCTGGCAGGACGTGCACTATCAATACGCGATCTGCGAGAAGGGGCCGATGGACGCCAAGACGGCGACTCCGGGGGCGGAGGAGAGGGCGGACGACTACGCGATTTGAGGGGTGGGCCGCCGCATTTTCGGCTTTCCCTCCGCGTCCGGCCTGACATTCTCTGGTGCCGTTCGCGCGCCCCGATGACCTACCCGATCCTCGATCCTCATGCCACTGCTGGCGGCCCTTCGCAAACCGGTGTGATCCCCGGCGCGTGCGCGCTGGCGATGATGATCAAGGCCCCGCGTCCCGGTGCGAGCAAGACCCGGCTTTCCCCGCCGCTCACCCCGGAGGAGGCCGCGGCGCTGAGCGGGTGTTTCCTGCGCGACACCACCGCCAACATCGCCGCCGTCGCCGCCGCGGGCCTCACCCACACCGACGGCGAACCGGCCGGCGCGGTCCTGCCTGCCGCCGGGGTCGCCGTTTACACGCCCACGGGGATGGAACGCGCGTTCGACGGTCTGCTGCCCGAGGGCTTTTGCATGGTCGCCCAATGCGAGGGCGGCTTCGGCGCACGGCTGGTCGGCGCGGTGGAAGACCTGCTGGCCGTCGGCTACGGCGCGGTGTGCCTGATCGATTCCGACAGTCCGACGCTGCCCGCCGCCGCGCTCGCCGCCGCCGTGCGCGCGTTGAGCCTGCCCGGTGATCGCGTCGTGCTTGGGCCCAGCGAGGACGGCGGCTATTACCTCATCGGCGTCAAAAAGGCGCACCGCCGCCTGTTCGAGGACATCACCTGGAGCACCGAACACGTCGCGCGCGAAACGCTCGCCCGCGCCGACGAAATCAATCTGGAAACGGTCCAACTCCCGACCTGGTACGACGTGGACGATGCCCCGACCCTGCGCGCGTTGTGCGACGAGCTTTTCGCCGGGACGCGCGCGAACGGTTTCCACGCCCCGCAGACGCGCGCATTCCTCGCCGGGATCATCGAGCGCGAGGGCCGCGAGCGCATCTGGCCCGACAAATCGTAACGGCACGGCGTGAAAGAAGAAAAGTTGTCCACGCGCCACGCCAATACCCTCCTGCTCGTGCTCGGCGGGCTGATCCTGCTGCTATGTTTCAAAGGCGCGCACGACCAAGGCCTGCGGCGCATGATGACGTTCCTGGGCGGCATCCTCGGCTCGATGACGCTCTACGGCGTCGCGGCCTGGGTGGTGCTCAAGGCGCGCCCGGCGCGTTCGACGCTCGTGCTGGGACTCGTGCTGGCGGCCCTTTTCCGGGTCGCCCCGCTGACGACCGACGCCTATCTCTCCACCGACCTGTACCGTTACATCTGGGACGGGCGCGTGCAGGCGGCCGGGATCAATCCCTACCGTTACGTGCCGGGCGAACAACACCTGACCCCATTGCGGGACGGCGACATTTATCCCAACATCAACCGCAAGAACTACGCGAAGACCGTGTATCCGCCCGGCTCGCAGCTCGTGTTCCTGCTCTGCACGCGCCTGAGCGAAACGGTCACGGACATGCGCCTGACGATGGTGTTTTTCGAAGGCGTCGCGGTCTGGCTGCTGGGGCGCGCGCTCGTCGCCTACGGACTCCCCGCGCAACGGGTGCTGCTCTACGCGTGGCATCCGTTGTGTGTCTGGGAGTTTGCCGGCGGCGGCCATCAGGACGCCATCATGCTCGCGTGCCTGGCCGGGGCGTTGCTGGCCCATCGCCGGGGCAGTCCGATGGGCACCGGCTTCGCGCTGGGCTGCGCGGTGTTGACAAAATTGTATCCGATCATCCTGTTCCCGGCGTTGTACCGGCGGTTCCGCTGGGGCTGGCGGATGCCCCTCTCACTCGCGACGACGATCATCGTGGGTTACGTGCCGTACTGCGTGACGTACAGCGTGCCCGGCGCGCTGGGCTTTTTGCCGATGTACACGGCGGAGGAAGGTCTCCAGAGCGGGGACCGTTTCTATTTGCTCAACCTGCTGCCCTCGGGCTGGATGTACGCGCACCACGTCCCGGTCTACAAGGTGTTCGTCGTGCTGGCGGCGCTGGGTTTCGCGCTGGCGGCGGCGTGGGCGTTCTGGAAGCGCGACGCCGATGAACTCAGCGCCGCGCGGCGGTGTGCGTTCATCGCGGCGATGTTCCTGGCGGTGCTCTCGCCCGCGATCCCGTGGTACACGACGTGGCTGGTGCCGTTCCTTTGCCTGCTGCCGAGGGCGTGGCCGCTGTATTGGATGGCGGCGTTCGGGCAGGTGCTCTACTTCAACTGGTGGTACGGCAACGCCGACGAAATCTACCTGCAAAACTCGGTGATCTTTTTGCCTGCCATTGCCCTGTGGCTCAGCGGGGCGGCGTTGCGTCGATACCGCGCCCGAAAAATGGTCAGCCTCGCACTTTCCGACAGTTCCCTGCCGTCCGCCACCCAACTCACATGAAGAAAATCTCTGTCCTTCGCCCTCTGCTTTTTGCCCTGAGTTTCTGCCTCGCCTCGACGGCCCGCGCGCAGACCAACGACGCGCCGCACGGGCTCTGGGACGTGTACGCGCGCTACCTCAAACCGGCGAAATACGTGGACCTGACGCACACCATCACGCCGTCGATCCCGGTGTGGGCGGGGTTCGCGCCGTCGAAGTTCGCGCGCACGCTCAACCCCAAGAC
>CAZZYS010000121.1:0-12484 GCA_964658285.1 uncultured Verrucomicrobiota bacterium
CGGTTTGCACGACCGGCGATTGGTACAACTCGCGGAGGATTTGCATCGCCCGGTCATAGTCGCTGTCATGGACGACGCAGAGCGTCGGAAAGAATAACCCGGACGGGATCTCCGTCATCGTGTTGGTGGTGTATTGGTTGCGGATGAAGTTCGGAATGCCGGCGGTGTCCAGGATGGATTGGCACAGACCTACCCGAGTATAGTCTTGGTGAACGAAAACCTCGCGCATCATGATTGCGCCGATCAGGCCGGTCGCGGGTGAGAGATGCCTTGCCAGAGCAGAAGCACTTCCTCGACGCGTCGAAGCTGCTCGGGCGTGAGAACTCCTGGCCGGCGAAGGAAGTACCGGGGCGGCAGGGCCTGGATACCTTGCACGAGAAAGGCACCCTCTCGCAGGAAACGTGTCGGCACGGCCACCTCAAATCGCGAGCCTCGCAAAGAGGTGAAGTGCGGGATCACCCCGATGAGCGCCCGGTCTGCATCGTCGTAAGGAATGCTGATGACGAGGGCTGGACGCACCTTTTGGGTGATGCCGAAGTCTACCTGCCAGACCTCGCTGCGTTCAGGAAGCACGCGACGCGTCCTCCTCGGCGTCGAGCGTGCGGAACATGTCGGACGCCAAAGCCGCGAAGTCGTCGTCGGTGAGGTCGTCTGACATCGGAATACGCTCGACGACCGCCCGGCGGAATTCGACGCGCTCGGGAGGCGAGAGTTGTTCGATCTCGGCGAGCAGGTGGGCAACGGCTTGGGTCACGGGGTGAGCATATCCAAAACGTTCCCGCACGGCAAGTGCGCGAGACAGCCTAAACCAAGGAGCGACGAACCTCAAAACGCGGAGGGCAGCATCTCGCGGTTTTCTTTCGACGGTTGTGCACCCCTCATCCCGCACCCCGCGTTTTCCCCCGCCCGCTTGACCCACGACTCGAACTCCTCCACGTGCCGGCCGATGATGCGTTCACAGGCCGCCATTTCGCGTTCGCGCGAGGCCATGCCCTGCCGGGCGATTTCCTGGAGCGCGTCGATGTCGTAGAGGTACACGCCCTCGATGTCGTTGGCCGCCGGCTCCACGTCGCGCGGCACGGCGATGTCGATGACGAACAGCGGCCGGTCCCCGCGTCCACGCATGATCCGGCCGAGTTGCGCGGCCGTGACAATCGCGTTCTGCGCCGCCGTGGACGTGATGAGGATGTCCGCTCCGGCGGCCTCCTGTTCCCACGCGTCGAACTCCGGCACGGCCCGCCCGCCGAGCGCGGCGGCCAGAGCGGCGGCGCGTTCGGGCGAACGGTTCGCCACCGCCAGCCCGGCGGGACGCACCCCGCGCGAAAGCAGCACCCGCGCGGTGCGTTCGCCCATCTCGCCCGCGCCGAGCACCAGCGCGCGGCAGCGTTGCAAATCGCCGAAGAGCCGTTCCGCCAGATCGACCGCCGCCGACGCCACCGACACCGTGCCGCGACCGATTTCCGTGTCGGAACGCACCTGCTTGGCGGCCTGGAACGCGCGTTGAAAGAGTTTATTTAACACCCGCGAGGTCGTCCCCGCCCCGGCCGCGACCTGGTAGGCCTGTTTGACCTGACCGAGAATCTCCGTCTCGCCGAGCACCATCGAGTCCAGCCCGCTGGCCACGCGAAAGAGGTGCGCCACGCTCTCGGGCGCGTCGTGGTGGTAGAATTGTTCGCCTTCCGCGTGGGTGTCCAGTCCGCCGGTCTCGCAATACAACCGGAACAGGTCGCGTGCGCGCCGGACGGGTTCCGGGCCGTCGTCGAGCACGGCGTAGTGTTCCACGCGGTTGCAGGTCGAGAGGATGAGCGCCTCGCGGACGCCTTCGAGCGCGCGCAGCCGCAGGGTCGCGGCGGGCAGTTCCTGGTCGGCGAAGGCGAAGCGTTCACGCACCTCCACCGCCGCCGTGCGATGGCTCAATCCGAAGCAAACGATGTTCATGCGCGCGTGATGAAAAGGGGGCAAATTTCAGGCCGCCACGAAAGACAGCCCGCTCAGGGTCAGCAGCGCCAGGGCGAACGCCACGACGGACAACGACGCCACGCGGCGCGGCGGCAGTTTCCACGCCCCCCAGCGCGCCTGCACGAGGAACGCGTAGAGCAGCCACACGACCACCGCCCAGGCGAGGTGCGGCCAGGTGCTGGGAGCGCCCATGCCAACGCCCGCCGCCAGCCCCACGGTCAGGAGCACGAAGCCGACGACCAGCAGCCGGGTGTTGAGTTTGCCGAGGTCCGCGATGGGGGGCAGTTGGAAAAAGAGCGCCCGGACGCGGTGGGTTTTGAGCTGGCGTTCCTGCCAGAGGTACATCCCGCCCGCCAGCCCCGCGAGCGCGAACGCCCCGAAGGCCAGGATGCTGAAGGCCGCGTGGGTTTCGATCCAAGGGTTGACCGCGCCCGCCCGCTGGCCCGGCTGGTCGAGGGGAGCGCCGAGGGCAAAGACCTGTAGGAAGAAGACCAACGGGGCCGTCAGCACTCCCAGAGGTGAGAGCCGATAGGTGCTGCCGACGATCAGGTAAAAAAGCACCAGCGCCCAACTCAGAAAAGCGATCACCTCGAAAAGGTTCGTTAATGGGCAACGCCCCCGCCATTCCCCCCGACTGACGAGGAAGGCGATTTGCAGCAGAAATCCCGGGACGATCACCGCAAGATTCAAAAGCGGGAAAAAACGGCGCGTTCCGAGCGTGGTCACCGTGAGGACGCAGCTCACGAGGAAAAAGAGCGTCGATTCCGCCAGGTAGCCGCGACTCACGAGGTGCAAGGCAGAGCCGAGGAGAGGCGGAGGCGTCAAATCCATGGTTTTCGCGGACGGCGGCGGACAGCCAACGTAAAAGGAAGGGCAGCTTTTTGCAAACCACCGCTAATCCGCCGCAACGGACCGTCAAAGCGAATGACAAATGACGAATGACGAGTGACAAATGCGGACAGGAGACTTGAGCCGAAAGCGCCGACTTTGTCCTTTTTCTGCTTTTCTGTCCTTTCGCCTTCTGCCTTCTTATTTTCGCGTTCGTCATTCGTCATTCGTCATTTTATGGACTCTTCCCCTCTCTACCGCGCCGTGCGCGACGTGCCCGATTTCCCGAAGCCCGGCATCTTGTTCAAAGACATCATGCCGCTATTGGCCGATGCGGCGTGCTTCCGGCTGGCCGTGGACGGTTTCGCGGAAATCTGCCGCGCGCTGCCCAGCGGCCCGCCCTCGAAGGTCGTGGGCATCGACGCCCGCGGGTTTCTCTTCGGCGCGGCGGTGGCCTACGCGCTGGGTGTGGGGGTAGTGCCCGTGCGCAAAAAAGGGAAGCTGCCCGGCCGCACGGAGTCCCACGCTTACACGCTCGAATACGGCGAGGCCGTCGTGGAGATGCAGGCCGACGCCCTGAAACCCGGCGAGCGCGTCGTAGTCATCGACGACCTGCTGGCCACCGGGGGCACGGCGGCGGCGTCGCTCGAACTCATCAAGAAACTCGGCTGCCAGTCGCTGGCGGTCCTCTTCCTGATCGAACTGGAGTTCCTCGGCGGGCGGGCGAAATTAGGTTCGACACCGGTGACGGCGCTGCTCAAGTATTAGCGGCTCTCCGACAGCCGGTTCCCGATGAAAAGATTCCTCCTCGCCCTCCTCGGCGGCGGACTCCTGGCGGGCGGCGCGATCCTGCCGCCGCTGGCGGCGGCCGGCACGGAGTTGACGGCGGTCGGCGCACGCGACGCCTCCGGGGCGCGGACGGGCGACTACAAGATCACGGATGCCACCGGCAACACGCGGGCGCGGGGCCGTTTCGAGAAGGACAGGCTGGAAGGCAAATGGCTCTTTTTTGACACCCATCAGGTGAAGGTGGCCGAGATCACCTATCACGAGGGCGTCCCGTCCGGCCCTTACCGAACCTACTTCGGCTCCAAGGTCCATCCGGCGGTGGCTGGCAAGCTGGAGTCCGAAGGGTGGGTCCAAGGCGGCGGGCTGGTCGGTCACCACGTCAGCCACACCCCGGACGGGAAGGCCAGCAAGGCGTTCTTCGAGGGCGGCGACGCGTCCCACGGCAAGGCAGGCCCGGATGAGACCGTCATGTACGAGGCCAGCGCGGACCTGTTCGGTCCGCAGGTAGGTGCCGCGGAGGCTGCGAGGCTGGACTTGCAGTTCATCCACGCGCTGGATGAATTCATCCGCCCGGCGCTCCGGTGAGCGCGGCATCTTTGAACACGGGCCGCCCGACCGCGGTCTCTTCTTCCCGGATGAAAACCATGATCGCCCTGACGATGGCCGGTGTTTTGCTCGTGACCGGCGCTTCGCACTCCTCCGCGCAGACGGACCAAAAACCGGCTTACCGGGATTTCGACGACACGAGCCGCTTTATCTTTTACAGCGTGCTCGAAGGGCTGTACGAGGACGGGCTTTCCAACGCGGACGTGGACCAGATTCTCCTCAAGAAGGAGGGGCAGAGTTACTATCATTTCATCTACGCCTGCCCGATCTGCACCGCCACGATCTGGGCGCTGCAAACCTACCGCGCGCGGCCGGACCACTTCTACGGAATGAAGAGCCCCGCCTCGACGTTCGGGCCTGGCTTGTCGGAGAAGCTCCACGGACAACTCTACAGCGAGGACTCCCGCCAGCGGCTGGTCGCCATCAACGCCCTCATGCAAGGCTGGATGTCACAACGCATGGACCGCCTGCATCTGCCCGACGGCGAGCGGACGGCCCTGCTGGAACGACTCGAAAAGAAACGCCGGGACGGCATGGATGCGCTGGAGAGCTTCCGCCACCACGGGCACGGCCCGGATTTCGGAGTGAACAAGGCCGCTCCGGCCTACGTGGACTTGGAGGAATGCGCAGTTTGCAACGGAGCCGTCGGCAAGCTCATGAAACTGCCGGCCGATGCTCCCGCCGCCATGCCCACACCACCGTGAGGCGGGGTCCGCCGCGCTACTTCTTTTCCACCCCGCAGGTCAGCATTTCCTTGCCCTCGTAGGGGTTGGCAACCGCCGTGGACTGCTGCACCCAATCCTTCTTTGCCATCGGGCAATAAAAAACGTGGTAGCCGGGCACGCCGATGGCCAGCTTCTCGGCCGTCTGGCTGATCGTGGCAAACGCCGTCCGCGCCGCCTTGAGGTCCTTGGCGTTTTCGAGGTCGGCACCCGCGCCGTCGGGCAGCGCGTGCGCGGCCTGTTGGGCGGCGGCGAGGTTGTCGTCAACGAGCGCCTTGAGCACCTGTTCGTAGGGCACGAGGAACTTCCCCGCGTCGGCGTTCGGCGGCTCGGCCGCGCGCAGGCCCGACGCCGACAAACCGCCCAGAAAAACCGCGAGGCAGGAGAAACGGGAGAACGTTTTCATACAAACAAAATCGCACGCCGGACGCGTTTCCGCCTGCGTCATTTTTTGAGCACGAGATGCATCCCGCACTTCGGGCAGTCCCCCGGATGATCCTGCACGACATCCGGGTGCATGACGCAGGTGTAAACCGCCCGCGCCGTCTTGCCCGCGCCATCCCCAGCGTCCGGCGGATGCGCCACCGGACGGCCGTCCGCGCCGACCGGCCCCGCCACCGTGCCCGGCGGATGCTCGTACCAGCCGGGATCGACGTCGTAGCCGTTGGGCAGCGTCTCGCGCACTTTCAAGAGGGTGAACATCCCGCCCATGCCCACGGACCCGAAAGGCCCATCGCCGGCCATCATGGGCGCGGTGTTGCGCGGCAGGCCCATGTTCATGCTGGTCATGTCGAACGTCCCCTTCTCGCCCATCGACATGGAGCCGGGCACGAGCTGGTTCATCTTGCGCTGAAACTTCGCCTGGTCCGAGCCGATGACATTGGGGATGTCGTGCGTCATGGCGTTCATGGCGTGGTGGCTCTTGTGGCAATGCAGGGGCCAGTCGCCCGGGTTGTCGGCCACGAACTCCATCGTGCGCGTGGAGCCCGGCGGCACGTTGGTCGTGGCGCTCGGCCAGCGCGCGGAGGGCGGGATCGGGCCGCCGTCGGCGTAGGTCGTCCACCAGACGTGCCCGTGGAAATGGATCGGGTGGCTGTCCATGCTCAGGTTCGCCAGCCGGATGCGCACGCGGTCGCCCTTTTTGACCACGAGGTTCGCCGTACCGGGGAAGACCCGGCTGTTGAAGGTGAACAGGTTGAAATCCGTCATGACGTTCGGATTCGGCGTGCTGGTGCCAGGAGCGACCGCCCATTCCTGGAGGAAAATGCAGAAATCCCGGTCGATGGGCTCGGGTTCGCCGGCCTTCGGGTGGATGACGAAAAACCCCTGCATCCCCATCGCCATCTGGATCATCTCGTCGGCGTGCGGGTGGTACATCTGCGTGCCGTGCTGGACGAGCGGGAACTCGTACGCGTACGTCTCGCCGGGCGGGATGGCTCTTTGCGTGACGCCCGCGACGCCGTCCATCCCCGCCGGCGTGATGACGCCGTGCCAGTGGACGCTCGTGGGCTCAGGCAGTTTGTTGGTGACGAGGATGCGCACCCGGTCGCCCTCGACCGCCTCGATGGTCGGCCCGGGAGTCTGGCCGTTATAACCCCAGCAGTTGATGACGACGCCGGGCGAGAACTCGCGCTTCACCGGTTCGGCGACGAGGTGGAATTCCTTCACGCCGTCCTTCAGCACGAAGGGCAGCGACGAGCCGTTGGGCGTGGTGACGGGGGTGTAGGCGCGGCGCGCTTTGTTGGCGGGCGGCGGATCGGCGGGCGGGGCAGGCGTCGCCTCGACGGCGTCGGCGCGGCCGGTGAGACGTTGGAAGAACGCCGCGCCGCCCGCGAGGGCCGCCGCGCCGCGCGTGAGCAGATGGCGTCGAGAAATCATCGGGAATCGCCGCCCCGGATCAGCCCGGAGTGGTCGTTCCCGAACATACACCATCTCAGGCGATGCGGCGACGGCGAAGCACGCCGACGCCCAGCATCAGCCCGCCGCCCGCCAAGGCCGCCCAGGTGGACGGCTCCGGCACCGGCAGGATCGTGAACGTCGTCGGGGTGGCAGCCGTGCCGAGATTGCCGGTGCCGGTCGGCGTGAAGGCGGGCGTGATCGTGTAGGTGCCTGCCGGTGCGTTCGCCGCCACCGTGTACGTGATCTCGACCAGTCCATAAGTGGTGCCGCCGGCCAGGGTGAGCCCCGCGCCGTTCGTGTCGCTGTCCGCCACGGTGAAACTGGTGCCCGGCAGAGTGCTCGACGTGAAGGGCGTATTGTTCTGTACGTCGGTGGACGCTCCCTGAAAGATGTACGCGTTCGGGGTGGTCGCCATCGAAACAGCCGTGAAGTTCAACCCGCTGGCGGTTCCCACGGGAGTGGCCGTCAGCGTGAGTGTAAAGGAGACCAGGGTCTGCCCGTTCAGATTGGCGATGGCGTTGATGGATTCCTCGAACATCCCGGTGGACCCCGCCGCCGCCGTGATGACCGGCGTGTTGGCCGTGAGCGTGTCCGCCCGCGAGGCCAGCGGCCCCAGCAAACAAATCGTCAGGGCGCAGAGCGCGCGACCGGGGGCAAGCATCGGGAATATACGCATACGGCCTCGTTTGTAGAACCGGGTGCCGCGGCCGTCAAGCTTCTGATTCGCGCGGTCCGGCTGGCGGCGGGACGGCGCGGTTTCGAGCGGCGTCCCGGATCACCTGGAAGTGCAGCGAGAGTGTTTCCGCTTCTTCCAGCCACTCCAGGATTTCGCCGTGGGTCAACCGCCGATCCAACAGGCGGTCCAATTCCCGGCTGCCTTCGGACGTGCCCCATTTCCAGTCGGGGGCAATGGGTTGGTCGGGAGAAGTCATCGTCCGCGCTTTAATTCTTCGATGTCAATCAGGTCCCGCGGGCGGCCTGCGATGCGCTTCATTTCCAGCAAGGTGTCCAATGCTACCACTGGAGCCCACGAACCGGAAGGAAGTTCCAACCGGGCCGCACGCGAAAGCTCCGCCTCGAAAGAAAACGGTTCGTACACGAAAATGTCAATCGGCGTGCGGCGGTGCTCGTCGCTCCACAGTTTGAGGACGATCATGCCTTTTTCCTCGCGCCAACGCTCACGAACGGCAGCGTCCGCGAAAGCCTCGGGCTTTTCGGGGATCGACATTTGGTAGCCGATGTCTAGCAAAGTGCGCAGCCCCTTTGCCGCATTCTCGGGCGTCAGGCGAAGGACCAAATCCACATCTTGCGTGAGCCGGAGGAACCCATGCATGTTGACGGCCAGACCGCCGACGACGAGGTACTCCACGCCCGCGTCGTTGAGCGCGCGCACGATGCTTTCCACGCTGCGGAGTTCCATCGGCTACTTTTAGCGCAACTTCCCGCCGACGGCACGCTCCAAATCCGCCCGCGCGATCCAGTAATCGCGCCACGCCTCGATGTACGCGCGCTCGGCGGCGGCCTCGCCGGCCTTGGCCGTCAGAAGGTCGTACGCGCCCTTGAGCATACTGTTGTACTGCTGGAGCGTGAGTTGGAGCACCTGTCGGCGTTGCGGCAGGACCGTGTCGCGGATCGAGAGTGCCAGTTCGCGGTTGGCGGCGACCTGCGCGCGGGCGGCGCGCACCTCCGAACGCACGTCGGTCGTCTTCGCTTCCAACAGCCGCCGCGCCTGGAGGTCGCGCGCCCGGAGCGTGGCAATCTCGCCCTGGCCCTGGTTGAAGATCGGTAATTCCAGGTCGAGCGTCGGGCCGGTGGTGGTCTCGCCCTCGGGCTGACGCTCGGTGTCCACGCCGACCGTCACCCCGGCGGGCAGGTAACGCGTGCCGACGCGCAACGCCAGCGCGCGCTCGGCGGCGGCGAGGGTCGTGCGGGCGGCCTGGAGGTCGAGCCGCTGGGCGGTGGCGCGGGTTTCGAGCGCGCCCGCCGACGGTTCGTGGCCGGGGATGGGCGGCAACGATTTCGCCGCCGTCCACGCGCTGGCCTGCGCGCCGTCGAGTCCCAGGAGTCGGTTGACGGCCTCGCGGTCACCGAGGGTCTGCGCACGGGCCTGCGTCACGTCGATCTTCGACTGCGAAAAGGCGGCCTGCTGGTTGACGAGGTCCAGGTCGTTGACGTTGCCCGCGTCGTGCAGGCTGCGGGTGAAATCGGCGGCGGCGGCGTTGGTGTCGGCGACGAGTTGCAGGCGCTCGATGAGCTGGCGGCGGGCCTGGTACGTGTAGAATGCCCGCTGCACGTCGGCGGCGGTCCTGAGCGTTTCGTCGGCCACGCGGAGTTCCACGGCGCGGAGCTGCTCGGCGGCGAGGCGTTTTCTCAGCGGCAGCAGGAGGGCGTTGAGAAAATCCTGCGCCACGGCGCCTTCCCAATCGGTGAGGTAGGACGAACGGTCCGGGAACCGCGCGCTGGCGGTCAGGGTGGGGTTTTTGAGCAGGCCGGCGGTGACGTATTCCCCGTGGGAAACGCCGACCTCCGCGAACTCGGCCTGGAGCGCGCGGTTGTTGAGGAGGGCGACCTGCACGGCGCGTTCGGCGGTCAGCGGACGGCGCAACAGGTCGCGCACCGCCGCGTCGGCCTGGGCTTCCTCCGGTCCGCCGCGCCGCCACACGACGGCGGCGTGCCCGTTCCCCAAACGCGCCGCCACCGGATCGCGCACCCCGGCGTCGAACGCTCCCTGCGGATCGCCGCCCGAGCAGCCCGCAAACACGAGCGAACCGGCAATCGCCAATGGCAGGAGGAAACGTCGGATTCTGGCAGGCATGTAAACGGGCAAAGTGCGCGGGGAAGGGGCTCTTGTAAACGGGTTGTGAGCGACGGTGCGCTGCCCGTGGGGTCGCGTGTTGGTTTAACACAGAGAACACGGAGGGCCACGGAGACCGGAGGAGATCAGACGGGAGAAGCGGTGGGAGCAGACGACGGACAGGCTGCCCGGGCTTTTGATCTCCCTGCTATTCCTCATCCCCTTCCGGCCTCCTCCGGTCTCCGTGTTCTCCGTGTCCTCCGTGTTAAACCAACACGCGATTCCACGGGCAGCGTACCAAACACTCGCGACCAGCGACCGGCTACCTCGCCAGGAACTTGTTGACCTCCCGCGCCATTTCCCCCACCCTGCGAGGACGATGACCACCAACCAGCCCGGTACTGTTTCCCAACGTTGCGACGGGATCGTTGCGCGCCGCAGCCTCCTCCAGCATCCCTTCTACGTCGCGTGGAGCAACGGCACGCTGCCCGTGCCCGCGCTGCGGGATTATGCGCAGGACTACGGAGCTTTCATCCGCACGGTGGCCCGGGGCTGGGAAACGGCCGGCGAGACGCACATCGCCGGGATCGAGGAAGGTCATGCCGACGTGTGGAACCACACGTTCGCCGCATCGCTGGAAACGTCCGTCGCCGACGAACCGCGGACGCCGGAGGTCACGGCGCTCGTGGACACGGCGCGCGGGTTGTTCGCCGAGCGGGCGAGCGCGCTGGGGGCACTGTACGCGTTCGAGTCGCAGCAGCCCTACACCGCGCAGAGCAAGCTGGCGGGGTTGCGCGAGCATTACCGGCAGTTGCCGGAGCCGTGCGGCGAATATTTCCGCCTGCACACGGATGATTTCGACGAACCCGCCCTGCTCGCCGAGCAGATGGAAGCCCTGCCCGCCGAGGGCCAGGCCAAGGCCGTCGCGGCCTGCGAACGCATGAGCGCCGCGTTGTACGATGCACTCAGCGGCCTGCACGCGCCGCACACGGCGGAATAACGCCCGGCCAGGGTCATTCACGAGATCGTTCGCCGCGCTCGCTGGCGGGAACGTCCCCGTCCACCGGGCGATAGCGGCACGGCCCGTGCTGAAATCGGCTGGGAAATGGACGCGCTCCTGCCTGTGCCCCCGCCGGATGACCCTCCCAGGGGGGTTCCAGTCCGCTACGAATTTCTCGATGCCCTCCGGGGCTGGGCGTTCCTCGGCGTGCTGGCCACCCATTGCGGGATGTACATGAGCGGCGACTTCCGGTGGGGAAACGTCACGGGCGCGGGCAGGTACGGCGTCCAACTTTTTTTCCTGATCAGTGCGTTCACGATCTTTCTGACGCTCGACCGCGCCCAGCGATCCGGCCGGCATGGGTGGACCGAATTCTTCATCCGCCGATTTTTTCGCATCCTGCCGATGTTCTGGGTCGGCATCGCGCTCTATTGCTTCGCGCCGGGACGCCTGGCGACGTATGTGAATTTTCCCCTCACCCCGCTCGACTATTTCCTGACCGCCACGCTGCAACACGGCTGGCATCCGGCCCTCATCAATTCCATCGTGCCCGGTGGCTGGAGCATCGCGGTCGAAGGCACCTTCTACCTCCTCGCCCCCTTTTGTCATCGCGTGGTGCGCCACTGGCAGGCGGCGCTCTGGCTCCTGTTGGGATCGTTGGCGCTGGCCCAGTTCGCTGACTCCACCCTGGGCGGCGCGTACATGGACAAGCAGGTGTTCGTGGGGATGTCGATGGACCAGATGCTCGGGTTCGTCGGTTGGTGGTTCCCGACGCAACTGCCCGTTTTTGCGTGCGGCATCCTCGTCTACCATGTGGCCGTGGCCACGGACAACCTTCCGCGTAACCGGGCCACCGGCGCGGTCCTGCTCGCGGTGGCTGCCCTGGCGCTGCACGCCGCGGTGGGGATCGGCCAGCAGGGCTGGATCGGCGAACACGTTTTCTTCTCGCTGGCTTTCGTGCCGCTGAGTTTTGGATTGAGGGCCTGGCCGGCCGGACTGCTGGTCAACCGGGTGACGCGGTTTCTGGGCCGGATCAGCTACAGCGCGTATCTGCTGCACTTCCTTGTCCTGCACCTGACGGATCGCTCGCTCGGCGTGCTCCTGCCGCCCGCCTGGATGGGCACGCCGCCGGAGTTTCTGCTGCTGTTCGGCGTCGCCCTGGTGGGCACGGCGGCGCTCGCGTGGCTGGCCTGGCGGTGTGTGGAACAGCCGTGCATCGGTCTGGGAGCGAGGTTGATCCAGTACCGCCGGGCAAACCATGCGGGCACCGCCCTGGTTGCCCCTGGACACGCGGCGTGACGGGAGGCGGGTGATCGACGGGACTCGAACCCGCAACAGCCAGAATCACAATCTGGAGCTCTACCATTGAGCTACGACCACCATCCGGTCCGTCTGCCCGAGCGGGCGGACGGGAACCCATCGTGCCACCGCCCGCGCAAAAACGCAAACGCGAATTGCCGGGGGACCGATTGCGCGGTATGTTCCCTCAGCCTTCCAAGGGCATCCCAATGAGCAACGCGCTCGAAGCCTCCACCATCCCCAAAGTCCTCGCCGGCGAACGTATTTCCGGGGCCGAGGCCCTCGAAATCTACCGTCATGCCCCCGCCGCCGACCTCGCCGCGCTGGCCGACGCCCGCCGCAACCAGGCCAAGGCCCGTTCGTACGACGGCCGGGGCAATGAGATCGTCACCTACATCATCGACCGCAACATCAACTACACGAACGTCTGCAACGTGTACTGCAAGTTTTGCGCGTTCTACCGCACCGAGAGGGACGCCGACCACTACGTCCTGTCCCACGAGCAGATCGACCAGAAGCTCGACGAGCTGACGGCCGTCGGCGGCATCCAGATCCTCATGCAGGGCGGGCACCATCCGAAGCTCGGCA
>CAZZYS010000122.1:0-12473 GCA_964658285.1 uncultured Verrucomicrobiota bacterium
GTTGCGCTTGCCGTGGCCCCACTCCGCGCCGACGACGACCACGTCGAGCGTGGCGAGTTCCTTCTTGAGCTTGAGCCACGCCAACCCGCGCCGGCCGGGCGTGTACAGGCTCGCCGGGTCCTTGATGATGAGTCCTTCGTTGCCGTGGCCGCGCGCGGCGTTGAAAGCCGCCTCGATCTCGTCCGCCGAGTTGGCTTGCACCACGTCCACGCGGCGCACGGTCGGGGTGGGAATCTGGAGGGTTTCGAGCAGGCGGCGGCGTTCCGCGAGGGGTTCGGACAGCAGCGAACGACCGTTGAGATGGAGCAGGTCAAAGACGAGCAGCACGATGGGGACGTGTTCCTTCATGAACAGGTCCGGCCCGCGTCGGCCAAGACGCTTCTGGAGGTCGAAAAACGTCAGCCGCTTGCCCTTTTCGTAGGCCACGATCTCCCCGTCGAAGATCACCGCGTCCCGCATCCCGCCGGCCACCGCCCTGGCGATCTCCTCGAACTGCCCCGTGACCGTCCGCAGGTCGCGCGAATAAATCTCCACCCGCCCGTCTGCCGCGCGGTGAAGCTGCGTGCGCACGCCGTCGAACTTATCCTCGACCCACACGACGCCGGGATGAGCGGCGGGCGTGCGCTCGGCTTCCCTGGCGGCCAGCGGCGTCGCCTGCGCCTCGGGAGCGCCGGTCTCGGCGGCGGCGTGGAGTTCCTCGTGGCGCTGCCAGATGGATTCGGCCGTCGGCTCGGGGCTGGCGAGCATACTCTTGATCGGCTGGAAAACGGTTAACTCCGCCGAATGCAGCGTACCGGCGCGGGCATGGAGCGCGACTTTGCCGAGGTTGCCCAGGAGCATGTTCGCCTCGCGGATGTCGTCGGCCTTTTGCCCGAACGCGACGGCGAGCGCATCTTCGAGGAGACCATCCTTCAGGCCGATGCGAAGTTCGCCGGTGAGGATTTTGATGACGTAGCGCGCCTCGTTGGGTTCCAGCCGGGCAAGGGTGGCCTGGAGGAGTTCACCCTTGGCGAGGGGGCCGCGGGTGCGTTCGAGTTCGTCGAAAAGACCTTGCGCTTCCGTCATGGCGAACGGCCGCGGCTGCGTTTTGCCGGGAAGGACTCGGCCCGCCAGTTCCGACTGGTCGGCGAGACCGGTGCCGATCTCGCGCAGGCGTTCCTTGCTCAGGCCGCTGACCGCCGTCAGCGCGCGGTAGACGACGGCCCCGCCGATGTTGAGGACGCGCGGGTCGCTCTGCGCGAACGCTCGTCCGGTGAGGAAATTGGTGGCGAAGGGCAGGGCCTCGTCGTCCAGCGTGCGAAAATATTCGCTGAGGATTTCGATTTTCTTGAGTTTGCCCGTGGTCGCGGCGATGGCGTCGCCGACCCGCGCGAAGGCCGCGAACTCGGAGGCGGACTCCGTCGCCGGCGGCGCGTCGTCGATGTCCCCGTCGATCACCGGAGAGGCGGATTCTTCGATCCCGCCGAGCGCGAGGGTGAGTTCCATCTGGTTTTCCTCGCTCAAGGCCCAGGCTTCGATCCCGCGCGCCCGCAGGTCGCGCGCGAACGCGGCAGCGTACCCGTGGAGCGTCAGCACGCGCCGGGGTTTGACAAGTTCCACGTAGCGCAGCAGATCGGGATAATCGGCGTGGTCGCTCAGCGGGAAACACGCGTCCGTCTGGTAGCGGTGCACGGCTCCCGGGGTGAGAGCCCAGCCGGTGAGCATGGCGGTGCGGCGGGCCTTGATCTTTTGGAGCATCCGCGAGTGGTTGGCGCTCGGCGGGCAGATGAACACCTTGCCCGCGACGTTGCTGGCGTCGTACCGCTCGAAATGCGGGAAATCGGGCTGCAACTCGCGGTAGACCTCCGTCATGCGGTGCACCGCCCCGTGGAGCATCGCGGGCAGGCCGGCCTGGGACAGCGCCACGAGGATTTCCTGGCTCTTGCCCAGCGAATAACCGAAGAGCACCGGCACCACGTCTTCCTCCAGCGCCTCGCGGCAGAACTTCACGATCTGCGCGAGCACTTCCTCCGTCGGCGGGAACGCGAAGCGCGGCAGCCCGAAGGTCGTTTCCATGATGAGCGTGTCGGCCTGCGTCCAGCCCGTCGCCTCGGCGGAAAGACCCGCGCGCAGCTTGAAATCGCCCGTGTAGAGCACGCTGCCCGCGCCGTCGTCGGTCTCGATGAAACTCTGCGCCGAACCGGCGATGTGCCCGGCGGGATAGAGCGTGATCCGCATCCCCGGCCGGATGTCGGCGGCGGTCTGGAGAAAATCGAGGCGGTGTTCCTGGCGGCGCTGGTCGGGCAGCCGGGCGTGCATGAGCCGGGAGGTCACCGTCGAGAGGATGACCTCGCGGTGCTTGCCGATGTGGTCGGCGTGGGCGTGCGAGACGAAGGCGAAGGGCTGATCGTCCCACGGGTCGAGCCAGAGATCGTGCGAGGGCAGGTAGACGCCGCGTTGGTAACGGACGGCGGCGGGAGCGGGGGCTTGGCTCATCGGGAGAAGTTACGGGGCGGGGGGAACGGTCGGGCGCATCGGGCGGCGCGGTTTTTCCAATCTGGCGTGGGTCGCGCGAGGGTGCTAGCCTGCTGGCATGAAGCGGGGATTACTTGCCGCCGGGACCCTGGGGATGTGCGGATTGCTCGCGGCGGCCGGTCAGGCGCGGGGCGAGGACCTCGTGACCCTCTCCGGCACGACCTACCACGACGTGCGGGCGCTGCGCGTCGAGCCCGACGGCGTCACGTGGCGCTACGAGCGTGGCGTGGTCAAGGTGGACTTCGCCGATTGCCCGGAGGCCGTCCGCCGCGCGTACCACTATGACCCCGACAAGGCCACGACCTACCGGGACACGCAAGCCGCCGCGCATCGACAGGCCGCCGAACAGGCGCAAAAGCTGGTGCACGCCCGGGAGGAACAACAGCGGGTGCGGATGACCTTGCAAAACACTTCGGAAGCGTCGCCCTCGCCGGGTGGCGGAACCGCGTTCGCCCTGCGCCGCCAGCTCGATTCCGAATCCGCCGCCGCCACCGCGCTCGACGAGCAGGCGCAGGCCAAAAAGACGGCGCGCGAATTGTCGATCAAGGACAACGGCACGATCTGGGACTCCCGGCTATGGGCGGTCCCCCGCCTGATTTTCGGGTCTTCCGACGGGCTGGACTTCGAGCCGGGCACGAACCTGAACGCACGGGAGTTCAAGGCAAGCGTACACCACCCGCCGGGCGGGTACCCGCCGAACTGTCTGCAGGATAGTTTCTACACGCCGGCCTATATGACCAAGAGCTACTACGAAGACATCGACCGGGCGGAGGCCTTCGCGCGCGGCGTGCCGCTGAAGTGATGATCCATCGACGCCACTGACTCTCACTCCGCCCACTTCCCGACCAGTTCCATGCAAACCGATGCTTTCGAGCGCAGTCTTCGCGCCTTCGTCAGACGTGCCCCGTTTCAACCTTTTACCGTCGAACTGACCGGCGGCGCGCGTTTCCAGGTCCTGCATCCGGAGGCCCTGGCCTTTAACGGCGGTCTGGCCGTCTATATTGGCACGGATGGCACCCCGAGTTTGTTTGACCATGAGAGCGTCAGTCAGTTGATCGGGGTTGCTGATCCGCAATCAAGCAATGCCATGTAGGCATCGGACTTGACGAACCCCGACAAATTCTCTCAGATCGAACCTCTCGCGCACGTTTAGTTTGAATGCCCTGTCAGTCCGGGGCGTCCAAACCTTTTGACCGGGCTTCCCGCGCTATCCTGATGCTTACGATTTGCCGCTGTTTCCCGAAGGCCCTCCTGCCCGTCTGCCTCGCGCTTTTCCCGCTGGTGACGCTGCCGGTCACCGCCCACGCCGCGCCCAGGCAAGCGCCCGTCGTGCTGCTCGGCAAGGCCAATGCCCTGCCGCTGGCCATCGACGCGTCCGTCGAAATCCGCAAGGCCAAGACGTACTTCCTCGAAACCAACGATGTCGCCGGTCTGCGTGGCAGCCGCAACGAAAACAGCGAGGACCAGAACATCGCGTTCGAGCGGCGGCGTCTCCTCTACGGGGCCGTCACTCCCTCCGATGTCCGCAACCGCTACGGCAACTACTACACTTTTTTCTGGCGTTCGAAACGCCCCGCCCACCTCACCGTGCGGCTCGAATACCGCCAGCAAAAACTCGGCGCGTTCGTGCAGGCGCGCGAGGTCGATTACCCCGACGGCAGCGGCAACCATCTCACGCGCTTCCAGGTCACCGGCGACGACTACGCCGAGCAGGGCCGCGTGACGGCGTGGCGGCTGGTCGTCATTGAGGACCACGAGAAAATCGTCGCCCTCAAGCAGTCCTATCTCTGGAGATAACTCATTTTCTCGCAACTACTTATCCTCATTAACAATGCCGACTCCGCCGCGCCCTCCGGTTTGACGCCACCGCGCGCGGGTCTATGTTGTTTTCCCTCCTAAACATACCGTGAACCCCAACCCAACCATCCTGGTCGGTTGCAACCAGAAAGTGGTCTGCATCCGCGTCCAGGGCAAAGGCTCGTTCCTCAACAGCACGGGCATCAAGCGATTCGCCAACGCGATGATCGAGCGCGGCCACCGCAACTTCGTGGTGGACCTCGCCGATTGCCCGATGATGGATTCCACTTTCATGGGCACGCTTACCGGCGTCGCCCTGCGCCTGCACGGCATCGGCCAGGGCGACCTGCACGTCATTAATTCCAACGCGCGCAACACCGACCTCCTCGAAGGACTCGGCCTCGACCAGATTCTTTCCTTGGAGAATGGTCACACGCCGGCCTGCGAGGAATGCGAGAGCCTGCGCCCCGACGCCAACGACGCCTTGCCCGCCGGGGCCGAGGTGTCGCCGACCGACAAACGCGCCGTCACCGAGACCATGATCGCCGCCCACCAGGCGCTCGTGGACGCCGACCCCGAAAACTTCGGCAAGTTCAAGGACGTGATCGATTATCTCAAGCAGGACCTCCACCAGAGCGAGTCGCTGGATTGACCCGGCGGAAAGTCGGCGGTGCACGCCAAAAAGGGGAGCAAAAGGGCCGCGTCAGCCGTTCCATCGGAAAAAACGTCTCCCGCCGACAAACTTTTTTGCTTCGGACTGCGGATTTTTTGATTAGGTATTGATCCATGTGGACACCCCTGCTCCTCGGACTTCTCGTCCTGACGGCAGGGAGTTTTTATTACGTGTACCGGCGTCAGCGCTGGCTCCTGCGTCACACCCAGAAGCGGCTGGACGACCTCAAACTGGAAGAAGGACGGGTCTTCGATTTCCTGCACGGGCTGGGTTCGGCGTTCTCGGACTCCCTGCGGCCCACGGAGTTGCACCGCATGATCGTCGAGGGCGCGGCGAAAATCCTCGAAGCCCACGGCGGCGCGCTGTACCTCGTGGACCGCAACGGCGGCATCCTGATCCCCAGCTTCATCTCCAAGGGCTGCCCGCCGCTGGTCGCCGTGCCCGCGCACATCCTCCAGCAGGCCGCCACGACGCCCGTGGCGCTCGACAGTTACCTGCGTCTGCACCCGGTCCCGCTCGACGGCAAAGGTGGCTCGGACGGCGACAGCATCCTGCGCAACGTGTGGCTGAACAAGGAGGCGCTCTTCCTACCCTCCGCCGAACATGACCCGCGCTTGAACGCCCTGCGCGACACGGCCCTGCGCACCGAGTCCGCCATCATCGCCCCGCTGCTCTACGCGGGCGAAAACCTCGGTGTGCTGGCGCTGGCGAACGGACCGATGAGCACGGCGTTTACGGAGGTGGACTTCGAGGTGTTCAAGGCCATCGCCGAGCAGTCGGCCTTTGCCCTGTACAATGCCATCGTCTATTCGGAAGCTAACGAAAAGAAACGCCTCGACCGCGACCTGGAGATCGCCCGCGACATCCAGCGCATCCTCCTGCCGAGCACGTCGCCGGAGGTCAAAGGCTTCGAGATCAGCGGCATCAACATCCCGGCGCGGCAGGTGTCGGGGGACTATTTCGATTACATCAAGGTGGACGCCGAGCACTTCGGCATCGTCATCGCCGACGTGTCGGGCAAGGGCGTGCCGGCCTCGCTCATCATGGCGATGTGCCGCAGCGTGCTGCGCAGCCAGGCCCCGAGCAATCCCAGCCCGGCGGACGTGTTGCGCAAGGTCAACCGGCAACTGTTCCCCGACATGAAGGAGGACATGTTTATCTCGATGGCTTACGTCATCCTCGACGGCGCGGCGGGGGCGGTCAGCCTCGCGCGGGCCGGACACGACGCGCCGCTGCTCTACACGGCCAGCGACCGCAAGACGGTCAAAATCAACCCGCCGGGCATGGCCCTGGGCGTCGATGCGGGGTCGGTGTTCGACCGGCTGACGCGCAATTTCACCGTGAATCTGAACAAGGACGATTGCCTGGTGCTCTACACCGACGGCGTGACCGAGGCGCTCGACCAGAACGGCATGGAGTTCGGCATGGAAAAGATGATACTGGCCGTGCAAACGAGCGCCCCGGAGGGTGCCCCGGCCATCGTGAAGCGGTTGACCGACGATCTGCGGAATTTTTCAGGCGCACAGCCGCAGAACGACGATATTACGTTGATTGTCATTCGTAAGCTATGACCACACCTGAAAACACGACCACGCGCATTGACGGCAAGCCTGCTTCGCCCGAAAACGAAGGCGCGGCCGACACGCCGGCCGCCGCATCCACGCCACCCGCGCCCGAGACCGCCGAAGCCCGCGCCGACCGCCTCCAGGAAGAGACCGAGCGGATGCGCGACCAGACCTTGCGCGACCGCGCCGACATGGACAACACCCGCAAGCGTCTCCAGCGCGAAAAGGAGGACGCGGTGCGCTACGCCAACGGCAGCCTGCTGGAAAAGCTGCTGCCGATCCTGGACAATTTTGAGTTGGGCCTGATGGAGGCGCGGCGCACGTCGGGCGAAGGCTCGGCGGTGCTGGTGGGCATGGGGATGGTGCAAAAGCAGTTGGAGGGTTTTCTGACCGAGAGCGGCATGACGGTGATCGACGCCACGGGGCAGAAGTTCGACCCGAATCTGCACGAGGCGCTGGGCGAGGAGCCGAGCGCCGACGTGCCCGAAGGCAACGTGATCCGCCAGCAGCGCAAGGGCTACAAACTGCGCGACCGGCTGTTGCGGCCCGCGAGCGTGTTCGTGTCTAAAGGGAAGGCATGACTGGCCGCGATAGCGGCATCGTCCCTCAAGGTAGGGATGCCTCTCCGAGGCACTCCCAAATGTGGTTTGAAAAACCGCGACCTAGCGTCATTGCCTCCAGAAACAATAGGGACTGCCTCGGAGAGGCATCCCTACCTTGGAAGATGACCGGCCGCTGGCGCGGCCTGCTTGGTATCCTGCTCGCGGTTTGCCTTCTTCCGCTGACCTCCCTCGCGCAGTCCCCGCGCGTCATCGTCATCGACCCCGGCCACGGCGGATCGCACGATGCCGGCACCGACGCCGCCCACAACAAGAGCACCAGCAACAACGCCACCAGTGTCGTCCACCACGTCCTGGAGAAGGACGTGACGCTCCAGCTTGCCAGACTCGTCGCCGCCCGGATCGAGGCCAGCGACTCTGCCCGCAGCGGCAAGGTCAAAGTCATCCTCACCCGCGACTCCGACGTGAACCTGGACTTCACCCGACGCGCCGCCGTCGCCGCCGATGCGCACGCGGCCTGTTTCATGGCGATCCACTTCAACTCCGACGACGGCCACCGGGCCAGCGGTCCGCGCGCCGTCATCCAGCGCGAGGGCAACAACCCGAATTTCGCCGCCGACAAAGCCTTCGGCCTCGCGCTGGCGGGCGCGGTGGAAAGCGTTTCCCGCCAATACCGTCCGCAAACCCCGAAGGCCTCCTGGCAGGACGACCACGAACTCCACGGCCACTGGGGCTCGTACCTGTTTTATCAACTCAACCAAAACCCCGCGACGCGCGACATTCCCACCTGCCATCTGGAGGTGGAATTTCTGGACAACACGAGCCTGGAGCAAACGTTCTTCGTGGAAAAACGCGCCGAGATTTTCGCCGCGTGGGCCGACGCCATCGCGCGGGAGTTGATCGCGCAAGTGACGAAGTAATCGGAGAATTTAGCCGCAAAAGGCGCAAAAAACGCAAAAGGAGTACAGGAAAGCCTCCTCTTTCCCCTTTTGTGCTTTTTGCGCTTTTTGCGGCTAAAAATTCTTCACCGCCGCTCCGACATCGCCGACGCCGCGATGTCCGACGCGTCGAACCGGAACGTCGATTCGGTCGGCTTGTCGCGCATCGCCCGCAGCAGCGCCGCCAGACTCGCGCACGCGCTCGTCGAATAAAACCGCACCAGCCCCACCGTCGTTTCCTTGCCGAAAACGGTGATCATGATCGTGTCGTCATCGACCGAGTTCATGAAGATATGGCTGCCGTTGCCCTGGTGATAGAGCGCGTTGAACTCCACCTCGCCGATCCGGCGGGCCAGTTCCTTCGTGGCCGCGAAACTCCCGGCGGCCAGGGCGGCGATGATCGTCACGTCCATGACCTCGTGGTCGCCGCATTGCGAGATCACGTTGCCGCCCTTGTCGATGATGACCGCGAGGTCGCTCTCCGACTTCGTCAGGTAGTCCTGCAGGACGGCGTCGATGTTCGCAACGTCTTCGATGGTCAGTACGGGAATGGATTCCATAGTCGCGGGCACTCGCGGGGAAAAAAGGATGAAAGCGGAAAAGTCGGGTGACGTGGATCAGAAAAGCGAGAACGACGCGTTTTCAGGGAAACACCCTACCGCACCACCGACGCGCCGGTCAGGTTGGGGGTGGCCTTGGGCAACGCCTTGGCCGGTTCGCTTTCCTTGTTGAACTTGTGCAGCAGGAGCTGCGACACGCTGTTGAGCGCGGCGAACACGTTTTGTCCCGTGCTGGACACCACCTCGTAGCTGCTCACGCGCTTCTTGCGGTTGTTGAGCAAAAACTCCAGGTAGTTGACCGGGGCGATGTTGGGCAGGTCGCGCTTGTTGTACTGGACGACATAAGGGATCTCGTCGATGGCGATGTTTTGCTTGGCGAGGTTCTCCTCCAGGTTTTTGAAGCTCTCGACGTTCTCCTCCATCTTGTCCCATTGGGAATCGGCGACGTAGACGAGGCCGTCCACGCTGCGCAGGACGAGCTGGCGGGTGGCATTGTAGATGACCTGACCCGGCACCGTGTAAAGCTGGAACTTGGTCTTGAACCCCTTGATGACCACCGCGTTGAGCGGCAGGAAATCGAAAAAGAGCGTGCGGTCCGCCGCGGTCGCCAGCGAGACGAGATCGCCGCGGTTGTCCGGGTTGATGCGCGAATGGATGTAGGCCAGGTTCGTGGTCTTGCCGCAGAGCGCGGGGCCGTAGTACACGATCTTGAACTGAATCTCTTTGCTGGCGTAGTTGATGATCGACATAGAGATGAAGGGAAAATGCAGAAGTTAGAATGCAGAATGCAGAAGTTCAGAAGGCAGAAAGCAGAGAAGCATGATGGCGGATGGTCGAGTTTTGGAACGAGGTTTTTTCACTTTCCGGACTTCTGCATTCTGCATTTTCATGAGTACATCCGGGCCAGTTCGCGCACGACGATTTCCAGCTTCTCGCGCACCCCGGGCATGAACCCGCGGTTGGAGTGGCGCACGGCCAGGCAGATGTCGTCGTGCATCATGAAGCTGCACGGGCTGTCGTCCGCGTGGAGCGTGAACGCCTGGAGGGTGCCGAGACCCGATTCGGAGGCGAAGTTCCTCGCCCGCTTGAAGAACGGCGGAGCCATCGCGCTGAAGCCTTCGGCCTGGTTCTCGTCGGGGAAATTACCCGCCAGACGCAGGCCGTCGCCGAACATCACCGCGCAGCCGTTGATGCCGGGCATCTGGCTGACGAAACGCACGATGGCCTTGGCGTCCAGTTCATCCTCCGTCATGAAGAGGACCTGCAACTCGGAGTCCTTGCCCTTCGCCGGGACGGGCACTTTTTGGGTCGCGGGGGCGGGTGCCACGTCGGCCTCCCCGGCCGGCTCCTCGGTCTTCACGAACTCCACGACCGGCTCGGACGCTGCCTCCACCGGGGCCTTGCCTTCGGGTTCGGACGCGGGCGTTTCGGTCTTTTCGTCAACGGCGGCGGGAGCCTTGTCTTCCAGGTCGAGCTGGATGTCGCGGACGTGTTCGGTTGGCGTTTCCTCGGTGACGACCGGCGCGGCCATTTCGGCCGGTGGCTCTTCCTCGGGCGCGGGCTCGGCCTTCGCTTCCGGGGCGGGGGCGGCCTCCGCCACGGGGGCCGCGCCGGGCGGGATCTCGCCGACGCCGAGACGTTGGGCGTCTTCCTCGGCCTTCTGGCTGAAGGGCGTCGGGAAAAGATGGGTGATCTGTTCCTCCGTCTGATCGGCGCGCATGGTCAGCGCGTTGGACGGCAGATTTTGAAAGACCTCTTGCAGGGGCAGCGGGATTTCCGGCAGGTCGGCCTCGGCGTCGAGCACCCCTTGGTGGCCTTCGGGCAGCGCCTCGTTGAACACGGCGCGGGGCACGGAAACGCGGCCGGTGCTCAACTGCGGCTCGACCAGGCCGAACGGCAGCGAAATCCGCGCGTCGTCCGGCACCGAGGAAGGCTCGACGGCCAGCAGCGACGAGGACAACCCGCGCAGGATGGCCGCGAGGCCCAGGGTGATCTTGCGGTCATCCGCGACCGGCGCGGGAGCCGGAGCCGGAGCCGGGGCGGGCGCGGGCGCGGCGTCGAGCGGCGGCATGGCCGGGAAGGCCGGGGGCGGGAAACCGGGACGCGCCGCCGGCGGCGCGAAGGAATGCGGGACCGGCCTGACCGAGGGCGGCGGGGGCGGAGAGGAACGGAAAACGGGGCTGGCCGGTTCGGCGTCGCCGTTGTTTTGCCGCACCGTCACCGGGCTGGGCTGCACGGGCACGGAAGGCGGCGGGACCACCGGCGAGCGCGACGACGGCGCGGCGGTCGGGCTGGCGGGCGAACGCAGCGAGATCGGCGGGATCTGGATGCGCTGGGTCTTCTTGCTGACCTGGTGCGAGGGCGACGTGGCACCGGCCGGCAGCGGCGGCATCGACGTGGCGATGCGCTGCGTGGCCGAGGGCGGCAGGTCGTGGTTGAGCACCGGCGGGACTCCGAACGGCACCGCCGGGGCCGGGGGCACCGCCGGTCCGGGCGTCAGCGAGATCCGGCTGGGCACCGTCGGACCGCTGAGCCGGATCTTGCCGCCCGCCACCGAGGCGCGCACGGTCGAGGGAGGCCGTTTGCTGGCGTTGATGGGACCGGCGGATTGCGCCGTGGGCGCGGCCGACATGGGCATCGACTCGACCGGGGAAAGTTTCGGCACGGAGATCGTCTGGATTTGACCCGTGCGGTGCAGCGGGCGCGGGGGCAACTCCGCCGAGGTTGGGGCCGTGGGCAGCGGGGTCGGCGGACGGATGGCCCCGGCGGTCGTGCCGGCGGCGGCGGGCAGGCGGGCCCCGTCTTCCATCGCCACTTGCAGGAAGGGCGTCTCGATCTCGCCGACGCTCTCCTCGGCCACCTGGTCGGCGCGGGTCTGGAGCGCCGGGGTCAGTTGCTCGACGAGCTTCGAGAGCGGCAGGGTCACCTCGGAGTCCTCGGTGTCGCTCACCGGGCGTGAGAACAGTTCCGGGCACTTCGCGTAGATCACCGAGGCGGGCACGCTGGCGCGGCCCTTCGTCAGGTCCGAATAAAGTTCCGACGAGCGGAACTCGACCCGGTGGCTGCGGTCCACCGTGCCGCCCGCCAACAGCGTGGGCGGCAGCCGGTCGATGAAATCGCCGACCTCGAGACTCACCGCCACGTCCGGCACGGACGAGGGGACGAACGCCGGTTCCGGCGCGGCGGCCGGGGCGGCCGGTTCCGGCGCGGACGGATGCGCGGCGGCGACGGCGGCCGGGTTGCCGAAGGAAATCTTGCGCGGGGGAACGAGGTTCGTCACCGGGCGCGACGCCCCGGGACCGGCCGGGCCGGAGACCCCGAGCGACATGGGGCCGCGGGCGGAGGGATCGCGCAAGCTGACGGGCTGCACCGAGTTCGGCACGACCTTGCGCACGGACGCCACGTTGCGCGTGACCGGCGGCGTGCCGGCTTTGGCCGGGGCCGGGGCCGGGGCGGCCACCGGGGCGGCGGCGGGTTTGTCCGATTCGGGCGGCGCTTCGGCAGTGCCGTTCGGCTTGCCTTTAAACCAGTTCGAGAGCGAGAAAGCCATGGGGTCGGGGTAGGTGAAGGATGGATGTAACCGTTTGGGCGCTAGGAGGTTAATTATCCTCCGAGGTGAGCCGCCAGACCTCTTCTAACGTTGTCACGCCTTCGCGTGCCTTGTCAATTCCGGCGAGGCGCAAACTTTTCATCCCTTCAGAGAGCGCCTGGTTCTTCAAGACCGCCGACGAGGCGCGCTTGATGACCAGCCGCCGGATCGCTTCGGACACCGGCAGCACCTCCAGGATTGCCGCCCGGCCCAGGTAGCCGCGCTGCTTGCAACGGTCGCAGCCGCCGCCGTGGTAAAACGTCTCGCCTTCGACGCG
>CAZZYS010000123.1:0-12465 GCA_964658285.1 uncultured Verrucomicrobiota bacterium
GAAATCTACGGCACCGACTACGAGACGCCCGACGGCACCTGCATCCGCGACTACATCCACATCGTCGATCTGGCGCAGGCGCACATCCTGGCGCTCGACGCGCCGGAGAGTGCGTTCTACAACCTCGGCACGGGCGGCGGCAACTCCGTGGCGGAGGTCATCGACTGCTGCCGGCGCGTGACCGGCCACGCCATCCCCGTCGTCGAAAAACCGCGCCGCCCCGGCGATCCGCCCCGGCTGGTGGCGGCTTCGGGCAAAATCCAGAAGGGCCTCGGCTGGCAGCCGAAATACCAATCGCTCGATGCCATCATCGCCAGCGCCTGGGCCTGGCACCAGCGCCATCCGCAGGGATACGGAGACTAGGCGGAAAAGATGAAGATGGTGGACCGAAGGAAAGTTTTTATGCGACGGGCAAGTGACGAAAAAATGCGGATGAAAAGTATTCGTCACCGTCGCTGCGTCCGTTTCGTCTCCCTCTGCCTGCTGCTTTCATCCTTCATCCTTCAGCAGGCATCCTTTCCGGCTCTCGCGCAGCGCGAAAGCTCCCCCGGCGTGGACGACACGGCCACCCACGCGCGGGAGGAACCCGTCGAGATCTCCTCGACCCTGCCGACGGGCGGGACGACCTACAACGTCACGTCGGCGGGTCGCATCGCCACGAGCACCGGCGGCGTCACCATCCAGACCAGCGACGCGAGCATCTATTGCGACCACGCCGAGTACAATCTCGACACCCACGAGGCCCTGCTCGTCGGCAACGTCCGCATCTACCGCCTGGACGCCTCCCTGCTCGCCGACCGGGTGGTCTACAACTTCGACACCAAGAGCATCCGCGCGCTGGATTTCAACGGGGCCCGGCTGCCCTTTGCCTTCAGCGGCGAATCCGTCTTTTCCCCGGCGGCGGGCGCGCAGTTCAACGTCCAAAACGGGGATTTCACCACGGACGATTCCTCCAAGCCCGACTACCATCTGCACGCGCGCCGCATCCGCATCTACCCGGACAACCGCGTGGTCTTCGTCGGTTCGACGCTCTACCTCGGCACGACGCCCGTCTTCTATTTCCCGTACTTCTACCAGTCGCTCGATCAGCAGAGCGGCTATCAGGTCACACCCGGCTATTCGAGCGTCTACGGCGCGTACCTGCTCACGGGCATCTCCTTCCCCATCAGCGAGAAGCTCACTGGCACGGCGCGGGTCGATTACCGCACCTCGCGCGGTCCCGGCTTCGGCCTGAACCTGGAATACAAGCCCAACCGCCGTGCGGCGGCCCCGCCCTCGAACGCCGGCGCGGGCTCCTACGCCAGCGACGACGATCCCTCCGTGCCCGCTCCGCTCGGCGCGCCGAACGCCTCGCCGCACAACGCCGTCAGCGGGCCGGGCGCGTCCCCGAACTCCAATCCGTTCGCCAACGGCGATGAGTTCGTGCTCCAGGGCGACGCGCTCTCGAAACAGATCCGCCGCTCCGAGGGCTGGCAGGCGCTCAGCTACTATGTGCACGACGATCATCCCGATCTCAACCGCACCTCGCTCGACCGTCTGCCCGTCGATCCCAACCGCTACCGCTTCGCGCTCAAAGGCACGCAGTTCTTCACCGACGATTTCTACCTGAAGGTCGATACCGACAAGCTCAGCGACCGCTACATGCTCCAGGATTTCTACGAGGGGGAGTTCACGCGCGACCCGAACCCGGACAACGTCGGGTCCCTCACCTACCGGCAGCCGTCGTTCGTCGCCTCGGTCGTCGGCCGCGCGCAGTTCAACGAATTTTTCGACACCACCGAGCGCCTGCCCGACGCGACGCTCGACATCCCCCACCTGTCGCTGGGAAACAGTGATTTTTACTACACGAGCACGAACTCGGCCGGCCTCCTGCGGCGCAGCTTCGACAGCAACAGCCCGCTGCCCGAGTACAGCACCTTCCGGCTGGACACGTACCACGAATTCACCTACGCGAAGACGCTCTTCGGCTGGCTGAGCGTGGTGCCGCGCCTGGGCTTGCGCGCGACGTATTATTCGCACTCCTCGCCGGGCAACAGCGCCGCGAACGATCTCCAGAGCATCGAGAACGACACCTCCGACATTTCGCTGCTCCAGACGAACCCGGCGACTCTCAGCCCGTCCGACCTCGCGCGGCAAAAGGCGCTCCAGCAGTCCATCGGCAATTTCCAGGTGCGCGGCGATATTTTGCGGCCGGTGGTGGACGCCGGGGTGGAGGCTTCCTTCAAGCTCTCGCGCCAGTACGGCGGGGTGGAGAGCCGCGCGCTCGGGCTCGACCAGCTCCAGCACATCATCCAGCCCTACGTGAATTTCTCGGAGGTCGAGGACTTCGGGGTGGGCTCGCGGGAGTTGCTCCAGTTCGACCGCCGGCTGCCGACCACGCAGCTCCTGCCCATCAACTTCCCGCAGTACAACTCGGTGGACTCCATCAACGAGGCGACCGACGTGCGCATCGGCGTGCGCAACCGCTTCCAGACCAAGCGCGACGCGCTGACCTTCAACTGGCTGGAGGTGGACACGTTTTTCCAGGTCAACGCCTACGATCCGTCCTACCAATCGAAAGTTTCCAACGTGTTCAACCAGGTGACGTTTCGCCCGCTGCCGTGGGTGAACATGACCTTCGATTCGCAGTTGCCGATCTTCAACGGGAGACGGGGCTTCACGGAGATCGACTCGGCGGTGCAGTTCATGCCGACCTCGAACCTGGATGTGACCGTGTCGCACCGCTACCTGGATAACAACCCGTTCTTCGTCAACAGCAGCTTGCTGCGGCTCAACGTGTATTACCGGCTCGACGACAACTGGGGGGCGGGTTTCACCGAACGCTACGAGTTCGCCGCGCACCAGCTCCAGGCGCAAAGCTACACGATCTACCGCGACCTGACGAGTTTCGTGGCGTCGCTGGGGCTGACGGTGCGCGACAACAACGGGGTCAGCGACTACGGGTTCCTGCTCAATTTCACGCTCAAGGGCGTGCCCCGGGTGTCGTTGCCGGTCGGCTTCGACGTGAATTCGGTGGCGAACGATCTGACGCAATAATCATCTCTCTACCTTTCGCGCGAGGCTTCACACACCTGCACCTGCCGCCGCGCCTCGAAAAGCACGATGCCCGCCGCCGTGGCGAGGTTGAGGCTGCGGGCAGCCGGTGCCATCGGGATGGTCAGCAGGCGTTCGCGTCCGGCGGCGGCGAGCAAACTCTCGGGCAACCCGCGCGTCTCGCGTCCGAACACCAGATAATCCCCCGCCGCGAACGCTTGCCCGTAGTAGGGTCGGTCCGTCTTGGTCGTCAAAAGGAAATACCGCGCCACGCCGTCCGCAAAACGCGCGGCGTGGAGGGCGTCCCAGCTTTCCCAGAGGGTGACCCGGACCTGTTCCCAATAATCCATCCCGGCGCGGCGGAGATATTTGTCGTCGAGCGAAAATCCGAGCGGCTTGACGAGGTGCAGGTCGGCGTCGGCCGCCAGACAGAGCCGGGCGATGTTGCCGGTGTTGGGCGGGATTTCGGGTTCGACGAGGACGACGTGGAACCTCGCCTCGCGCGGAGACTTATTCATCAGGAATGTTGTTGAAAGCGAGGGAATTACACGATATGACCTGTCTGAGAATCATGAAAACTACCCTCCTGACAAAGCGGTTTGTCGCGCTGGCATTTGTCGTCTTCACCACCGTTTTCGTCGGATGTGCCGACGTTTCGTCCGGGGGTGGCAAGTCCGATCCTTGCGGGCACGTCAAATACGGCGGCAAGGAGATGGAACCTTATGCCGACGCCGCGCACAAGTTTGCCGTTTGCATTCCCAAGGGTCTGACCAAGAAAGGACCCGCCGGATTCCCGGACGGGCGGGTGGTGTTCTCCGGTTTTGCCGTGCCAGCCGGGACCAATCTGAACTCGAAAACGTTCGTGATCGTGGACGGCGCTTATCCTGACGTGCAAGGCGATATGCCGGCCGGGCAGCTCACCGCCGGGGGCATGACTTTCAAGCGCACCAAATTCTACGATGGCCACGCCGGACATAGTGACCTGCACGTCATGTATACGGCAACGGTCGGTGGCAAGACCTT
Source organism: uncultured Verrucomicrobiota bacterium (assembly GCA_964658285.1). Classification (GTDB taxonomy): domain Bacteria; phylum Verrucomicrobiota; class Verrucomicrobiia; order Chthoniobacterales; family SZAS-18; genus CAHJWO01. Next base: position 4,057 of record CAZZYS010000123.1, read on the forward strand.
GCATCTCGATTTCGTTCATTTCTCGGTCAACCCGGGCGTGTTCGACCCCGGCAACCGGCCGGCGGTCTACGACGAGGCCGCCCAGATCAAGCTCACGGAAGTCATCATGGGCACGTTCAGGAAGCTGCCTTGAGCCGGATGTCGGCTGCCGTGACGACCGACGAGATTCCACGCCCGGCCGCTAGCTCGAAGAACCAGCGGAGCGGCTCCCGGCTCTTGCCGGGCGTGCAGCCGTCCACGATCAAAAAAGCCAGAAACAGGTCCCAATTCCGGATCACCGCAAATAGCGCATCCAGCCGCGCCCGGTTCAGCCGTCCGTGTTGTTCCTGCCGCCAGAGCGCGTAGGGCTCATCGTGAAACTGCACGATGTCGAGCAGTCCGGCGTCATCCGGACAAAACTCCGCCAGGAAGACCCGCGCCAGCGACGCATGACTGCGCGGGTCAGAGATTCTTACGTCCGCCGCGTCGGGCTTGAACGTGTCGTGCGAGTGGATCAGCAGTTGCAATCGCCAACGGTCGGTCTCGGAAAGGTGCGCGTCCACGACCGTCGCGTTGCGCTCCAACTCGGCGATGTGCGCATGGATAGGCCCCTCCGGGTGTCCGGCGCGCGGTTCGCCCCACTGGACGTTCTTCAGATAGCGTTTGTCCGCTACCAGGCGTGCGAGCGCCGCACGATAAAAGGAAGCCGACGAACCCGCAGGTTCACCGGCTGTCGAGGAAGCTGCGCTCATGGGCAGCCTCAGGTACGCTCGACCCCGCAGGGTCGGACGACTGATTTACGCCGTGACAGGAGCCACTTCGGCGGTGACGACGTTCACGCGACGTCCGCCGCGGTCGAACTTCACCTCACCGTCGGTCAGCGCGAAGATCGTGTAATCCCGCCCGAGACCGACGTTGCGGCCGGGCACCCACTTGGTGCCGCGCTGGCGGATGATGATGTTGCCGGCGACGACCTGCTCGCTGCCGAATTTCTTGACGCCCAGCCGCTTGCTGACGCTATCGCGACCGTTCTTGACGCTGCCTTGACCTTTCTTATGTGCCATGACGAGATGCTGGAAAAATGTTGCTTAAGCCTGGAAGGAAATCGACTTGATCTTCACGCGGGTAAGTTTCTGGCGGTGGCCGACCGTGCGGTGGTAGCCCTTGCGGCGGCGGTACTTGAACGCGATGACCTTGTCGGCCTTGCGCTGTTCGACGACTTCGGCCACGACGGACGCGCCGCTCAGGTGCGGAGCGCCGTGGCTGTGCTTGTCGCCGTCCGCGTGGAAAAGGATGTCGGAGAACGTCGTTTCCTGGCCCGCCTCGGCGTCCAGTTTTGCGATGTCGATGACGTCGCCTTCGGCCACTTTGTACTGTTTGCCGCCGGCTTTGAGGATCACGTATGCCATAATTGCATTTCCCTTGGTTGCAAGGGAAGCGGACAGTATGCCGCCGGCTTTGGCTTGGCAAGAGGGAATTTTCAGGGGTCGAGCGCGAAGAGTTCGAGCCCCGGCCGCAGCGGGAACGGTTGTTTCAGGTCGCTTTTCCACAAGGACCGCGCGTGGGTAGGCAGCGACTCGTAAAACTCCCGCCGCCGCAGGAAGTCCCGCGCGTCCGGGGCGGGCCGCTTGTGCGGGTCCACGTACCGGCGCGAATCGTACCAGCACACCACGACGTAGCCGATGCCCCGCGCGCGCAACGCCGCCACGTCGCCCAGGTCCGCCACCACCGGAGCGTCGATGAGCATACGTTGGTGTTCCATCGCCTCCGCCGGGATCTGCGCGAGGGCGTCCTCGGCGATGACGGCCCCCGGTGGCACGTTGGCGGTGATCCAGTGGCCCAGGGCGGCGCGGTCGTCGCCCGCGAAACCCATCAGCAGCGCGACCGTTCCCGGCAGGCTGAACACCAGCGCCAGCCCTACCGCCATCGCCGTCGTTGCCACTGGTCGGGCGGGGAAAGCTGCCTTCGCACCCATCCACGCCACCGCCCGGCGCACCGCCTCCGGCAGCGCCGTCCCGCCCACGCACCCAAGCAGGAGGCTCACCGGCAGGAAATAACGCACCGCCGTACTCGCCGAAAACGAAAACGCCGCCGTCAGCCACAGCGGTGAGAGTCCCGCCAACCACCGGTCGGCGTTTGCGCGGAAAGGATGCCGGCGCAGGTCCGCCCAGAACATCACCGCGCCCAGCAGCACGGGCAGGGGAGTCGTCACGAAAAACATCCCCACGAATTGCAGGTGCGGCACCTGTGCGCCCACGCCGCCGTTGCCCTGTTGCACCGTGGAAAGGCCGAGCCGCCAACCTTCGCGGATCGTGTCGAAATGCTCCCAGAGCGCTGCCCCATTACACAAGGCGATGGCTGCCGCGATCCCCAGCGCACATCCCCCCACGGCTGCCGTCGTCCGCCCTTTTTTGCGTCGGGCTTCGTCCCGGGCCGCCAACGCCGCCAGGGCGAGCGCGTAGATCACGGCCAGCGCGCCGACGTATTTGGACGAAACCGCCAGCCCCGCCGCCGCGCCCAACGCCAGCCGGTCGCCCCAGCCGCGCCGCCGCCAATGCACCGCCCCGGCCACGAACGTCCCCGCCAGAGCCAGCGCGAAGAGCGCGTCCTCCTTGAAAAAATGCCCCGCCAGCACGGTCTGGGCGTTCATCCCCAGGGCCGTGGCCGCCGTCACGACGGACCCGCGCGTGCCGCCGTAAAAACCCGCCAGCACGGTCAGGAGCGCCACCGCCCCGGCCAGATACGCCGCCGAAAGCGTGCGGCCCACGCGGGCGAGATTTTCGGGTTGGCGCGACACGCCGCCGAGCCGCGCCGCCGCGTCCGCCAGCGTGAGCATGAGCGGGGGGTGATGGTAGTTGCGCGTGCCGTCGAGGAGTTGGGCGACCTTGGAGGGTTCGTCGGGGTGGTACTCGCACGGGAAATCGTTGTGAAACACTCCCAGCGCAAACATCACCGCCCCCGCCAGCAGCGCCCACCCGGCGACGAATCGCCACGGGGGCGCGTCGGCGGGAGCGGCGGGAGATTCCATCCCTCTACCGATAGACGCCCGCCACGGGAAATGCACGCGCCGCCGTGCGCGCCCGCCGGTCCGCCTGGAATCCCTCCGACAATTCCTTGTGGTCCGCGCCCGGACGAGGCATGGTCCCTCTCCATGCGCCGCCACGTTCTCCGCCGCCTGCCGCCGCTGGTCCTGCTCCTCGCCGTGACCCTGCTCTCGTGGACGGCACCCGCGTCCGCCGAACCGCCCGCTGCCCATCTCAGCCCCGCCCCCGTGAAACAGGAACTCACCGCCGTCATCGACGCCCAGTTGTCCGCCTTCCGCGCCAACGATTACCCGAAGGCGTACACCTTCGCCGCCGCGATGATCCGGGACATGTTTTCGCAGGAGCGTTTCAAGGAGATGGTCAAAACCGGCTATCCGCTCATCGCGGATTCGGCCAAGGCGGAGTACGGGCTGGCGTTTGACACGGGCGAGGAAGCCGTCGTCAACGTGACCGTCGAGGGCGCCGACGGCAAGCGCACGCAATACCAGTACCTGCTGAAAAAAGAGGATGGCGCGTGGAAGATCAACGGCGTGTCGGAACTCAAGCCCGAAGGGTTGAGCGTCTGAACGATCGGTCTGCGGCCTCTGGTCGGAACCGGTGGATCGCCGCGCGCGATTCGCATCGCCGGATTCAACCGAAATAGGAAATCGAGATCGCCTTTCGTCGGCGAAAGGGCCATATTTTCCATCGCTGCCACAGCACCCGGTGGAAGATGGTCTGCCACTTTGCTCCCTGGACACGATTGGATTTCATCGGATGCCTTTCCCTTGGTGAGTCGCCGCAGTCTCTTCGTGCTGTCTCAGGCCATCGCCTTCACGCGCCGGCCGACAAAAAGCTCCCGCATCCGGCGGCGCTGGTTCCAGGCCAGCGCACCGACCACCAGTGCACCAACGAGGAGCGTGGCCGGCTCGGGCACCGGGACGAGGGAATACACCTCATAGAATCCGCCCGTGGGAGTCGTCTCACCGACGTTGACGCCAGGTCCGAAGCCAAAATCGAAATCCGCCACGGGGGCAACGGTTCCACCGAAGTAAAGCTGGTCCGTGCCGGCAGGAGCGCCGGTGCCGATGTAGTTGATGATCGTCAGGACGGAGTTATTCGTATCCGTCAGGCTGGAAAAAGTCAGCACTCCGCTCGTCCGGGTAAAGTCGGCAACCGAGGCCGCCGTCAGCGTCAATGCTCCGACGCCGGCCGACGTGGCGGTTCCCTGGCTGGAAGAGGCCGCTTTCTGGATCGTCCCGCCCGCGAGAGAGACCGGCACGGTGGTGGCGATCTGGTTGGCGGCTCCGAAGAGAAGCGTTCCGCCGGGGTTTACGGTGACGCCCGACGTGGCGGTCAACGCCATGCCGGAAGCGTTGGCCAGCCTGAGCACGCCGTTGTTGATCGTGGTGGCACCGCTGTAGCTGTTCGTGCCGCCGAGCGTGTTCGTGCCGGCCCCGGTTTTGGCGAGGGCGACCGTCCCGGTTCCCGAGGTGTTGTTCGCGATCACCCCCAAGTAATTGCCGCCGGTCGCGTCGCCGGTTCCGATGGTCAGGGTCACGCTCGTGCCCGTGTTGTTATTGATGATCGTCCCGCCGCTGCCGGTGAGACTCCCGACGGATTGATTCGTCGCATTCAGATCGAGCGTGCCGCCGCTGACCGTCAACGACCCGCTGGTGGAGCCGAGCGTGCCGCTGCCGGACATCTGGAGCGTGCCCAAGCTGAGCGTGGTGCCGGTGTAGGTGTTCACCGCGCCCAAAACCAGGGTGGCCGCGCCCGCCTTTGTCAGGCCAAACGCACTTCCGCTGACCGGGTTGTTGAACGTGACGACCGTGTCGGTCAGGACGGTGGCGGTGGTGTTGGCGGTGAGCGCAATCGTGCTGGGCGTGGTCAGACCGGTGGAATTGAAGGTCAACGGACCGAACCCGGTGCCGGTGCTGCCGAAGGAAACGTTGCCGCTCAGGCTGACGTTGTTTTCGATCACGCGCCCGTTGGCGTCGCCGGTCCTGATCCGGGTGCCGTCCGCGAGGGTCAACGTGCCCGTGCCGAGCGCTCCGCTGGTCAACACGCCGCCCGTGACCGCGCTGTTCGTGGAAACGGCCAGCACGCCCCCCGTGATGCTCGTCCCGCCGTTGTAAGTGTTCGCGCTGTCCAGGAACAAAGTGCCCGCGCCCATTTTGCCCAGTGAGGCGCCACCGCTCAGGACGCTGGCGAACTCGACCGTGCTGGCGTTCGTCAGTGTGGTGTTGGCGGTCAGGACGGCACTCCTGGTGGTGAGGCCGGTATTGTCGAACAACAGACTGCCCGTGTTGGTCGCATCACCCAGGGTGAGACTACCGCTCAGGCTGAGGTTGTTGTTGATCGTGCGCGCGGTCGTGCTGTCGGAGCGAAGCGTCCCGCCGGTGGCCAGCGTCAGGGTGCCCGTGCCGACCGGCCCGTTCGTGACGACGCCGCTAGCCACCGTGCTGCTCGCTCCGAGCACGAGCGTGCCGCCGCTCAGCGTTGTGCCTCCGTTGTAGGTATTCGCCGAGGCAAGGGTCAGGATGCCGGTGTCGGTTTTGTTCAGCGTGCCGGTCCCGCTGATTAACCCCGGCGTGTAGCCGTTCGTGCCGCTGACATCGATGGTGCTGGTCGTCGAGCCCAGCGTGATCGTGTTGCCCGCCCCCGTGTAGGTCGCATCGTAGCGCAGGGTGCCGGCGTTGATGTTGATCGCCGTGCCCGACGTGCCAAAATAGTTTGCGGCCGTCGCCGCCAGGATCCCGCCGTTGATCGTCAGAGTGCCGGTGTAGCTGGTGTTGGTCGGGTTGATGGACAACGTGCCCGTGCCGGTTTTGATCAGGCTGCCGGTGCCGGTGATCCCACCGCTGAGGATGGCATCCGCCGCGCCGACCGTCGCGGTCGCCCCGCGGTCCACCTGGATCGTTTGCGAGGTGGAAGCAGAAGCGCCGCCCAGGTTGAGCGGATTCGACAGGGTGACTGTGCCGTTGGAAACGACAGAACCAAGGATGAGCGTCTGCCCGCTAGCGAGGAAACTGGCGGTCGTGCCCCAGGTCAGGGTCGAGGGGGTGCCGCTGCCGCCGATATTGACCGTCAGGTTGTTCGCGCTGCTGCCGAACGTCGCGTTGGTTCCGTAAGCGGCGAACCCGCCATTTTTTGCGGCGATAAATTGAGTTTGCCCGCTGGCGGTTCCAAGATTTTCGGAAAACGTGCCGTTGAGCGCCAGTACGCCACCGTCCAGTTTCAGGTTGCCGGTCGTCGTATACGTCCCACCAACTGCCAACGCCCCACCCTGGATATCGACTGCGCCGGTGGTCGTCTTATTTCCGGTGACGACCAAAGCACCGGTGCCCTGTTTGGTCAGCACCCGGGCGCTCCCGTCCTGCCCGAGGCTTGCCACCGTCGTGAGTGCATTGTTGACCACGACCGTCCGATCACCGCCGCTGAGCGTCGCCGCGCCGAACGTCAGGTTGCCGGTGATACTCGTGCCCAAGGTGGTCGATGTGGACGAACCAATTGTCAGCGCATTTGTCAAAACCCGATTAGCGCTGCTGTCGCTCTGAATCGTCGTGGTGGTACCGGTTGCTGCCAGGGTGCCCGTGCCGAGCGCACTATTACTACCGATCTGCAAAGTCGTACCCGTCCCAACTGTGACCGGGCTCGCGAGGGTGGTGCTATTGTCGGCAGTGAAGTCAAAAACACCGGCTCCGGCCAGCGAGAGGGTGAGTGTGCTGGCTCCGGTGAGCGTGCCGTTGAGCTTCAACGTGCCGCCGACGGCCTGCGAGAAGGTCTGCGTGCCCGAGGCTGCTCCCAAAACCAAAGCGGCGTCGATCGTGTTCGTGCCGCTGGTGTTGGTCCCGTTCAGCGCATCAGAGGAGGTGCCGGCGCCGGTATTCGTCAGGGTCAGCGCGTACGCGGTCGAACTGCTCGTCAGATCGTAGCCGGAAGCGCCAGAAGTGCTGAACGTCAAACCCTCAATGGTCAAGGAAGCACTCAACTGGGGTTGGGTGACCGCTGCCGACGAGAACACGGCTTCGTCGGCAGCGCCCGGTGCTACGCCACTGACCCAACTGCTGCCCGCGTTGAAATTGGTCCGCGTGTTCTTCCAGGTTTGATCCGCCAGTCCAGATGGCTTTGGCAAAAGGATCGCCGCCAGGGCGATGGTGAAAGCAGTGCTGCGGCGGAAGGCCGGCACGGTGCGGTCCGGCCGCTTCGACACGGTTCTTAAATTTTTCATCGGTAATCCCTTGGTCCTCTTGCGGTTGCCCCTGCGAACTGCACACCCTTATCGAGCGATGGTCCCGGCGTGCGAACGCCTCGTCGTGACTTTCCCGTCACTTGCGAAACCGTTTTCCTCCCACGGTCCGCTGGCTGCCTGTCTGCGGGCGTTTAATGCCAGCCCAACACCGGACGCGCAAGCCTTTTCTCGCGTCGCTCCAAAATAAAATTCCCCGTCCCCGGAAGGTTTCCGGGAACGGGGAATCACGAGCGGCTTCCCGCGATGAAATCCTGGCCTGCGAACGCCTTACGGCTTCAGCTCGTTCCCACTGAGCGCGTCCTGCACCACGAACTTCTCGTGGTGATACGTCGCGTCCGCGCGGAACGTCAGGCGGCCCTCGTGCTTGCGCTCCAGTTCGACGAGCAACTCCTCGTCCTCGGTGCGCAGCCGCTGCAAAACCTCGGGATGCACGATCACGCGCAACTCCGGGCTCGTTTCCCGGTGCCGCCGCATGATCGCGTGGAGCGCGCGCTGGAGTTCCACGCTCATGCTCATCGCGCTCTTGACCTTGCCGCGGCCCTGGCAGTACGGACACGAGACGTACACGCTGCTGCTCAGGCTCTCCTGCGCCCGCTGGCGGGTCATTTCCATCAGGCCCATCGGCGAGAGCGGCAGGATGTGGGTCTTGGATTTGTCGCGCTTCATGCGCTCCTTCATGCGCTCGTAGACCTGTTGCTGGTCCTTGCGGCTCTTCATGTCGATGAAGTCGCCGATGATGAGTCCGCCGACGTTGCGCAACCGGAGCTGGCGCGCGATCTCGTCGGCGGCTTCCAGGTTGGTTTGCAGGATGGTCTTGTCCATGTCCTTGCTGCCCTTGTTGCGCCCGGTGTTCACGTCGATGGCGATGAGCGCCTCCGTCTCGTCGAACACGATGTAGCCGCCGCACTTCAGCCAGACCTGCCGGTGGAACGCGTCGTCGATCTGGCGCTGGACGTTGTATTTCTCGAACACGGGAACGTGATCGACGTGGTGCTCGATCCGGCCCTTGGAACGGCTCGAAATCTGACCCACGAGTTCCTTCATGTGCTCGACGGCCGCCGCGTCGTCGCAGACCACTTTGTCCACGTCGTCGGTCAGGAAGTCGCGCACGGTGCGGTCGATGAGGTCGGGTTCCTCGAACAGGCACGCGGG
>CAZZYS010000124.1:0-12401 GCA_964658285.1 uncultured Verrucomicrobiota bacterium
AGATGACAGAAAGGTTGTTTGCCTGCCGCCTGCCGCTACGAGCAAACGGAGAACGCTTCAGGCAGCCTTTGCTTCTTCCTTCAGACGTTCGCGCAAGAGACCGACCACCGCCGCTTCTTCGGGTTTGAGTTCGGCGAGGTGGCTGCTGGTGAGTTCGTCCTCGGCCCGGCGGCGCAGGGCGTCGAGCATCGTGCCGTCCACATACGATTCGAGGATCGCCGGATGCACGTAACACTTGCGGCAGACGCTCGGCGTGTTGCCCAAGCGTTCCGCGACGCGCTCGATGGCGGCCACAATGTTCTTTTTCGCTGCCGCCTCGGAATCGAACGTCTCGAACTCCCGCAGGGCCAACGCCGCGAGCACCGTGCCCGCCCACGTGCGAAAATCCTTCGCCGTGAACGGCTGACCGCTGATCTCCTGGAGGTAGGCGTTCACGTCGTTGGAATCAATCGTGTGCGGCTTGTCGTCCTCGTCCAGATACTCGAAAAGCTCGTGCCCGGGCAGTTCCTGGCAGCGGTGCACGACGCGCGCGAGACGCGGATTTTGCAACTCGACGGTGTGATCGACCCCGCTTTTTCCCCGGAACGAAAACTGGATGATCGATCCCTTGACCTTCACGTGGCGGTTGCGCATCGTGGTCAGGCCGTAGTGCTTGTTCTCCCGGGCGTACTCTTCGTTGCCGACGCGGATCAAAGTGGTTTCCAGCAACTTGACGACCGTGGCGAGGACTTTTTCGCGCGGCAGTCCGGCGCGGGCGAGATCGGCGTCGATGCGTTTGCGAATGCCGGGCAGAGCCGCCGCGAAAGCCATGACGCGGCTGTATTTATTGGCGTCGGCGGTTTCACGCCACTTCGGGTGGTAACGGTACTGTTTGCGACCCTTGTCGTCGCGGCCGGTGGCCTGGAGATGGCCGTTCTTGCTCGGGCAAATCCAAACGTCGGTGTAGGCCGGCGGGATCGCGAGGGAATGGATGCGCTTGATCTCCTCCTCGTCGGTGATGCGCTTGCCTTCCTTGTCGAAAAAATGGAAGCCGCCCTTCACCTCCGCCTTTTTGCGCGTGAAACCCGGCTTGTCGTCGGTGTAGTAGCGAAGGTGCGCCAGATCGGCGAGTTCCTTGGGATCGAGTTTGATGGCGTCGGGGGAATGGGGGGCAGACATGTGCAAAGATGTTATACGCACGTGCCCGCTGCGGAGGACGCGGCGCTCGGCTGCCCGGTCAACGGCGATGCAGGCCGAGGGCGGCCTTGAGTTCGTGCGCGTAGGCACTGTTGACCTCGTATTCGGTCGTCGGCAGGGCCTCCACGCTGGTGCGTTCGGCAAACGGAGTGCTCTCCACGTAGCCGACTTCCATCAAGCCACTGAGCACGTCGGAGAGGTCATCGATGGCGATGCGGGTGTTTTCGAGGAGTTCGGGGCCGCTGACGGCGAGGCCGAAGCCGAGGGAGCGGATCACGGCGGCTTCCCGGCCGCTGAGTCGAATCTGTTTCATGGCGTGACTCCTACGGGAGCAATCCCCACGCCACGACCGCGCACGACTCACGGCAGCCGGATCGCCGCGATGGCCGCCATCACGCGTTCGCTGATGCCCTGATACACGTCCCGGTTCTCGCCCGAAACGTTTTTGAGATCGTCCGTCGTGAAAAGGAGAGGTTCGGCGATTTTGACCGTGATCGGGTGCATCCGCACGCGCGAGGAGCCGCGCGGCATCGCCTCGTACGCCCCGAAGACCCGCATCGGCACCACCGGCACGAGGGTTTTGGCGATGATGAGCCCGATCCCCGGTTGCGCGGGCTGCAATTCACCGTCCAGCGTGCGCGCTCCCTCGGGGAAAACGATGGTCGTCTCCCCGGCGCGCAGGAGGCGGATAACGTTCTTGAGCGCGCTCATGTCGGGACGTTCCTGATCGACCGGCACGACGTTGAGAAGCGGGAAGATCGGGCCGAGCACCGGCCAGCGCAGCAGGGTTTTGCGTGCCAGGAAATGGATGGGCCGAGGGGCGGCGGCCAGCGCGACCACCGGCGGATCGAGGTAGCTCTGGTGGTTCATCGCCAGCAGGTACCCGCCCGACCTCGGCAGATGTTCCCGTCCGACGACCTCCAACGAGAAGCACATGCGCGCCACCAACCGCGCGAACTGCAAAAAGAACCAATACGTCGGGCTCATGAAGAGGAAGGCAGAAGGCGGAAGGCAGAAGTTCAGAACATCCGAGGTCAGGATTCCAGCGCTTTCTTTTCCGGACTTCTGCCTTCTGCCTTCAACAGGCAGAGAGTCCCTTGAGCTTGAGCCGGCCGATCACTTCGCCCACGACGCCGTCGATGGTCAGGCGCGAACTGTCGATCACGTGGGCATCCTCGGCGATAATCAGAGGGGATGTGCGGCGCGTGGAGTCCGTCCGGTCCCGCGCGAGCAGGTCGTCGGTGTCGGGGCCGGTCTGCACCGCGCGCCGTTGCGCGCGCACCTCTGGCGACGCGTCGATATAAAATTTATAGGGCGTTTGCGGAAACACGGCCGACCCGATGTCGCGGCCTTCCATCACGACGCCCGGAGAGGCATTGGCGAAAGAACGCAACCGCTCGGTCAGGACGCTCCGAACCTCCGGCACGCTCGACACCGCGGAAACGTGGGCGTTGATGCGCGCCTCGAACAACGAAGCGTCGGGCTCGACCGCCGGAACGAACGCGTGCGCCGCCGCCACCGCCGCCGCCCGTGCCTCCAATCCGCCCTCCAGTACGAACCACGTCGCCGAACGGTACAGCGCCCCGGAGTTGACGTATGCAAAACCGAGCCGCCGGGCCAGAGCCCGCGCGACGCTGCTTTTTCCCGAGGCTGCCGGTCCATCGATGGCGATGACCACGGAAGCAGGCGGGGAAGGAGGGGAAAGGTCCACGGTGAGGGAAACGGCTAATCCTCCGCTGACGCGCGCCGCACCCGGGTGCGGCGTTTGCGGGTGGTGGCGCCCGTCGTCCCCGCGTCCGGCAGGAACTGGCTGGCGTCGGAGAGGACCACCGTCTCCGGTTGGCCGCTGGTGGACGACGTGATGATCTGGTCCAACGTCTCCGCGAACCCGGGGTACGACGTGTCGATGCACGCGCAATCCTCGATGATCGTCTCGCCCTCGGCGAACAACCCGGCAATCGCAAACGCCATCGCGATGCGGTGGTCCCCGTAGCTCTGCAAACGCGCCCCGTGCAATGGCCGGCCACCGGTGATCGTCAGGCCGTCTGGAGTCTCGTAAACTTCGGCCCCCATCGCCTTGAGGTTGGTCGCCAGCGCCTTGAGACGGTCGGTTTCCTTGACGCGCAGTTCGGCGGCGTTGCGGATGACGGTCTGCCCCGCCGCGAGGGTGCCGAGCACGGCCAGGATGGGAATCTCGTCGATGACGTTGGGAATCTCCCGGCCCTCGATGATCGTCCCGTGCAGCCGCGCCCCCTCCACTTCCACGGTGCCGGTGGGCTCGATCTGGGTGATGTCTTCAATGACCTCGTGGACGTGCGCGCCCATGCGCAGCAGCACCGAGAGCACCCCGGTGCGGGTGGGATTGAGGCCGACGTTTTTGACGAGCAGGCGCGCGCCGGGTTGCGCGGCGGCGGCGGCCAACCAGAAGGCGGCGCTGGAAATGTCGCCGGGCACCGTGAAATTCCGCGATTCGGGCATCTGCCCGCCACGGATCGTGAGGGTGTTGGACTCGCCCTCGGCGGACCGTTCCTCGGGGCTCTCGACATCAACGAGAAAGTAACGCAGCAACCGCTCGGTGTGATCGCGGCTCTGGCTGGGTTCCGTCACGCTCGTTTTCCCGCTGGCGTAGAGACCGGCGAGCAGCACGGCTCCCTTCACCTGCGCGCTGGCCATCGGCAGATGGTAGTCGATCCCGCGCAGCGGTCCGCCTTCGACGACGAGCGGCGCGCAGTTTTCCGATGCCCCCTCCGAGATGATCCGCGCGCCCATGTCGGTCAGCGGACGGATCACCCGGCCCATGGGCCGGGAGGACAGCGAGGCGTCGCCCGTCAGCCGCGAGCGGAAGGGTTGTCCCGCCAGCAGCCCTGCCAGCAGCCGCATCGTGGTGCCGGAATTCCCGCAATCGATGTCGCCCTTCGGTGCGCTGAGCTGCCGGTAACGCCCGTGGACGATCAGCATCGTCGGGTCGGCCTCGGGTTGGTCGATCTGCACGCCCAGGGCGCGCATCGCGCCCACGGTCCGATGGCAATCCTCGCCCGGACTGAAACCGTGGAGCACGCACACGCCGTTGCTCAGACCCGCGAACATCGCCGCCCGGTGCGAGATGCTCTTGTCACCCGGCACCTTGATCTCGGCATGGATGAGCGGGGCTCGCCGCACCCGCAGCTCTGACAGTTTATCTTTTCTCACGCACGGTCCGGTTAAAATGGTTCGGGGCCTCGCTGGCCCCATCAATCCGCCTGGTTCCTTTCACCCGTTTGCTTCGAGGTCAGCGGTCCCGGGGGTTCTGCGAAAGTTCGCCAACCACCCGTTCCGGACACGCCGGGCCGATAAACTCCACGGCAGAAGACGGCAGGCGGGACGCACCGGCCTCCCATAGTCGATCCCGGGCGCGAGCGGATCAGGGGACGAGAAAAATCTTCTGCGTGTACGGGCAGCGCACTTCCTGACCCGGGGCGAAACCATGCACGTCCACATACCCGGCGTCCGGCGCGTAGGGGCTCGTCACGTAGCCCGCCTTCCCCTGCACGGGGGAGCCGTAAGGATAATCGCCGTGCGGGATGGGCGTCGGTCCCGCGCCATTGGTGGAGGGGACCTCGACCTTTGTCTTGGGCGTCGGCGGGGGGGTGGCGTCGGCGAGGTCCTGATCGCTCGGCGGCGTCGGCGTGACCTTCGGCTTGGGCGTCGCGCGGACGTTGACAGGCGCGGGAGTGTCGTCGTCGGGGTGGCACGCCGACAGGGCCAACAGGCCGAGGCAGGCAAAGGCGACCAACAGGAAACGGGGCTGCATCATAACGGGTGAAATGAATTTGAAAAACGGACTCTCCCGATGGGTTCAGGTTGCGTTGACGAGCGTTGGCTTTATTATCGCATCGCTCCGTCACTGGCAATCCTTTACTGCCTTCGCCGGGGTGGGCAAGCGAAAACCTCCGCGACCGGCGCATCCGCCCCATTTCTCCCTTGCCCATGAGCGCTTTGAGCGAAGTCGAGCCGTCCGCAGACATCCTCGTGGTCGACGACGAACGCTTCAGCCGCACGATCCTCGCCCGCACCCTCGAAACGGCCGGCTTGACCTGTCGCCAGGCCAGCGGCGGCTACGAGGCGCTCGCGGCCATCAGCCAGCGTCTGCCCGCGCTCGTGCTCCTGGACTACGCGATGCCCGGCGGCATCAACGGCGCGGAGGTCTGCCAGCGCCTGCGCGCGCACCCGGACGCCGCCGTCGCCCAACTGCCCGTCATCATGCTCACGGGCATGGTCGGCGACGAACAGGAAGTCCTCTGCCTGGAAGCCGGCGCGAGTGATTTCGTCACCAAGCCGGTGAACGCCGCCGTCCTCCAGGCCCGCATCAACACCCAGCTCCGCCTCCACGCCCTGCGCCGCCAGCTCGAACGCCAGAACCAGGAACTCGCCGACTGGCGCGCCGACCTGGAACGCGACCTCGAAGCCGCCCGCGCCACGCAGCAAACCATCATCCCCCAGTCCCTCCCCGCCCTGCCCGGTTGGGACCTCGCCGCGCACTACCAACCCGTGATCCAGGTGGGAGGCGACATCTACGACTGGTTGCGGCTGCCCGACGGCCGCCTGTTTTTCTGGATCGCCGACGCCACCGGCCACGGCGCGTCCGCTGCGCTGCTGACCGCCCTGGCGAAGCTGCTTTTCCGCCACGCGGCGGCGTTGAGCGCCTCGCCCGCCGAGATTTTGCGGACGGTGAACACGGATTTCCGCGCCAATTTTAAGGGGCGTTCCATGTTGACGGCCATGGGTATCGCGCTCGACCCGGAATCGGGCGAAATGACGATGGCCGGCGCGGGCCACCCGCCGCTGCTCGTGGCCCGCACAGGGGCGGACAAAGTGGAAGCGTTCCGTTCCCAGTGTCCGCCGCTCGGTCTGCAAGCGGACCTCGTGCCTTCGGAGAGCCATCTGAACCTCGCCCCGGGCGAAGGGTTTTTTCTGTTCACCGACGGTTTTTACGACGTGGTGGCCGCCGACGGCTCGCGGATGGAGTTCGGCGCGTTCGAGCAATGTTTCCGCGACACCCCGACTCTATCCAACGGTCAGTCGCGCGGGGCCGGGGCGGCGGGCGGACTGCTGACACATCTGCTCGACTGCCTCCACGCCTACTCCGGCGGGCAACCTTTCGCCGACGATCTGGCGGCCGTGGCAGCCTTTCGGCGGACCAATCCATAATATCGCTTGTCATCCCGCCGAACCGCGCCAAAGTGACGGCTGGCAGGCGTTTCGCCCGCCAGTTTGGTTTCGGGCTGTGGCTCAGCTTGGTAGAGCGCTGCGTTCGGGTCGCAGAGGCCGTGGGTTCGAATCCCACCAGCCCGACCACTTTTAACAGGGGCAGAGGGATATCTTGATCCAGACCGTCGTCGTGGCTTGATGTGATGAGTGGTTTCATTCCGAGCATGTCGCCGTTCGCCGCCTCGATCATCATCTGCACGCACAACCGCGCCGACAGCCTGCGCGAGACGCTGCGGGCGATGGCGCGTTGCGCGGTGCCGGCGGACGCGCCGACGGAACTGCTGGTCGTTGACAACGGCTCGACCGACCACACGCGCGCCGTCGTCGCCGAGGCCGACGTGCCGAGGATGACCGTGCGTTACCTGTCCGAGCCGACGGTGGGACAGTGCCACGCCCGCAACCTCGGTCTGCGTGCAGCCCGCGGCGAAGTCATCCTTTTCACCGACGACGACGTGCAGCCACCGGAAAATTGGCTGGCCGAAATGTGCGGCCCGATCCTGCGCGGCGAGGCCGACGCGGTGGCCGGCGGCGTCCGGATCGCGCCCGGACTGGAGCGCCCCTGGTTCAACCAAGGGTTGTTTCGGACCCGGCTGGCCAGCACCGACCAGTTGGATGCGAAAAATCCCGCGACGATGGTCGGCGCGAACATGGCCTTCTCGCGCCGCGTGCTCGCAAAGGTCGAAAAGTTCGACGTGGCGCTCGGACCGGGGGCGCTGGGCTTCGAGGACGACGCGTTGTTCGCGCACCAACTGCTCCGGGCGGGCTACCGTTTGCACCCGCGACTGGACGTGATGGTCGAGCATCATTTCGACGTGGCCCGGCTGAACCGGACCAGCATGTTGTTGATCGCGCAACGCGCCGGGCGTTCGCTCGCCTACGTCTGGCACCACTGGGAGCACCGCACGCTCCGCTGGCCGCTCCTGCGCTGGTTGAAGGCGATGTGCCACCTCGCCTGGTGGCGTCTGACCCACGTGCGGACCTGGCGGGTGAAACGCGAGATCAACTGGGAAGAATGGAATTGGGCGAGGTGGGTCGCGTTTTACCCTGAGTTTCTGAAGGCGTCGCGGCAACCGCGAAACTACGAACGTTTCGGATTGCGCCGGATCATCGCACCGCCGGAGAGAGACTGAGACGGGTTTAACGCTGCTTGCGCGTTTCGAGCAAGAACTCCCGGTCCACGATCTCACCACGGAAAACCACCGAGGCGACCCGTTCCAGGGCATGGATGTCCGCCACGGGATCGCCTTCCACCAGGATGAAGGTCGCCTGATGGTCGGCGGCGATGAGTCCGATGCGGCCATCCGCGCGCAGGACCTTCGCCGCCTGTCCGGTCGCCGCCTGCAAAGCCACCGTCGCCGGGATGCCCGCCTCGACCCACAACGCCAACTCGTGTTGCACCGTCGGGCCGTGGATGATCGACGGATTCCCCGCGTCGGAACCCGCGATGAGGGTCACCCCGGCCTGCCACGCGGCCACGAGGTTGGCGGCGGCGTTGGCGTAGAGTTCCTCGCCCTTCGGGAACGGCTGGCGGTTCGGATCGGCCTGACCGAGTGCCTTGAGCTTGTCGGCCGGGACGATCTGCTGCAAGAGCGGCGAGGCCAGGGTGTATTTCCCGCGCAACACTCCGACGACCGACAGCGTGGGGTCGTACGCGAGATTTTTGTCGTGCAACGCCGCCAGATCGGCGGGCGGCAGCCGGTCGGTCAGCGCGCCGTGTTCGATGGAATCGCTGCCGACGCCGATGGCGTCTTCCACGTCCTGCACGGTGTTCGTGTGGGTGGCCAGCGGCAGGCCATTCGCGTGCGCCGCCCGCGCGACCGACTCATAAATGGGCCGGTCGAGCCGGACGAAATGGATGTGGCCGAAATCCCCTTGGAGGATCGCCTTGATCCCATCGACGCCGTCGTGCTTGAGGTCGCCGACGAGCTTCTGCGCGTCCGCCGGGTCCTTGGGAATCCGCAGGAACTCGCCGCGCATCTTCGGACGCATGGTGTCGGGCATGTACTGGAGGTACTCCGTGCCGTGCCCTCCCTCGGCGGTGAAGAGCGGGCCGTAGGCAAAAAGCTCCGCGCCGAGGAGCCGGCCGGTCTCCACCTTGGCCTTGACGGCGAGCGAACGATCCAGCCAATCGCCGACGCTGCGCACCGCCGTCACGCCGCAATACAGGTAATCCATGAGCCGATGCCCTTCGGGGTCGGGATCGTCCATGTCGTTGTCACCCAAGCCCGACGCCCCGAGGTGCACGTGCATGTCGATGAGTCCTGGCAGCAGCGTCTTGCCCGCGCCGTTGATGACCTCGGCGTCCGCCGGCGCGGCTCCCCCGCCCTCGTCGCCGACCTCGACGATCCGCCCGCTGCGCACGAGCACGCGGCCGTGCTCGATGACCCGGCCGTCACCGACGAACACGCGCACGTTTTCCACGACGAAGGTGCTGTTGCGGCGAACCGCGCGCGATTGCATCCGCGACTCTTCGAGACGCGCCTGGCGGTCCAGTTTTGTCAGGCCCACCGCGAAAAACGGGGTCAGACCGGCGGCGATCCACCACTTCGCGCGCCCGGAGATGACGTCATCCCGGTCCCAGCGAAAAAGTTTCAGCGCGAGGAAGGTGGTCGCAAACGCCGTGACGACCAGTGCGACCGCTTCCAGGCCGTTTTGCCAGAGCCCCTGCCCGTTGAGCAGCATGGACTGCATCCCACGGAACAGATAATAGGAGGGAAGAAAAACCGAGA
Organism: uncultured Verrucomicrobiota bacterium; assembly: GCA_964658285.1. Taxonomy (GTDB): domain Bacteria; phylum Verrucomicrobiota; class Verrucomicrobiia; order Chthoniobacterales; family SZAS-18; genus CAHJWO01. The sequence goes on from CAZZYS010000124.1 coordinate 9,153, forward strand.
TCGTCTGCAAGGACGGCGGCAGGAACTGCAGCGGCAGCATCGCCCCGCTGAGCATGAGCATGGGCATGTAGATGACGTTGACGATGGCCGAGCTTTCCTGCACCGAGCGCACGACGCAGGCGATCAGCAAGCCGATGCCGCGAAACGCCACCAACCCCAGCGTGGAGAAAACCACGACCTCCGGCAGGCGCGGCGGCAGCGGGACGTGGAGCCAGACGCGGGTCAGGCCGACGATGAGTGCCACCAGCGGCAGGTAGGCCACCAGCCCCGAGGTCAGCACGGCGAGGAGAATGGGCAGCGCGCCGGCGGGCGTGACCTTGAAGCGACGCAGGACATTGTCCTCACGTTCCTGGACCATCGTGATGCCCGCGCCGAAAAAGCCGCTGCCGAGCACGCCGATGGTGAGCACGATGGAGATGACCCGCAGCATCTCGCCCGGGTTCTTTTGCCCGCCGAACATCGTGGCGAACAGGAAGAAAAAGAAGAGCGGGAACAGGTACGTGAAAAACAGCGCCGTCTTGTTGCGGGACAGCAACCGGAGGGCGTGCTCCGTGTGGGCGAGGTACGCTTTCATCAGGAGGCGGGCAGGGTGTGGCCGGTCAACGCGATGAACGCGTCTTCGAGGCTGGCGCGGCGCACGGCGATGTCTTCGAGGCGGAGCCCGTGCTGGTCGCACCAGCGCACGAGTTGGGCGACACATTCGCCCGGGTCGTTGGTGCGCAGGAGCAATTCCCGGCCGTCGTCGCGTCGCTCGACGCTGAACGCCGCCGGGAAGGCCGTTTCGGCGGCCGGCGCGGCGGCTCCGAGCCGGGCTTCGACGAGCGCTTTGCCGAGAGTTTTCTCCTGGATTTCGCGCGGTGTCCCCTGGGCGACCACGCGGCCCCGGTCCATGATGGCGACGCGTCCGCAGAGGCGCTCGGCCTCCTCGATGTAATGGGTCGTCAGCAGCACGGTGCAATTTTCCGTCCGTAGATCGGAGATGAGCGCGTGGATTTCGCGGCGCACCTGCGGGTCCAACCCCGTGGTGGGTTCATCGAAAAAGACAAGGCTCGGCGCGTTGACGAGGGCCAGGGCGATGGCGAGACGCTGTTTCTGGCCGCCGGAGAGCGTGCGGTAAAAGGCGTTTTTCTTGTCGGCCAGATCGACGCGCGCGAGCAGCTGATCCGAATCGGTGACCCGCGAATAAAGGCGCGAGAACAACCGCATCGCTTCGCCGACGCGGATGTTGGCGGGGAGATTGGTGTCTTGCAGACAGACGCCGATGCGGTCCTTCAGCGCGGCGGACTGGCTGGTGGGATCGAGACCGAGCACGAGCGCCTCGCCACCCGAGCGGGCGCGGATGCCTTCCAGGATTTCAATCGTGGAGGTTTTGCCGGCACCGTTCGGGCCGAGGAGGCCGAAAACTTCGCCTTCGGCCACGGCAAGGTCGATCCCGTCCACCGCGACGTTCGCCCCGTATGATTTGCGCAAACCCCTTACTTCGATGGCCAGTTTCGACACCTTGCCGGTGAGGTTACGGACCCGCCCATTGGCAAACAAGTGGAAAATCAGCTCAACGTGCCGAACGGGCGGCGGCCAATTCTCAGAGGAGAGCGGGTGAAGGGAATCGAACCCTCGTGTTCAGCTTGGGAAGCTGACGTTCTACCATTGAACTACACCCGCGCGAAAATCCAAAAGTCTAATCGCCTACAAACGGAAGCTCGTCTAGGCAACGTGTCAAGCCAACCTCTATTGCCAGGAAACCACGTCATCTCCGTACGAAGTAATCGTCGGCACCGATCCCGTGACGGTACCGCCTTTCCCCTTCATGCCATCCTTGCCGTAGGACCACGCGATCACCCCGGTACGAAGCGCCGTGCCGTCCGCGACGCCGCCATCGTCGTTGTTGGCGCTCGGCCCGGACGATCCATAGGGATTTGCCACCTGGTCGGTGTAGCCGCTGTCGTAACAAATAAAGTAACGATTGCCCCAGGGATCGATCAGGTCCCCGACGGTCAGCGCCGCACCATTGTTGCCGGTCGTACTGCCGCCGGTCGGCAGAAATCCGTCTTTCGGCTTGCTCGGAGTCTTCACGTCTTTGCCTTCGAAGTAGACGTTCCGCCGGGTGTTTGGCGAGGTGCTGGCGACATCGGTCGCGCGCAGGATGCTAAACAACTCCGCGTTCGCATTGACCGTGCCTCCGACCGTCGTGTCCTTCGAGGCCACCGAGGTAGTCAGCACGGGGTACATCCCGTAATCCGTCTGATAGTTTTTCACGGCGGCGATCACCTGTACGATGGTGTTTTTCGCCGTCACCTTGCGGGCATTTTCCATGACCGACCCCGCGACGGGCAGCAGGATGCCGGCAAGCAAGGCGATGATGGCGATGACGACGAGCAACTCGATCAGCGTGAAGGCCGACGTGGCGAACCGCCTGGAATCTGCCGAACGGATCGAAAGGGAGATGCGCATGGGGGAATTGGGGGGTTGCCTTATCACTATCCCACGCCGGCTCCGAAAACAATGCATATTTCGGGCTCTCTCCGGCACCGTCGGAGGGATGGCGATGCCGGACGGTATCGCATCGAATCAAGGCCGCTTGGTGATCGGCACCACCGGCTTCCCGCCGTGCCAGATCGAAGCGATGAAAACCGTGTTCTCGATGTGCTCCAGCGGATCGGCTTCCAGGACGAGGAGGTCCGCGCGCTTGCCCGGTTCGAGCGTGCCGCGCTCGGCCTCCTGCCCGATGACCCGGGCGCTGCCCGCCGTCGCGCTGACAATCGCCTGCATCGGCGTCAGCCCGGCGGCGACCAGCAACTGCAACTCGCGGTGCTCCGCCCAACCGGCGAGCCGCGTCGGCATCGCGCCGGAATCGGTCCCCATCGCGATCAAGACCCCGGCGTCGGAGAGGGTTTTCACGTTGCGGATGGCCATCGCGAACGCCGCGCGGTTCCTCACCGTCATTGGGCTGGCCAGCGTTTTCGCGGTGTATTCGACGCCGTGCCAGGTTTCGAGCAGCCCCGGGTCGGCGGCGAGTTGGAAGAACGGTTCTTCCATCCACCCGGGGTGATCGGCGTAAACAAACTGTGACTCGTCCAGCGCCAGCGTGGGGATGTAGGCGACGCCCCGCGTCTTCATGGCGGCGATGAGTTCGGCGTCCACGAGCTTGTCGCGCACGCTGTGGGCGAGGATGTCCACCCCCGCGCCGACGAGCGCCTTGGCATCTTCGAGGTAAAACATGTGCGATGCGACCCGGAGACCGTGGCGGTG
>CAZZYS010000125.1:0-9564 GCA_964658285.1 uncultured Verrucomicrobiota bacterium
CGGACGGCAAGGTTCTGGCGGCGGTCGGTTCGGGCACCGGGATCGAGCTGCTGGGCGTGGCGGATCTGAAATTGTTGCGGTTGATTTCGTTCGACCAGAAATCCCTGGGGACGGCGTTGTTTTCGCCAGACGGCAAGCTGCTGGCGGTCGGCGGCGAGGAGCAACGGTTCGTCCGAGGCCAGCAGAGCGGCTATCCCTTCGCAGCCCTGTACGAAACGGCGACGGGCAAACTCGCGGTGGAGTTAAAGGTGACTCCCAACGCCGGGGTGCGCGTGCGGCAAATCGTTTTCACCGACGGAGGACGCGCGGTGGTCACGGCGACCGACGAGAACGCGCAAGCATGGTCGCCAAACGATGGCCGCCTGCAAGCGAACCTGCCCGGCGGCGGGTTCCCACTGGCGGTCTCGCCGGACGGCAAGACGCTGGCGGGTTCGGAATATCCCGACCTGCGGTGCTGGAACACGACGGCCTGGCGGCTGGGCTTGAAGATCGCCAACGCCAAGGCGGGATACGGCACGGGCACGGGTCCGTTGGGGTACGTCCCGCTGGCGTTCATCCCGGACGGCAGCGGCATCGTGACCCTGCGCGGCAACAGCGCGGCGGCCTGGGAAATGCCGACGGGCCGGCCGGTGATCGAGCGCGACGCCACGCAGTCGCGGGTGGTGTACTAAAATGACGTTCACCTGACACAGGCCTGCTGCGGTCAAGACCTCGGTGTTTTGCGGGGATTGACCCCATCGGCGCAAGACCGATTCATGCTATTCACAGTTTTGGGTGCCCCCGTGAGGCACTCGAATATGGGAATCCCCGGCCACGCGCATCAGACAGATCAATCCTCTCGCTCTCGCCACGGGCGCGTGCTGGACGAGCCTTCATCGGAGGTCTCTGACCGGCCGCTGGACGCAAATGCCGCTGCCGGTCTGTCGCCCGGTGACGGGAGCCTCCCCCGGGCCGATGCACCCGCCAAAGTCCGTGCGCCCGGAAAATTCGTGCTGATCGCGAGCCTGGTCTGGATCGCCTTTCTGACCACTGGCTTTTTCACCCTCGCACGGGAGGAGTTCACTCCCGTCGCCGGTGCCACGGTCGGTGCGGCGTTCCCGGCCCGCTCCGCGTTGGACCTCGACCCGGACGTGCCGACGTTGATCTTCTTTGCGCACCCGCGCTGCCCTTGCACCCGGGCGAGTATGCACGAACTCGCCGGGCTGTTGGCCAGCCTTTCGCATCGGGTCGCGGTGACCATCGTTTTCACGCTCCCGAAGGGCGTGCCTCCTCGCTGGGAGCAGGGCGAGCTGTGGCAGAAAGCCGCGGCGATCCCGGGGGTGCGTGTCACCACCGATCAGGACGGCCGGGAGGCGGGACTTTTCGGGGTGAAAGGATCGGGCCACGTCCTCTTGTACCGACCTTCCGGGCAACTGGCCTTCAGTGGCGGCATCACCCCCTCGCGCGGCCACGAAGGCGATAATCCCGGCCGTGCCGCCGTCGTCGGCCTGGTTCTCCAGGGCACCTCGCCGGTGACCCGGACGCCCGTTTACGGCTGCCCGCTGCTGGAACCGCCCGCTGCCTCTTCCCCACCATGATTTCGCTCTCACAGCTTCGTTCCGCGTTCACTTTCGCCGCCCCCGAAGCGGAGGTGGCCTCTGAGCACCTCACCCAGTTGGCGGAAGATTACTTCCAGGGCGAACGCCGCCGCGCCTGGGTCCGCACCGACCGGATGTTCGCGGGGTTGATGCTGGTGCAATGGCTCGCCGGCATCGGGATGGCTCTGGTGGTGACCCCCCACACCTGGATCGGGGCGGTCAGTTCGGTGCACGTGCACGTGCTCGCCGCAATTTTCCTCGGGGGGGCCATCGCCGGTCTGCCCGTGCTGCTCGTGCTCACGCACCCAGGGCATACGCTGACGCGCCACGTCATCGCCGCCTCCGAGATGCTCGCCTCCGCCCTGCTCATCCATCTCAGCGGCGGACGCATCGAGACGCATTTCCACATTTTCGGCTCGCTGGCGTTCCTCGCCTTCTACCGGGACTGGCGCGTGCTCGCCACGGCGACCGTGGTGACGGCCGCGGATCATTTCCTGCGCGGGGTGTTCTGGCCGCAATCCATCTTCGGCTCGATCATGCCCGGTTATTTCCGCTGGCTCGAACACGCGGGCTGGGTGCTCTTCGAGGATATCTTTCTCTCCATCATGTGCCACCAGAGCCTCCTGGAGATGCGCCGCATCGCGCGCCGCCAGGCGGAGTCGCAGTTGACCAACGAGCGCATCGAGCGCGCCGTGGCCGAGCGCACGGGCGAACTCGCCAACGCCAACCGCGAGCTGCGCGTCGCCATGGAAAAAGCGGACGCCGCCAACGTCGCCAAGTCCGAGTTCCTGGCCAACATGTCTCACGAAATCCGCACGCCCATGAACGGGGTCATCGGCATGACGGGCCTCCTGCTCGACACCGACCTGCGCGACGAGCAGGTCAGTTTCGTCGAAACGATCCGTCAGAGCGGCGACAACCTGATGACCGTCATCAACGAAATCCTCGATTTCTCCAAGATCGAGTCCGGTTCGATGGAACTCGAACACCTCACCTTCGATCTGATCCCCAGTCTGGAAGAGGTCCTCGATGTTTTCGGCTCCCGCTCGGCCGAGAAAAGCATCGATCTCGCCTACCTGTATGATTCGCGGGTGCCGGGGGCCATCGTCAGCGATCCGACGCGCCTGCGCCAGGTCCTCATCAATCTCGTGGGCAACGCCTTGAAATTCACCGAGAAGGGCGAGGTGGTCGTCGAGGTTTCCTGCGCGCAGGCGTCCTGCGAGGACATCCCGGCGGGCAACGAGTACCTGCGCGAACTGGCGGCGGGCCCGTCCGCCCACGAAGGCTGGGTGCAGCTCCACTTCGAGGTGCGCGACACCGGGCCGGGCATCCCCGCGGATCGGATGGACCGCCTGTTCCACGCGTTCAGCCAGGTCGATGCCTCCGTCACGCGCCGGCACGGCGGCACCGGCCTAGGATTGGTGATCTCCAAGCGCATCGTGGAAGCGATGGGCGGCAGGATTTGGGTCGAGAGCAGGCCGGGGCTCGGCACCTCGTTTTTCTTCACGCTCTTCGCCAAGGAGACCTGTTCTCCCCGGCGGGTCAAATACCTCGCGTCCTCCGCCATCCTCAAGGACAAGCGGGTGCTGATCGTGGACGACGGCGACATCAACCGCCAGATTCTCCGCATCCAGACCGAGCGTTGGGGCATGGTCCCCACGGCGTTCGCCACGCCGGCGGAAGCCCTGTCGTGGCTCGAAGACGACGCGCAGGTGGACCTCGCCATCCTCGACTGGCAGATGCCCGATATGGACGGCTACGAACTGGCGCGGCAAATCCACGCGCGGGAAGCCTTTCGCACGCTGCCGCTCGTGCTGTTGAGTTCGTCCATCCCCTCCCGGGAAAGCAGCGTCAACGCAGGCAACGAGTTTGCGGCGCGGCTGATGAAGCCCGTCAAACAGACGCATCTGCTCAACGCGCTGACCACGGCCCTGGGCAACGCCCGGCCCAGCGCACGCGTGAGTCGCCCGCCGCAGGGTGCCGATCCGACGATGGCCGGCCGGTTCCCGCTAAAGATTCTGGTCGCCGAGGACAACGCCATCAATCAGCAGGTCATCAGGCGCGTGCTGCTGCAGTACGGGTACGGCAGCGACCTCGTCTCCGATGGCACGCAAGCCATCGTGGCGGTGCTCCGCCAGCGTTACGACGTGATTTTCATGGATGTCCAGATGCCCGAAATCGACGGTCTGGAAGCGACCCGGCGCATCTGTGCGATGCTCGCGCCGGCCGAGCGTCCGTACATCGTCGCGCTGACCGCCAACGCCATGAAAGAGGACCGCGAGGCGTGCGCGGCGTCCGGGATGGATGATTATCTGAGTAAACCGATCCGTCAGCCGGAGCTGAAAGCCGTGCTCGAACGCAGCATCGCGCGGCAGGAGCAGGAAGTCGGCGGATGAGCCAGCCGTCGGCACCGGGAGGGCCGGGAACGGGAAGGGTGTCCGGGCGGCGGTGCGAAATCGGTTGGTAACGGCGTCGGCCCGGCGTATGTTTTCGGTCCACTTTTGCCAATTATGTCCGAACACGCCGACGAGAAGAACGCCGCCGAAGACCCTGCTGCCGCCGGAGGACCGCGCCACGCGGAGGGCAAGCCGATGACGGAACTAGAGCGCATTCGCCACTCGGCGGCGCACGTTTTGGCGACGGCGATCCTGCGCATTTGGCCGGAAGCGCAGTTCGCCGCCGGACCCCCGGTGGAAAACGGGTTTTACTATGACGTGGAGTTGCCGCACCGGATCACGCCGGAAGATTTCCCGCGCATCGAAGCGGAGATGAAGAAGGAGACCAAAGCGAACAACGTGTTCCAGCGGGTGGAAGTGTCACGCGACGAAGCGGTGGCGCTGGCCGAGAAAGGTGCGCTGGCGAGTTTGGGCGAGCGTCCGGGGAGCGCGAGCAAGTTCAAACTCGACATCGTTCAGAACATCCCGGCCGACGAGAAAATCACGCTCTACCGCAACGGTGATTTCACTGACCTCTGTGCCGGCCCGCATGTGGGTCGGACCGGGAACGTTGGGGCGTTCAAGCTGACGCACGTTGCCAGCGCGTACTACAAAGGCGACGAGAAAAATCCGCAGCTCCAGCGCATCTACGGCACGGCTTTCAAGAACAAGACTCAGATGGACGAATATTTCGCCATGCTGGAGGAGTCGAAAAAACGCGACCACCGCAAGCTGGGCAAGGAGTTGGAGCTATTCACTTTTGATGAAGATGTCGGCCCCGGCCTGCCACTCTGGCTGCCGCGCGGTACAGCGATCATCGAGGAACTGGAGAAGTTGGCCAAGGAGGCGGAGTTCGCCGCCGGGTACGAGCGCGTTCGGACGCCGCACTTGGCGCGCGAGAACATGTATCTGACGAGCGGGCATTTGCCCTACTACGCGGAGAGCATGTTCCCGCCGATGCAGATGAAGCTCGATCCAGAGGCGGAGACTGCGTTGCTGGCAAAGGCCCGTAAAGCAAACGAGTTTAAACTTTTAAGCGAATCGACTTTGCAGGCTCTTGAGCAGGGCAAGTTAGATTTGTCCAAGCTCGATTCCATACTTAAGGAGCCTAAACTCGCGGCTTCATACGATGAATTAGAAAAGTTGCGAGCTACAACTGTTGAAGTGTTTGCCACCCATCTGAAGCCAGAAAGTGTATTGATCGCGGATGTAGACAAAATTCTGTCTGCTCATCGCTACTACCTCAAAGCGATGAACTGTCCGCATCACCACAAGCTCTTCGGAGCGATGCCGCGCAGTTATCGTGAATTACCTCTGCGCTTTGCCGAATACGGCACCTGCTACCGCTACGAGCAGTCAGGTGAACTCCAGGGTCTCATGCGCGTTCGCGCGATGCAGATGAACGACGCTCATATCTACTGCACGGAGGCGCAGTTTGAGAGCGAGTTTAACGCGGTAAATCAGATGTACTTGAACTACTTCAAGCTTTTCGGCTTGGGGAAATACCAGATGCGCTTCTCCACACACGATCCCGCCAAGCTCGGCGAGAAGTTCGTGGATAACCCCGAACTGTGGAAGAAAACGGAGGACATGGTGCGTGATGTTCTCATCAAGAGCGGCATTCCCTATGTCGAGGTGCCCAACGAAGCCGCCTTCTACGGCCCGAAGATCGACGTGCAGGTGTGGAGCGCCATCGGTAAGGAATTTACCATCGCCACTAATCAGGTGGATTTCTGCGTGCCAGCAAAATTCGGGTTGAAGTACAAAACTCGTGACAACACCGACGAAGTCCCGCTTTGCATCCACCGTGCGCCGCTTGGCACGCACGAGCGTTTCATCGGGTTCCTGATCGAGCATTACGCGGGCAATTTCCCGCTCTGGCTCTCACCGGAACAGGTGCGCGTCCTGCCCATTGGCGACGAAGCTCCGTTGGTCGAATACGCGCAGGGCGTGGTCAAGGAACTACGCGCGCAGGGCGTTCGCGCCACGCTCGACGCCGGGACCGACCCCATCAAGGCCAAGATCGCCAACGCGGAACAAATGAAGGTCCATACGATGCTCGTCATCGGCAACCGCGACCTCGAAGCGGGCAACGTCAGTGTGCGCGTCCACGGGCAAGGCAATCTCGGCGCGAAACCTCGTGGCGAAGTCATTGCCGACCTGCTCGCGTCGGTCAAAGAGCGGCGGCCGTAACAATCACGGGGGCGCGTTTCGTTTTCTCCGCCCGCAACTGCCCACAGCCCGCCGCTACGTCGATGCCGCGGCGTTGGCGGATCGTGCACGGATAGCCCGAGTCTTGCAAGATTGCCTGGAACTCGTCTGCTTCACCGCCACCGGTCGGTCGTCCGCCGAAGCCTCCGGTCGGATTGAGCGGGATGAGATTGATGTGCGCGTCGATCCCCCGCAGCAGTGCCGCGAGCCGCCGCGCCGTGTCCGGTGAATCGTTCACGCCAGCCACCAAGGTCCATTCAAAAAAGATGCGCCGGCCGGTTTGCGCGCCATACGTCCGGCACGCGTCGATCAACACCGCCAGCGGCCAACGCCGGCTCACCGGCACGAGCGCGGCACGTTCCGCCTCGCTCGCGCCGTGCAGGCTGACGGCGAGATTGTACGGCTGCCGTTCCCGCGCCAGCCGCAAGATGCCCGGCACCACGCCGACGGTGCTGATGCTGATCCTTCCCGGGCCGATGTTCAGCCCGCGATGGTCGGTGATGGTTTCGAGGGCCGCCATGACGTTCTCGTAGTTGTGCAGTGGTTCGCCCATGCCCATGAGCACGAGATTGCGCACGCCGGGTTGATCCTCGGCGCGCAGGACTCGCTGGACGTGCAACACTTGTGCAACGATCTCGCCCGCGCGCAGGTGGCGGACAAAACCCATCTGCCCCGTCGCGCAAAACACGCAACCCATCGCGCAACCGGCCTGGGTGCTCAGACAGGCGGTATACCGCCTGGTGTACGCCATCAACACCGTTTCGACTTCCTGCCCGTCAGCGAGCCGCAGGAGATATTTGCGAGTGAGTCCATCGGCGCTCGGGATTTCGCCGACCACGTCCGGCGCATCCAGTGAATAACGCTTCTCCACGCCAGCCTCGCCAACGACGTTCGCGTGCAGCCACCGGGTCAGGGGCAGCAAAAAGTCGTCCGGCAAACTGTCCAACGTAAAACCCGGGCGCAACTCCCGGTGCAACGCACGCCACAGCCTGCGCGCGTGGGAATGATGCAGCCCGTCGCGCACGAAGATTTCTTCGAGCTGCGGGTAGGTGAGATCGTGGAGGCTCGTCACGGTCGGATAGATGGATTGTACCGCAAAGACACGCGAGACCCAAATCCAGCCGCCGGTTGCGGTCGCGCCCGCGCAAGCGATGTTCTTCCATGCCCCCCGAAGCCCGTTTTCTGATGTGCCCGCCTGACTTCTATCAGGTCGATTACGTGATCAACGTCTGGATGGAAGGCAACGTTGACCGCTCCTCCCAACAGCGCGCCGCCGAACAGTGGCGCGGCCTCGAAACCGCCCTGCGCGCCTGCGCCGACGTGGAACTGGTCACCCCCGCCCAGGGCTGGCCTGACCTCGTTTTCACCGCCAATGCCGGTCTCGTGCTGGGGAACAAGGTCGTCCTGAGCCGTTTTCTCCACCCCGAGCGGCAAGGGGAGGAACCGATCTACAAAGCCTGGTTCGAGCGCGCCGGGTTTACGGTCCATGAATTGCCCAAGGACCTGCCTTTCGAGGGGGCCGGGGACGCGTTGTTCGACCGCGAGGGCCGTTGGCTCTGGGCCGGGTACGGGCCGCGCTCCGAACTCGACTCCCATCCGCTGCTGGCCCGGTGGCTGGACGTGGAAGTGCTCTCCCTGCGGCTCGTCGACAAGCGTTTCTACCATCTCGACACGTGCCTCTGCCCGCTGGCCGGGGGATACTTGCTTTACTATCCCGATGCGTTCGACGCTTACTCGAATCGTCTCATCGAACGTCGCGTGCCGGCCGCGCGCCGGATCGCCGTGGCTGAACCCGACGCGGTGAACTTCGTTTGCAACGCGGTGAACGTCGGACGAACGCTGATCGTCAACAAGGCCAGCGCGGGGTTGCACCAACGCCTGACGGCGGCCGGATTCGAGATTGTCGAGACGCCGCTCACCGAATTCATGAAGGCAGGGGGTGCGGCGAAGTGCCTGACGCTGCGGCTCGACGAGGCCGTGCGTGGAGACGCCCACGCTCTCGCCGCCGTCGAGAGCCGGGAAATCACGCTGGAGGGTCATTTACTGGATTCCGGGTTGCTCGACCGCGCGCTGGATTCGATTGTCGAGGGAGCGGGCAGCTTCCAGATTTTGGAATTCAACCTCGGTCGGCAGCGTCAGAGCACCTCCACGGCGCGGCTGAAGGTTTCCGCGCCTTCCGCCCCGGCGCTGGACCGGATCATGGGACAACTCATCCCCCTCGGGGCAGGGCAGCCGGAAGCGGACGAGAAAGACGCGCGCTTCGAGTCTGTGACCCAGGTCGGGGTCGCGCCGGCCGATTTTTCCGTGACGACGATCTATCCGACCGAGGTTCGTTGCGCCGGCGTTTGGCGTCGGGTGGAACATCAGCGGATGGACGGCGTCATCGTCTGGGACGGCACGCGGGTGGACTGCCGGCTCATCCGCGACCTGCGCGTCGGCGAACAGGTCGTCGTCGGCGTGGACGGCATCCGCGCCATCCGCAAGACGGAATCACGCGACAGCGCGCTCGCCGAGGTAGGCGCGGGAGTCGCGGAAGAATTCGGCTTCATGGGCGCGAGCGTTTCGAGCGAGCGCAAGGTGGAACTCGTCGTCGAGCAGATCGCCTGGGAACTGCGCCGCATCCACGACCAGGGCGGCAAGGTCGTGGTCGTGGCCGGTCCGGTGGTGATCCACACGGGCGGCGGCGATCATCTGGCGCGACTCATCCGCGAACGTTACGTCCACGTGTTGCTCGGCGGCAACGCCATCGCCGTGCACGATATCGAGCAAAACATCCTGGGCACCTCTCTGGGCGTGGACATGAAGCGCGGCTCGCCGGTGCACGGCGGGCATCGCCACCATCTGAAAGTCATCAACACGGTGCGTGGCCACGGCGGCATCGCGCAGACCGTGGCGGCGGGCGACCTGCGGAGCGGCGTTTTCTACGAATGCGTGCGGCAACGAGTGCCGTTCTCGCTTTCTGGTTCCATCCGCGACGACGGACCGCTGCCCGACACGATCATGGACCTCATCCGTGCACAGGAAGATTATGCCCGGCTCATCAAAGGCGCGGACATGATCCTCATGCTTTCGAGTATGCTGCACTCCATCGGGGTCGGGAACATGACCCCTGCAGGGGTCAAACTCGTGTGCGTGGACATCAATCCGGCGGTCGTCACGAAGCTGGCGGACCGGGGTTCGGTCGAGTCCGTGGGCGTGGTGACGGACGTGGGTCTTTTCCTGAGCCTGCTCGTCGCGCAACTCGACAAGCTCAAGAGCACCTACGGCGCGTTGGTTGCGGCGGCCTGACGCCGCAGGCGTCGTCCAACTAAGGTAGGGATGGCTCTCCGAGCCAGTCCCTG
>CAZZYS010000125.1:9574-12377 GCA_964658285.1 uncultured Verrucomicrobiota bacterium
TGACGATTATCCAAGCCAAAATAGGGACTGGCTCGGAGAGCCATCCCTACCTTATCGATGACCACCGCTGGCGCGGTGAAAACATCACTCGAAACGCAACGCCTCAATCGGATCGAGCGACGCTGCCCGCCACGCCGGGTACATGCCGAAGCCGATCCCGATGGCGGAACACACCAATAACCCCGCCACAGCCCACCCCCACGGGAAGATGATTTCCGCCTTGAGCATGGCGGCCAAGACGTTCCCTCCGGCGACGCCGAGCAAAATGCCGACCGCGCCACCGAGTTCCGACAGGAAGACGGCTTCGACGAGGAACTGCCGCAAAATGTCACGCTTCTTCGCGCCGATAGATTTGCGCACGCCGATTTCCTTGGTCCGTTCGGTCACGCTCACCAGCATGATGTTCATGATGCCCACGCCAGCCGCCAACAACGCGACCGAACTGATCACGAACGCACCCGCGCGCACGGCGTTCGCCACCGATGCGAAGGCGGCGACGAGGGAGTCGTTGGTGAAAATCTCGAAGTCGTTTTCCGTCCCGGGCGGAAGCTGCCGCGCGATCCGCATGGCCCCGACGGCGGTGTTGAACGTGCGCTGATAGGACTGCTGACTCGTGGCCTGTGTGGCGACGTTCACGGTGCGGTTGGCGTGGCCGAAATCTTCAAAGAAGCGGGTGATCGGCGTAAGCACGTAGGCATCGTTGCTGCCGCCCAGGCCGCTGCCTTTTTCTTCGAGAACGCCGATGACCGTGTAGTTTTTCTCGTTGATCTTGATGAGCTTGCCGATGGGGTCTTCGACGGGAAAGACGCGCTTGCGAATGTCGCTGCCGACGATGCACACGCTGCGCGCGAGGTCCACGTCGCTCTCGTTGAAGTTGCGCCCTTCCTCGATGGTGAAGCTATTGGAACCGATGAAATTCTCGTTGGTGCCCACGATGCTGATGTTTGGATTCGTGCGCAGCTTTCCGTAGGTCACGCGTTTGCCGCCGTCGAAAACTTTCAGGCTGATCGCCGCTGCCGTATCTGCCATCAGGCGCTTGTAGACCATCGCTTCCTCGTACGTGATGTTTCGGCGGTTGCCATATTTTGCCGCCGCCTGCGGACCGCCGCCACCGATCACGGGATATTTTGCGAACTGAAAAAAGTTCGACCCGAGGAAGCTCAGGCCCGTCTCCACAGAGCTTTGCAGCGCACCGGTCGCGGTCATGACACTGATGACCGAGAAGACTCCGATGGTGATCCCGAGCATCGTCAGGCCGGAGCGTAATTTGTTCGCCCCGAGTGCCATGAACGCCAACCGGAGAACTTCGATAAATGGCATAAATTATTCGTAGCGCAGGGCTGTTACCGGATCGAGCCGCGAGGCCGACCACGCGGGCGCGAAACCGGACACCACGCCCGTGACCACCGAAATGAACAGGCCGGTCAGCACCAGGCCGAGGGAAAACTCGATGGGAAACGCGGGAAACGCCGCCGCCACGCCGCTGAACAGCACGTACGAAAGGAGCAGACCGGCGAAACCACCCAGCACACAGATGGCCACCGCTTCGATGAGAAATTGCAGCAGGATGGTGCGCCGCCGCGCCCCCAGGGCCTTGCGCGTGCCGATCTCGCGCGTGCGTTCGCGCACGCTGACGAAGGTGATATTCATGATCCCGATGGCCCCTACAAAAAGAGCCAACCCGGTGATGAACAAACCCGCGATGGCGATGCCTGCCTTGATCGGGTCGAGCGTCTGCTTGAAGGCATCCTGCGTGTTGATGGCGAAATCATCCTCCTGGTCGGGCATCAGTGAACGCACGCGGCGCATGTCGCCGATCAGCTCCGCCTTGGCTTCTGGCGTGTGTTCCTTGTCGCGCATTTTCACGCGCAACTCGAACTCACTACCTTTCTTGGCGAAAAACTTTTTGAACGCCGGCAGCGGGATGGCGATCTGGTTGTCAAAAGAGAACAGACCCAGAAAAGAACCTTGCTTGGCGAAGATGCCCACGACCCGGAATTTATTGCCGCCCAAGGTGACGTTCTGATCGAGCGCGGAGCGTTCTGGAAACAGCGCGTCCGCCACGTCGCAACCGAGGACGCAAACGTTGCGCGCGCCGCGGCTTTCCGTCGCATTGAAAAAACGTCCGTCACGCAGGTCCACCGAAGCGATCTGGGTGTATTCGTCGGTGGTGCCGAGCGTGTACACCGCACTGACCTGGTAGTCACCGCGCACCACGTTGCGGAAGGTGACGGCCGTCGGCACCGCCTTGACGAGGTAGGAGTGGGGGGTCCCGTCGATGATCGTCTGGAGCGTGTCGGCGTATTCGCTTTTGATGTCCTTCCGGTTGCGAAATTCCCAATCGTCGCGGTCCGTGGCCCACGGGTGCTGGCCCACGTAGAGGATGTCGTCGCCGAGCAGCGCCATCGAGCGGGTGAAGCCGGTGTCGATGCCGGCGATGGCCGTGCCCATCAGCGTCACGGCCACGATGCCGATGATGACGCCCAGCGCCGTGAGGAAGCTGCGCGTGCGGTTCGCCGCGATCTGCGCGTACGCGATCTTGAAACTCTCGACGAACTCGAAGCGCAGGCGATTCATGTCTGGGTCGGGCTATCGCTCTCGATCAATCCGTCGCGCAGGCGCACGATCCGCCGCGCGTGCTCGGCGATGTCGGGTTCGTGCGTGACGACGATGATCGTGTTGCCCTGCGCGTAGAGGTCTTCCATGAGCGCCATGATCTCGTTGCCCGTCTTGCTGTCGAGGTTGCCCGTCGGCTCGTCGGCGAGGATGATGGAAGGATCGTTGACGAGCGCCCGCGCGATGG
>CAZZYS010000126.1:0-12371 GCA_964658285.1 uncultured Verrucomicrobiota bacterium
CAACCAGATCAGCCGCGCCCGCAACACCGCCGCCCGGGCCGCCCGGGGGCGCTGGCTCATCTTCGTGGACGCGGACACGCTCGTTTCCCCGGAACTCCTGAGCGCGACCTTGCGCCGGTTCGAGGGCGGAAAGGTCTGCGCGGGCGGGGCGGCGCTGACCTTCGGCCAGAGTGCGTTGAATCCCACCGCCGCGTCGCTGCTGTGGATCTGGAACCGCGTCTCGGCCTTCGCCAAGCTCGCGGCGGGTTCCTACGTGTATTGCTACCGGCAGGCGTGGGCGGAGTGCGGCGGCTTCGACGAAGCGGTCTACGCGGGCGAGGAAATTTACTTTTCCCGCCGGCTCAAACGTTGGGCGCGGGCGCACGGGCTGCGATTTGAAATCCTGACGCAAACGCCCGTCGTCACGTCCGCGCGCAAGCTGGAATGGTACGGTCAGCGGCAGCTCTTGTGGCGTTCGCTCAAGATGTTGCGGCCGGGATCGGTCAAGCGGCGCGACAACTGCGAACTCTGGTACACGCGGCCGGCGGAAAGCACGCAGAAGTAAGACGAACGGTTGGCAAAAGTAAGAGTTTCCCCGACCCGGAGAACCCCCGGCCCGACCACGGCTCCGCGGGTTTCGTAAAATTTTCCACCACGGGTGTTCCGCCTGTGAATGGGTGGCATTTCCGGGCCGCGACCCGGCCGGTTTTGCAGGGGCTGGACCGCTTTTTGCTTTTGGCAAACAGCGGCCATGCAAAAAGCGCACTTCGACCAGTTACTCAACACCATCCTCGATAGCCACGAGGGGATCGCGGACCTGTTTTTCGTCGTCGGCCGTCCGTTTCAGGTCGAGGCCCACGGCAAGCTCAAACCCGTGGCGGTCACGCCCTCGGTGCCCGTGCTGACGCCGTTTCACGTCGAGCGCATCGTCAACCGCCTCGTCGGGCACGACCCGCGGCTGGTCAACGACCTCCTCAACACCGGTTCCTGCGACAGCAGCTACACCGTCGGCAACCGCTGCCGCCTGCGCGTCAACATCTTCCGCCAGCGCGGCAACTACGGGATCGTCATGCGAATCCTCGCCACGAAAATCCCGACGATTGACGCGCTCGGCCTGCCGACGGTCTTCGGCAAGATGACCAACGAGAAAACCGGCCTCATCCTCGTCACCGGTGCCACCGGTTCGGGCAAGACGACGACCCTCGCTGCCCTGCTCAACGAGTTCAACGAAAAGCTGCCCGGCCACATCGTCACGCTGGAAGACCCCATCGAGTTCGTGCATCCGCACAAGACCTCGACCTTCTGCCAGCGGGAACTGGGCAACGATTTTTCCACGTTCGCCGTCGGCCTGCGGGCGGCGTTGCGCGAAGCGCCGAAGGTGATCTTCGTCGGTGAGCTGCGCGACCGCGACACGACGGAGATCGCCATCACCGCCGCCGAGACGGGCCACCTCGTCGTCAGCACGCTGCACACGATCAACGCCGGCCAGTCCATCAACCGCATCCTGGGCATGTTCGAGCAGGCGGAGCAGACCCAGATGCGCCAGCGGCTCGCGGAAACGCTGCGTTACATCGTCGCCCAACGCCTCGCGCCGAAGATCGGCGGCGGCCGGCAGCTCCTCATGGAGATCATGGGCAGCAACCTGCGCACGCGCGAGGCCATCCTGCTCGGCGAGAACGAGGAGCGCAATTTCTACGACATCACCGCCGCCTCGGCGACGTATGGCTGGCAGACCTTCGACCAGTCGATCTTGGCGGCCTTCAAGGCGGATGCCATCGAGGAGGAGACCGCCATCGCCTACGCCTCGCGCAAGCCGGTCATCAGCCGCGGCGTCGATCAGCACAAGCACGCGCTCAACCAGAAGCAGGAGTTCTCCGGTCTGCGGATGTCCAGCCCCACGCCGGCCGAGACCCCGCCGCCGATGCCTGCCGTGCCCGCCGCGCCGATGCCGTCCCTGAGCATGGCCAAATAGTCGTCCTCGCGCGCGTCCACCAATTTCCCATGAGTGCACCCCTTCGCATCCAGGTTCCCGCCCAGAGTCAGGTGGCCAACAACCAGGAGGACAAGATCGGCCGGGACGACCGTTCGGCGCTGGTCTGCTGTCACGAGCCGAGCTACCTGGAATATCTCACCGGCCAGCTTCGCGGCATCGGCTACAAGGTCCACCACTCCACGGGGCATCAGGCGGCGATCCAACGCCTCGGCGGCCGGGCCTACGGTCTGACCGTCCTCCTGGAAAATCTGGAAGGTTGCGCGCTGGTAGATAACGCCCTGTGGCAGCACCTTTGCTCGGTGCCCACCGACGAGCGGCGGCAGACCTACGTTGTGATGCTCTGCCAGTCGTTCAACTCGGGCGACGAGATGTTTGCCTACGCGCTCGGGCTGGATCAGCTCATCAACTACCAGGACATCGGGCAATTTGCCCAACTCGTGGTCCCGGCCATCGAGGAGCACACCGAAGGCAACCGAAATTTCACGGTGGCTCTGCGGAAAGCGGCGTGAGGGTAGTCCCAATAAGGTAGGGATGGCTCTCCGAGCCAGTCCCAAAATTGGCTCGGATGAACACGCCCGTCTTACGACGTTCCCTTCCAGACGAAAATAGGGACTGGCTCGGAGAGCCATCCCTACCTTGTGAAACGACTCCTGCGGCGAAGAGGCTTCCCAGCACGCGTCCGCGCCTCCCGCCACGATTCTGTCGGGACCATGAGATCGTCCCGCTCGTCTTCGTCCGCTCCGTTGCTCACCCTGGCTGGTCTCGCGTTTGCCGGTTATGCGCTGACCCGGTGGCGGCGTGACCCGCGCTTTTTCGCGGACAAGGTCGTGCTCATCACTGGCGGTTCGCGCGGCCTGGGTCTGGCGCTCGCGCGGCATCTGCGCGCGGAGGGAGCGTCGCTGGCGTTGCTCGCCCGTGACCCCGCCGAACTCGAACGCGCCCGACAGGACCTCCTTGCCATCGAGACACCCGGCGGCGGCAGTGACCCCGGCGAGGTGCTCACGGTGCCTTGCGACCTGACGCGGCCGGAGGACATCCCCGAGGCGGTCCATCACGTCGTCCGGCATTTCGGCGCGTTGGACGTGGTCATCAATGACGCCGGCATCATCCAGGCCGGACCGCTGCAAAACATGACCGTCGAAGATTTCGAGCGGACGATGCAACTCAACTTCTGGGCGGCGTTTCACGTCAACCGCGCCGCCCGGCCGCACCTCCACGGCGAACGCGGCGCGCGGATCGTCAACATCGCCTCCATCGGCGGACGCATCGCCGTGCCGCACCTCGCGCCGTACAGCGCCAGCAAGTTTGCCCTCGTGGGTTATTCCAGCGCGCTCGCCACCGAGTTGGCCCGTGAAAACATCCGCGTGACGACCGTTTCGCCCGGACTGATGCGGACGGGATCGCACGTCAACGCGGAGTTCAAAGGGCAGCACGCGAAGGAGTTCGACTGGTTCGCCACCTCGAACAGTTTTCCGTTGGGTTCGACCAGCGCCGAAAGCGCCGCGCGGCAGATCGTCGAAGCCTGCCGCCGGGGGCAGGCGGTGTTGAGTTTTCCGCTGAGCACGCGGGCGGCGGAGATCGCGCAGGCGGTTTTTCCGAACACGACGGCGCGCGTGCTCGACTTCGTGAACCGCTACGTCCTGCCAGCGCCCGGCACCGGACCGGCCGCACAGCAGACACGCACCGGCGCGCGGAGCCGTTCGATGGAGGTCACGCCAGCGTGGAAAACGTCGCTCGCCGACGACGCCAGCGCGAAAAACAACGAAGGCTAAAGGATTTGCCGCGCGAGCGGCTTCGTCCCAAGGTAGGGATGCCTCTCCGAGGCAGTCCCTATTTTGGCTTGGATAATCTCTGCGAACAACGCGCCTTGCGGAAAATTAGGGACTGGCTCGGAGAGCCATCCCTACCTTACAGGACGACCGGCCGCGACGGCCTGACCGGAACAAACCGCCCGTGGAACTGCGCCAACTCCGCTATTATTGCGCCGTCGCGGAGGAGCTGTCCTTTGCCCGCGCCGCCCGCCGGCTGTTCGTCGCCCAACCGGCGCTTAGCGTGCAGATCCGCGGCCTGGAAACCGAATTGAAGGTCCGGCTCCTGCACCGCACCACCCGTTCCGTGGAGGTCACGCACGCCGGGCAGACTTTCTACGCCGAGGCGCGCGCCATCCTCGACCGGGTGGACGCCGTCGGCCAGCACACGCAGGACGCCGAACGTGGCGTCATCGGGACCTTGCGCGTCGCGTTCCTCTCCAACGTCGCCACCGCCAAGCTCGGCGGCCTGCTGCGGGTCTACCGCGAGCGTTTCCCGCAGGTCAACCTCGCGCTCATGGAAGCGCCCACCCACCGCCAGATCGAACTCCTGCTGCGTGGCGAGATCGACGCCGGCCTGCTGCGCGTGGCCCGTCAGCGGGTCGCCGGCGGCAAACCCGCCGCCGATACCGCCGGAGTCGAGGAATACGCCATCGGGGCGGGTTTTTCCTCCGAGGAACTCGCCAGCGTGGAAATCGCCCGGCAGCCGATGATCGTCGCCGTGCCGACCGAGAGCGCCCTGGCCAGGAAAAAGCGCGTCGCGTGGCGCGACCTCCACGGCCAGCCGATGATCGGCACCAACGACGTGCGCGAACGCTATTTCGAGCCGTTCTTCTCGTGCTGCGAACGCGCGCGGGTGCGGCCCGTCGTCCACCAATACGCCCAGGACCTCGCCACGCGGCTCTGGATGGTGGCGTGCGGCTTCGGGTTCTCGCCGACGACGGCCGGTTCGCAGGAAATCTCCCGTCCTGGCCTCAGCTACCGGCCGCTGCCAGCCGACGCGCCCGAGGTGCTGACCTTCGCCGCCTGGCGTCGGCACGACAAAGCGCCGCACCTGCTCCAGTTCATCGAAACGCTCCAGGCAGCCTGACAGGCGCGGCGATTGATAATGATCTGTTATCAATCGGGGTGTAAAGATGTATTGGGAACGCCCGGCTTGTGGCGGGATGTTCTACGAATCCGCTGAAGCCGTCCGGTGGGGCGGTGGATCGGAGGCTGCCCGGATCAATCGCCTATGTGGATCGTCAAACTCGCTCTCAGTCGGCCGTACACGTTCGTCGTCGCCTCGCTGCTGCTGGTGCTCTCCAGCGTGTTCGTGATCAGCCGCACCCCGGTCGATATTTTCCCGAACATCGACATCCCCGTCGTGTCCATCGTGTTCCAGTACACGGGGATGCCGGCCTCGCAGTTCGGCGACCGCATCACGAGTCCCTTCGAGCGCGTGCTGACCACGACGGTCAACGACATCGAGCACGTCGAGAGCACCTCGCTCAACGGCATCAGCGTCACGAAGGTCTTCTTCCAGCCCACCGCCAAGCTGCCCGCCGCGCTCGCGCAGGTCACGGCCATCTGCCAGACGATCCTCAAGCAGCTTCCGCAGGGCATCACGCCGCCGCTCATCATCTCCTACAACGCCAGCAGCGTGCCCATCCTCCAGCTCGGCCTGAGCAGCGAACAACTCGGCGAACAGCAACTCTACGACATCTCCATCAACTACGTGCGCACCGCCTTCGCCGACGTGCCCGGCGCGGCGATCCCGTATCCCTTCGGCGGCAAGCAGCGCTCGATCATGATCGACTTCGACCCGGCCAAGCTCACCGCGCGCGGGCTCTCGCCGACCGACGTGGTCAACGCCCTGACCGTGCAAAACCTCGTGCTGCCCAGCGGCACCGTGAAGCTCGGCAGCCTGGAGAGCGACGTGGAGATGAACGCCAGCCCGGAGACCATCGCGCAGGTCGGCGACATCCCCATCAAGAGCGCCAGCGGGGCCATCGTCTACGTGCGCGACGTAGGCAGCGTGCGCGACGGCTTCACCCCGCAGACCAACATCGTCCACCAGGACGGCCAGCGCGGCGTGCTCCTGTCCGTCTACAAGTCGGGCGTCGCCTCCACCCTTTCCATCGTGAACACCATCCGGGAGCGGATGCCGCAGCTCCTCACGACGCTGCCGCCGGAGCTGTCCATCAAGCCGCTTTTCGACCAATCGATCTTCGTCAAGGCGTCGGTCAAGGGCGTCATCGTCGAGGCCGTCATCGCCGCGTGCCTGACGGCCGCGATGATCCTGCTCTTCCTGGGCAACTGGCGGCACACGCTGGTCATCGGCATCTCGATCCCGCTGTCGATCCTGGCTTCCATCTGCACGCTGAGCGCGCTGGGCGAGACGATCAACATCATGACCCTGGGCGGCCTCGCCCTGGCCGTCGGCATCCTGGTGGACGACGCCACGGTGGAAATCGAAAACATCGACCGCAACCTGGAGATGGGGAAGGACGTGACCACGGCCATCCTCGACGGCGCGGCGCAGATCGCGGGGCCGGCGTTCGTGTCCACGCTCTGCATCTGCATCGTCTTTTTGCCGATGTTCTTCCTGGCGGGCGTGGCGCGCTACCTGTTCGTCCCGCTGGCCGAGTCGGTGGTCTTCGCCATGCTGGCTTCCTACCTCCTCTCGCGCACGATTGTGCCGACTCTGGTGCAGTATTTCCAGAGCGGGCGCGAGGGCACGGTGCACGGGCACGGCGGAGCGCCGCGCGGGTTTTTCGGACGGTTCCAGGCCGGGTTCGAGGAGCGGTTCGCGCGGTTCCGTGACTGGTACGCGGGGCGGCTGGAAGGCGCGCTGGCGATGCGCTGGACGTTCGTGCTCGGTTTCCTGGCGATCTGCCTGCTTTCGATGGGGCTGCTCCTGACGGTCGGCCAGGACTTCTTCCCGAGCGTGGACGCCGGGCAGTTCAGGCTGCACATGCGCGCCCGCACGGCCACGCGCATCGAGGAAACGGCCAACTCCGCCGATCAGGTCGAGCAGTTCATCCGCACGCAGATTCCGAAGGAAGAGGTCAGCACGATCATCGACAACATCGGCCTGCCCTACAGCGGCATCAACACGTCGTACTCCAACAACGGAACCATCGGCACGGCGGACGTGGAAATCCTCTGCGCGCTCAACCAGGAACACCACGGCCCGACGGCCAACTACGTCGCCCGGCTGCGCCAGGAGTTGCCCAAGAAATTCCCCGGGGTCGAGTTCTTTTTCCAACCGGCGGACATCGTCAGCCAGATTCTGAACTTCGGCATCAGCGCGCCCATCGACATCCAGTTCGTCGGCCGGGACGTGGAGGGCAACCTCGCCGTCGCCAAGGACGTGGCGGAGCGGATCAAGCAGGTGCCGGGCGCGGTGGATTCGCACATCTACCAGCTTTTCAACCAGCCCAAGATCAACCTGAAGGTGGACCGCTCGAAGGCCAACCAGCTCGGGCTGACGGAGCGCGACGTGGCCAACAGCCTCCTGACCTCGCTCAGCAACTCCTTCCAGGTCTCGCCCTCGTTCTTCCTGAGCAGCAACCACATCGTCTACAACCTCGCCGCGTCCGCCCCGCAGTACCGCGTCGAGACGCTCGACAACCTTCTTGATTTGCCCATCACCAGCACCAACGGCGCGCCCAATCAGCTCCTCGTCAACCTGGCGACCCTGAGCCGCAGCACGGGCGCGTCCGTGCTCACGACCTACAACCTGAAGCCGGTCGTGGACATCCTGTGCAGCGTACAGGGGCGCGACCTCGGCGGCGTGGCCGGGGACATCAACAAAATCGTGGACGACGCGCGCAAAAAGCTGCCGCGTGGCAGCCTGATCGAGATCCGCGGGCAGGTGCAGACGATGCACGCGTCGTTCGTGGGCCTCGCGGCCGGTCTGGTCGGCGCGGTGATCCTGGTTTACCTGCTCATCGTCGTGAACTTCCAGTCGTGGACGGACCCGTTCATCATCCTGACGGGCCTGCCGGGCGCGCTGGCGGGCATTTCGTGGATGTTGTTTCTCACGGGCACGACCATCAGCGTGCCCGCGTTGATGGGGGCGATCATGTGCGTGGGCGTGGCGACCTCGAACTCCATCCTCGTCGTGACGTTTGCCCGCGAGCAGTTGGATGAACACGGCGATGCGTTTCGTGCGGCGCTGGAAGCGGGCCGCACACGGCTGCGCCCGGTCATCATGACGGCCCTGGCGATGATGATCGGCATGGTGCCGA
This sequence comes from uncultured Verrucomicrobiota bacterium, assembly GCA_964658285.1. GTDB lineage: Bacteria > Verrucomicrobiota > Verrucomicrobiia > Chthoniobacterales > SZAS-18 > CAHJWO01. The sequence goes on from CAZZYS010000126.1 coordinate 8,016, forward strand.
TGAGCCTCGGGCTGGGCGAGGGTGGCGAACAAAACGCCCCTCTGGGCCGCGCGGTCATCGGCGGGTTGCTGGTTTCCACGGTGGCGACGCTGTTCTTCGTGCCGGTGATCTTCGCGCTGATCCGCAGCCGCACCGCCGGGAAGAGCGCCGCGCCCGTTCCTACCAACACCGGCGGCGCAACGCACCGCCCCGAACCCGCCCTGGCGCTCCCCGCCGGGCAGCATTGACCGCCGTTAGTACCTCATTTTTCCGATCATGGACGTTACCAAGGACGAAGCCCGCCTCGACAATCACCCGGAAACGATCTCCGGTCCTTCATCCGAAAAGAGCCCCCCGCCGCTACCCGCCAAGCGTCCGGGCGGCGCGGGGAAGTGGGTGTTGTTGTTCCTGGTCTTGGCGTCCGCGCTGGTGGCGTTGATCCTCTGGAAACAGTCGGGCGAGCACAAGCAACTCGGCGAGACGACGCATGACCTCGCGCAAAATCGCGTCCTCGTCACCCATCCCTCCGCGGGGCAGGCGGAGAACGAGATCGTCCTGCCGGGCAATCTCCAGGCGTTCAACGAGGCGTCGATCTTTGCCCGCACCAACGGCTACTTAAAAGCGTGGAACGTGGACATCGGTGCGAAGGTCACAGAGGGCCAGGTGCTGGCCGAGATCGAAGCGCCCGACATCGACGCGCAGTTGCGGCAGGCGTCGGCGTCGCTGGCCCAGGCGAGGTCCAACCTGGAAATCGCCAACCTCAATTTCGAGCGCCAGAAGGACCTGCTCGCCAAGAAAGTCGCCAGCCAGCAGGAGTTCGACCAGAACCGCACGAACGTCGATGCGATGAAGGCGGCCGTGCAGGCCGGCGAGGCGAACGTCCAAAACCTCACCGTCCAGAAGGACTTCCAGATGCTCAAAGCGCCGTTCGCCGGGATCGTGACGAAGCGTTCCACCGACGTGGGCGCGCTGATTAGCTCCAGCAACGGGCAGGAACTCTTTCGCATCGCCCGCACGGACATTTTACGCGTGTACGTGTACGTGCCCCAGGCATACGCGGCGTTCGTGCAGGAAGGCTCGATGGCCTTCCTCGATTTCGCGGAGTTCCCGGGCGAGAAAATCCCGGGCAAGGTGGCGCACATCGCCGGCGCGATTGATCCGGCGACGCGCACGCTGGCCACCGAGATTCAGGTGGACAACAAGGACAGCCGGCTCTTCCCGGGATCGTTCGCCAACGTGCATCTTTCGCTGCCGCTGAAAAAAGCTCCCACCGTCGTCCCGGTCAACACGCTGCTGTTCCGCAAGGAGGGCTTGCAGGTGGCGGCGGTGGATGCAAACGGCGTCGTGCACCTCAAGAAAGTGACCATCGGCCAGGACTTCGGCGCGACCCTGGAAGTCACCAACGGCGTGACCAAAGACGAACGGATCGTCGTGAACCCGTCCGACTCGTTGCAGGACGGCGCGAAGGTGGAAGCGACCGAGCCGACGCCGGCCAAGAAGTAAGTTTACGGCGCGCCTAGACCCTGGCGCATGGCCTCCAGGGAAGGCGCAAAGCCGAACCAATGCTCGAACGAAAGCGCTCCCTGGTGCAATAGCAGCGACAGGCCGCCGACCGTCACGGCACCCGCTTGCCGGGCCGCGACGATCAACGGGGTCGGCTCCCCGAACGCACGGTAAACGGTGTCGAAAACCCGCAACCCCGCCGGGATGGCGGCTGGCGGCAGCGGCGAGGAGTCCCCGCCGTGCAAACCGACGGAAGAGGCGTTGACCAGCAGATCGACGTTCGTCAACAGATCGGCGGAACCGGTTTGCTCCCAGGGGACCACGCGCAGTTCGCACGGCGGGTCGGCGAGATGCCCGCCGAGTTCCGCCGCCACCCGTCGCGCCTTTTCGAGCGTGCGGTTGACGAGCACGACGCTGCGGCAGCCTTCCAGCACGCATTGCGCCGCCAGCGCCCGGCCCGCGCCGCCGGCCGCGCCGAGGACCATGACGCGCGCGCCGCGCAGTTCCAGCCCGAACTCCGCCCGGACCGCGCGCACGAAGCCGGGGCCGTCGGTGTTGAATCCGCGCAACGAACGGTCTGGTTCCACCCGCACCGTGTTGACCGCGCCCAGTCGCGCGGCGTGCGCATCGACGGCGTCCAGCAACGGCAGCACGGCGGCTTTGTGCGGGATGGTCAGGTTGACCCCGATGAACCCGGCCCTTGCCACGAGCGCGAGGGCCCCGGCGAGTTCCTCCGGCCGGACGTGGACGCGGGTGTAACGCGCGTCGATCCCGCCGGCTGCCAGCGCGGCGTTCTGCATCGGCGGCGAAACCGAATGGGCCACCGGATCACCGAACACCGCCAGCCGCAACGGTGGAGCGATCCCGGCCGTCGCCGCCGGCCAATCGTGCAGGTCGGCCGCCGTGTAAACGCTACACTCGGACGGTGACACGCGATTTCTGGTAGACCGGGCCGAGGTGCTTCCGCCCGCATTCGTCGCAAACGCCCGTGCTGAACTGCGCCTCCGAGTGCCGCGTGATGTAGGATTCCAGTTGGACCCATTGTCCGGCGTCGTCGCGGATATCCTTGCAGAAGCCGCAGATCGGGAGCATTCCCTCCAACAACCGCACGCGGCGGCGCATCTCGCGCGTCTGACTGGCAACCCGCGAGGTGAGCACCGCCACGAGGCCCAGGACGATCAGCCGGATCACCGTGTTGAAAATCGCGGCTCCCATCCCCCAGGGAAGCCCCCAGTGGAAATGGAAAGACAGCCGCGCCGCGCAGAGGACGACGACCAGTGCCAGCGCGTGCGAGAGCTTGCCGTGCCACGACACCAGCAGCACCGGGATGATGAAAAAAATCGGAAACAACAGATACGCCGACGTGAAAAAGTCGGCCGCCAGCACCGCCGCCGCCAGCAGATACCACAGCCAAGGACGATTCCAGGGCGGGCGCTCGAAGGCGTTGAGCGTTTCAGGCGGAGCGTCGTTCGGCGGCATGACGGGAGGGGGAAGCCCTCATGATACGAACGCCGCGTTACAAAAGGCGACAACAAAAACGCCTCATACCTTTCCGGCCGCGCGCAGGCGGGCGAGCACTTTCTCTTTCCCCAGGATCGCGAGCAGGTGATAGAGGCTCGGTCCCACCGCGCGTCCGCTCGCCGCGACGCGCGCGGGATGGATGAAGGCGGCGGTTTTCACCCCGGCCTCGGCGGCGAGCGTTTTGAACGCACCCTCCAAGGTGGCGGCGTCCCAACTCTCGGGCGCGACGGTTTCCAGGTGCGCGGCCAACTGGTGCAGCCGTTCGGCGGCTCCGGGCGCGCGCAGGGTTTTCGTGACCGCTTCCTCGTCGAAAGGGAAATCGTCCGTGAAGAAATACGCGGTCCACGCGGGCAGGTCCTTGAGCAGCTTGACCTTTTCCTTCACCGACGCCAGGACGTGGTCGAGATAGTCGTTGCTGAACCCGCCGATGGGCAGCCCGGCGCGTTCCATCACCGGCATGCACAACGCGCGGAAGCGTTCGGGCGTCATCTCGTGGATGTACTGGCCGTTGAGCCAGAAACACTTGTCGGTGTCGAACGCGGCGTTGCGGCGGTTGATCTTGTCCAGTTCGAAGAGGGCGACCACTTCCTCCATCGGGAGTTTCTCGCGGTTGTCCTTGGGCGACCAGCCGAGCAGACAGAGGTAATTCGCCACCGCTTCCGGGACGTAGCCGTCCTCGATGTACTGCTGCACGCTCGCGCCCTGGTCGCGCTTGCTCATCTTGCCGCCGGAGCGGTTGAGAATGAGAGGGATGTGGCCGTACTGCGGCGGGGTCGCGCCGAGCGCCTGGAAAAGCTCGATGTGCTTGGGCGTGTTGGAGAGATGGTCCTCGCCGCGGATGACGTGGGTGATGCCCATCTCGATGTCGTCCACGACATTGGCGAAATGGAAAATCCACGACTTGTCCGCGCGGCGGATCGTCATGTCCGGCTCCATGTCGCCGAGCGGGTTAATGGGCTTGGAGCGGTCCACCTCCACGCGTCCGCAAACGAGGTCTTCCATGACGATGGGCTGGCGCGGCAGTTTGAAGCGCGTGGAACCTTTCTCGTCCACGTAGGCCGCGCCCTTCTCCAACAGCGTGTTCAGGTGCTTCTCGTAAATGTCGTCGCGCTCGCTCTGGAAATACGGGCCGTGGTCCCCGCCGATGCCCGGGCCCTCGTCCCAATCCAGGCCGAGCCATTTCAGCCCGTCGTAGATGACCTGCACGGCCTCGACCGTGTTGCGCGCCTTGTCGGTGTCCTCGATGCGCAGGATGAATTTGCCCCCGGTGTGCCGGGCGTAGAGCCAGTTGAAAAGCGCGGTGCGCGCCCCGCCGACGTGCAGGAAACCGGTGGGCGAGGGGGCGAAGCGGAC
>CAZZYS010000127.1:0-12196 GCA_964658285.1 uncultured Verrucomicrobiota bacterium
CGCAATCGTCGCGTCCAGGCCGGCGGTGACGTGGTTGAGCCGCACGAGCGGGGTGTGGCCGACCGTCTCGACGATATTGTTGTAAATCTTGCCGTTGGTCGTCATGGGAGATTTCTGAAAGGAAGGGGATGGGAAACCCGTTTTTCGGGAAGCGCACGGTAGTACAGGCTTTTCGCACGATCAAGGCGCAAGCAAGGTTTGGAGCGCATGCGTGGTCGGTGGGCGACGAAGGTTCTTTGCGAGGAAAATTTGAAATCCCGTTCGACGGTGCTATTTCTCCTTCCGCCGGGCGGCCTGACCGCCCGGTCCGAACGTATAGGAAGCACTTGCAGGACCTGTTACTTCACCTTTTATGGCCGACCTTCTCGACGCAGCGGAAATCAAGACGCACCTGAAAAAAGTTCCCGAGTGGGAATTCGACAAAAAAAGGATCGAACGCACGTTCGAGTTCGACGACTTCACGGGGGCCATCGACTTCGTGAACCTCGTCGCGGAAATCTCCGAGGAACAGGAGCACCACCCCGACATCGACGTGCGCTACAACAAGGTCAAGCTCAGCGTCTACACGCACAACAAGAACGGCCTGACGGAACTCGACTTCCAACTGGCCGAGCGGATCGACACGCTCTCGGAGGAGTGAGCGTAAGACAGGCGCGACGGTCTGTCCGCGCGGAGAAGGTTCGTCGCGGATTTACGGGAGGCGCCACTCCGTTTTCAGGCGGCGGTATTCTTCGGCGGGCAGTTGGACCAGAACCGGGTGGCTGCGTTGATCGAGCCACCGGATGAGGGGTTCCAGATACTCGGCGGGCATCGCCGTGCAACCGGAGGTGCTGTGACCCGCGCCGCCCCAGACGTGGAGGAAAATACACGAGCCATAACCCGGCCGCGGTTTCGAGTTGTGTGCCACGATCACGCCCCAGCGGTAGAGATCGTCGTCCCGCCGCATTTGCTCCGAACTTTTCCAATCCTTGTCGGCCAGGCCCGCGGAATCGACGACGCGGTTGTAATATCGTGAAGCCGGATCATCGACCCCTTCCACGGTGGGGGTCAGTGGTTGGTAAGGAAATTCCGTGATGCGCGCGTCCGCCGCCGGAGTGTAACCGAAGGCGCTCGGCAGCAAAAACGCGCCCGCCGGAGCGCGACCGTCGCCCTCGTGCTTCACGTGTTCGTCTCCCGGCGGAAATGTGCCGTGCAGCCCGATGCCCCATGCCAGTCCGCTCCGACCGATCATCGCCGGAGTGGGGGCAAAAACTTCTTTCCAGGGAGCGTCGGCATCCGCCCGCGCGAAGCAACGCAACTCCGCCGTGATCGACTCCCAGCCTGGAGCCACGACCAGAACGAGTTGACGCGAACCGGCGAGATCGGGCGGGTGGATTTTGCCCACCTCGGGCCGGGTTTCGTCGGCTGCCAATGAAGTTCCTCCCAACGAAGACAGGAGCAGGGAGAGCAACGCCAGACGGATTGCGTGGAAGCGACCGTTCATCGCGGCAACCCGTCCGGCCCGCTCACAGCTTCGCGGGTTCTGCGAGCAGCTTGGCCACGTGCGCCAGCAACCGCCCCGCGCCGCCGCCGTCGAGCGCGCGGTGGTCGAAACTCAACGTGATCTCGGCCTCCGTCACCGGCACGAACGCCCCTTTTTCCTCGTCCCAACTCGGCACGCGCTGGCCCGCGCCCAGACCGAGCATGAGCGTCTCATCGGGCAATGGCAGCGGGGTGGCCCACGTCAGGCCGAAGGTGCCGAAATTCGTCACGGATGCCGCCGCGTTGCCGCTCGCGTCGGCCGGAAGCTGGCGGCGGCGCGCGGCGGCGACCAGTTCCTGGTAGCGGGCGTTGAGTTCGGTCATCGAAGCCATGTCCGCACTCCGCAGCACGGGCACCATCAAACCGCCGTCCACCTCGACCGCGAAGCCGATGTCCACCCCTTTCACCGGGATCAGCCGTTTGCCGATCAGCCGGCTCGCCGCCGTCCGGTCTTCCGCCAGCGCCAGGGCCAGCGCGCGGATGACATAGAGGACGATCCCCGGTTTCGGGTCGGGCTGGCCTTTGCGATGAGCCAGGACGGCGTCGAGACCGACCGGCCGTCCGACCGTTGCCAGCGGACGCGCCCAACTCCGTCGCATCGCGTCACCGACCGCCACCCGCATGGCCGGTGCGGCCTCGGGAGAACGGGTTTCGAGGTCGGCGAGGAATTTTTCCAGATCGACCACGGTCACGCGGCCATTTGCCCCGGTGCCCGGGAGACCGGAGAGGTCCGCCGCCTGGAGTCCGAACTCGTTCAGGCGCGCCTTCATCCGCGGCGACATGAACCCCGCGCCGCCGAGCACCGCGGGCACTGGCAAGCCGCCGGATGGACCGGTGGTTGCCTGCCGGGGCATTGACACGCTCCGTGAGGAGCCGTCGGCAGGCATTTCGGAGAGCAACGGCACCGGGACGGGGGTGTCGTCACTGCCGTTGGCGTGGTCGGCGGGTGAAGGCTGGCCGGGTTCCACCTCGGGCATCGCGTCGTCGCTGCCGATCTCGGTGGGCGTCAGGCCGAGGCGTTCGATTTCTTCGGGGACCGCTTCGATGTAACCCAGCACCGCGCCGACCGCGTAGGTTTCCTTGACCTCGGCGATCAGTTCGACGATCTCGCCCGCGCAGGGCGTGGCAACCTGCAAAAGCGCCTTGTTGGTCTCGACCTCGATGATCTCCTGGTCCGCCGCGACGTGATCGCCTTTCTGAACGGCGATGTTGACGATGGTCGCCTCGGCGATGGATTCCCCGAGTTGGGGCATGATGATCGGCACACGCGTCGGGAACATGGGAAAGGGGGAGGGCTAAAATTTGACCAGGTCGCGCACGGCGGCCACGATGGCCTTGGCACCGGGCCGGTGCGCCTGCCAGAGCTGCGGGTGGAAGGGCACGGGGGTGTCGCGGGCGTTGAGCCGGCGGGGCGGGGCGTCGAGCAGGGTAAACCCTTCCTGCGCCACGCGCGAGACGACTTCCGCCGTCACGCCGCCCCAGGGCATCGCCTCGCCCACCGCCAACAGCCGGCCCGTGCGCGCCACGCTGCCGAGGATCGTCTCGGTGTCGAGCGGTTTGACGGTGCGCAGGTCCACGATTTCGATTTCGATCCCGTCGGTGGCGAGAATGTCCGCCGCCGCGAACGCTTCCTGGACCATCGCGCTGTAAGTGACCACGCTGACATCGCGTCCGGCGCGCGCCACGCGGGCTTTGCCGACCGGCAGCGTCGAGCGGTCGCTCGTGGGCAGGGCATCCGCCTTGAGGTGGTAATAAAGATATTTGTGCTCGCAAAAGATCACCGGGTCGTCGATTTCCACCGCCGCGAGCAGCAAGTGGTAGGCGTCCTCCACGGTCGCCGGGGTCATCACGACCAACCCGGGGTAATGCGCGTAGATCGCCTCCATGCTCTGCGAATGGAACGGTCCGCCGCCCGCCGTGCCTCCGCTCGGCAACCGCACGACGATGGGACAGGGCACCTGCGTGCGCCAGAACATCGTGGCGGCCTGATTGACGATCTGGCTGAACGCGACGCTCGAAAAATCGGCGAACTGCATCTCCACGATGGGCCGCATCCCCTCGATGGCCGCCCCGATGGCCAGGCCGATTTGCGCGTCCTCGCTGATGGGCGAATCCAACACGCGCTCGGGGTATTCCTTCGCCAAGCCTTTCGTGGCCTTGAAAGCGCCGCCGAACCCCCCGACATCCTGCCCGTAGATGAACACGTGTTCGTCGCGGGCCAGCGCACGGGCCTGGGCTTCGCGGATCGCTTCGAGATAGGTGACGCTCATGGGGAAAAAGCGGCGGACGGACCGGCCCGCCAGACGGCCGTTCAGGCCGGGTTGTCCGTCATCTCGCGCGTGCTGAAAGCGCACCAGTCTTCGCGCGCCGCGTCCGGCGGCGCTTCGGACTGCACGGTGGCCACCGCCGCGTCGATCTGCGCGACCGCCTTGGCGCGCCAAGCGTCGAGGTCGGTGGTGTCGGCCCATTCGCGGGTCAGGATTTGCTGCCGGGCCAGCTTGAGGCAATCGCCGCCCACCGCCGAAGCGCGCAGGCTCTGGTCCATGTACGACGCATCGTCGTGTTCGCCGTGGCCGGTGAGCCGCAGCATGTTCGCCACGATCATCTGCGGGCCGTTGCCCGCCCGGGCGGCGGCCACCGCGTTTTGCACGGTGTCCAGGCACGCGCCGAGGTCGGTCCCGTCCACGGTGTGCCCGGCGAAGCCGTACCCGGCCGCGCGGTCGAGCAGATCGTGGCAGGCGTACTGCCGTCGCGTCGGCGTCGAGTAGGCATACTGGTTGTTCACCACGAGGACGACCATCGGCAGGCGTTCGACCGCCGCCATGTTCATGCCCTCGTGGAAAGCTCCCGTGGACGTGCCGCCGTCGCCGATGCAGGTCGCGCCGACCACGCCGTCGAGCCGTCCGCGCAAACGCCGCGCCACCAACGCCCCGGCCACGACGGCAACCATCGTGCCCAGGTGACTGACCATCGCAAAAAGCCCCTCGCGCGGACGGCCGCGGTGGATGTTGCCGTCGCGGGCGCGCATGGGTCCGAGCGGCGAACCCAGGTAGGTCCGCAACGAATCGATCACGGGTTCGCCGAAAGCCAGTCGCCCGGCCATGTCGCGGATCAATGGTCCAAAAAAATCGCCCTTGCGCAGCGAGACGCCGAGCGACGCGCTGAGCGCCTCCTGGCCGGTGCCGAGGAACACGCCGCCGTTGATTTTGCCCGCGCGGTAGAGGCTGGCGATCTTCTCCTCCAGCGTACGGGCCAGGAGCATCCAGCGAAAAGTTTCCAGGTAGAGCGAGCGGCCAGAACTAGAGGCCGCCGGCACCTGGGCGGGGGGAGCGTCAGGGGCAACGGCAGGGACCATCGTCCCCAATCTAGGCAGCGCCGACAAGCAGGCAAGCGGAAAGGCAGAATGCAGAATGCAGAAGTCGGACGGAAGATGTGCGTTCCGGGCTTCTCGCACGTTTACGGTCGCCAGTGGTCTGCCCTTCCGCTCCCCGCCTACCGGACTTCTGCATTCTGCCTTTCCGGGAATGGCATCTGCTTTCTCCTCTGTAGAAACACGCGGGACGGTGCGTTTTTATCCCGTGCGGGCCCATGCAAGCAGACACCGCTTTCATCAAACAGCGCAGCGAGCAGCTCTACCGGAGCGAGCGCGCCGCTCTGGCGCGCAGGAAAGACCGGATGTTTTCCGTGTTGTTGCTCCTGCAGTGGCTCGCGGGCATCGCGGTGGCGTCGTGGTACAGTCCGCACACGCCCATCGCGCACGCCGGTCCCATCAGCGTCGAGATCCTGACGGCCACGGCGCTCGGCGCGGTGTTCGCGGGCGTGCCGTTCTTCTTTATTTTCCGGCGGCCCGGCGCGTATCTCACGCGGCACATTGTCGCCATCGGTCAGATGTTGTTTTCCGCGCTGCTCATCCACCTGTCGGGAGGGCGGACCGAGGTGCATTTCCACATCTTCGGCTCACTGGCGTTCCTGGCGTTCTACCGCGATTGGCGCGTGCTGGTGACCGCATCGGTCGTGGTGGTGCTCGATCAATTCCTGCGCGGGATGTACCTGCCGCATTCCATCTACGGTCCGGGGGTGGTCAATACTCACTGGCGCTGGGTCGAGCACGTCCTCTGGGTGGTTTTCGAGGATATTTTCCTGATCTTCGCCTGCATCCGTGGTGACGAGGCGATGTACGCCCTCGCCCAGACGCAGGCCGAGGTGGAAGACTCCCGTTCCAGCGTGGAACGCGCCGTCGGCGAACGCACCGCCCAACTCGCCCAGAGCAACCGCGACCTCGCCAAGCAAAACAACGAGCGCCAGCGCATCGAGCAGGAACTCCGCGCCGCCCAGAACGAACTCGAAAGCCGCGTGCGCGAACGTACCGCCGAACTCGGCGCGGCCAACCGCGCGCTCAAGCGCCAGATCGACGACGGCCGCAAGACCGAGGAAGAACTCGCCCGCTCCGTGCAACGCTACCGCTTCACGACCGACAGCGTGCCGCAGATCGTCTGGACCGCCGGGCCCGACGGAAAGATCGACTACTTCAACCGCCGTTTCCACGAGTTCACCGGCCTGACCGTCGAGGACGCCCGCGAAGGCGGCTGGCAGGCGGCCATCCATCCCGACGACCAGAACCATCCACTCGCCAGTATCCGCCAGGCCATCACGGAGGGGCAGCCGTCCGACTCCGAGCTCCGCATCCGCCGCGGCCAGGACGGCGTGTACCGCTGGCACCTGAGCCGCGCGATCCCGATGTGCGACGCCGACGGCCACATCGTCCAGTGGTTCGGCACCTGCACGGACATCGACGACCAGAAGCGCGCCCGCGAGACGGCCCAGCGCAGCGAGCAACGCTACCGTTCGCTCGTCGCCGCCAGCGCGCAGATCGTCTGGCTGACCGACGCCGAGTGCCGCATCGTGCAGGATTTGCCCGAGTGGCGCGCCGCCACGGGCCAGACGTTCGAGCAGATGGCCGACTATGGCTGGATGAACGCCCTCCATCCCGACGACCGCGAACACGCCGCCGACCTCTGGCGCTGGGCGCTGGAAACCCGGACGGTTTACGAAAACGAGCACCGCCTGCGCATGGCTGACGGCTCCTACCGGCATTTTTCGACGCGCGGCGTGCCCGTCCTGGAGGCCGACGGCCGCGTGCGCGAGTGGATCGGCACCTCCGCCGACGTGACCGAGCGCAAGGGCGCGGAAGAGGTCGTCCGCCGCGCGCAGGAAGACCTCGAAGCGCGCGTCAAGGACCGCACCGCGCAGTTGACCGAGACCAACCGCGTGCTCCACCAGCAGGTCATCGAACGCAAGCAGATCGAGGCCGAACTCGCCGAAGCAAGGGACCACGCCCTGCGCAGCGCCACGCTCAAGAGCCAGTTCCTGGCGAACATGTCCCACGAGATCCGCACGCCCATGAACGGCGTCATCGGCATGACGAGCCTCCTCCTGGACACCCCGGTCAACGAGGAACAGCGCGAGTACATCGAGACCATCCGCACCAGCGGCGACTCGCTGCTGGCCATCATCAACGACATCCTCGATTTCTCCAAGATCGAGGCCGGCAAGCTCGACTTCGAGGAACTCGACCTCGACGTGCAGGCGACCGTGGAAGGCGCGATGGATCTCCTCGCCGAGAAGGCGCAGGCCAAGGGTCTCGACCTCGCCTGTCACGTGCTGGAGGACGTTCCCCGGCAGCTTCGCGGCGATCCGGGCCGGCTGCGGCAAATCCTGGTCAACCTCGTGGGCAACGCGATCAAGTTCACGCCCAAGGGCAAGGTGCTCGTGCACGTCGCCAAGATTCAGGAGACCCCGAAGGACGCGCAGATTTGCGTGCAGGTGTCCGACACGGGCATCGGCCTGAGCGAGGAGGCGGCGCGGGGACTTTTCCAGCCGTTCGTCCAGGCGGACGGGTCGATGACGCGCAAGTTCGGCGGCACGGGCCTGGGGCTGGCGATTTCCAAACAACTCGTGGAACTCATGGGCGGCCAGATCGGGGTGGAAAGCGCGCCGGGGCAGGGCTCGACGTTCTGGTTCACGGTCCTGCTCGCCAAACAGCCGATCCTGCTCGAAGACGACGAAAGCGCGCCGGAGCCGCCGGCCAGTTTCGCCGGGGTCCGCACGCTCATCGCCGGGTCCAGCGGCACGGGCGAGGTGTTGCGCGAACAGCTCAGCTCCTGGGGCATGGAAATCCTCGCCCACACCGACGGCAAGGAGGCGCTCGCCGCCCTCAAGACGACCGCCGACGAGGGCAAGCCGTGCGGGTTCGTGCTCGCCGACATGAGCCTGCCGGGCCTGGACGGCCCCGCGCTCGCCGCCGCCATCAAGGACGATCCGGCGTTGCGGGCCGCGCGGATCATCATCCTGCTCGCGCCGGGGCAAAAGGCGACGTTCACCACCGGCGGACGCAACGACATCGCCGCGTGCCTGAACAAGCCCGTCAAACGTTCCGCCCTGCGCGAGTGTTTCGCTAACCAGATCGCCGCCAGGGCCGCGCAACCCGCCCAGCGGCAAACCCGGCGGGTCCAGGCCACGGCGCGTCCGGCCAAGGGCAAGGGCAAGCACATCCTCGTCGCCGAGGACAACCACGTGAACCAGAAAGTCGTCATCCGACAGTTGGAAAAGATCGGCTACCGCGCCGACGCCGTGGCCAACGGCCAGGAAGCCCTCGAAGCGACCGCCAAGGTGGCCTACGACCTCGTGTTGATGGATTGCCAGATGCCCGAGATGGACGGCTTCGGGGCCACCCGCGAGATCCGCCGCCGGGAGAGCGGCAGCGACATGCACACCCCCATCGTGGCGTTGACGGCCAACGCGCTCGAAGGCGACCGCGACCGCTGCCTCGCCGCCGGGATGGACGATTACCTGAGCAAGCCGCTCAAGATCGAGGAACTCCAGGCCATGCTGGAGCGTTGGACGGCCAAGGAGCCGGCGACCGTCGGGAAAGAAGCGCTCCAGACGGCGGCCTGACCGCTGGCGTCGCGCGGACCGGACGGGCGCGTGGCGGGTGGGAGGCTCCATCCGGCGATGCGGCCAGATCCACGCCGTCGGCTGATCGGTCAATCGCCGGATTTCGCCTTTGCCCGATCTGGTGCATCGTTGCAATGAACCGGGCTCCGCCCGTCCGCTTGCCCAAACCTCCCGATCTGTGATGACGACCAATACATTCACCTTCTCCCGACTGCTCCTCACCGGACTCAGCCTCGCCAGCCTGTTCCTCGGCCGCACCGCTTCCGCGCAGACTCTGTTTGTCGCCGACAGCAGCAACGGCGCGATCACGAAACTTGCCCCCGACGGCAGCGCCACCGCCTTTGTCAACCCGGCGTCCGGGTTCCACGAACCCCTTGGCATGGCCTACGACTCGGCGGGCAACCTTTACGTGGCTGACTTCACCGGCAACACCGTCAAAAAGATCACTCCGGCCGGCGTGGTCACGTTCTTTGCCACCACCGGACTCAGCAGCCCCGGGGGGCTGGCCTTTGATCCGTTGGGCAACCTCTACGTGGCGAACTACGGCAGCAGCACCGTGGCAGTCTTCAACTCGGTCGGCGCGGCCTTGGGCAACATCAGCAACGGGGTGAGCGGACCCACCAGCCTCGCGTTCGACCCGGCGGGCAACCTCTACGTGGCGAATGCTGGCAGCAACGAGATCACGAGGTACACCCCGGGCGGGGCCGTCTCGGCGTTCGCCGCCGCCGGGCTGAACAACCCTTCGGGTCTCGCCATCGACGCAGCGGGCAATCTCTACGCCTCCAACTCCGGCGACAACACCATCGTGAAGTACACCCCCGCCGGCAGCCCTTCCTACTTCGTCAGTTCCGGTTTGGACCAACCCTCCGGGATGACCTTCGACCCGGTGGGCAACCTTTACGTGGCCAGCTTCGGCGCCAACGCCGTCGTGAAAATCACCCCGGGAGGGGTGGAAACGGCGTTCGCCACCACGGGCTTGTCCGGCCCCACCGGACTGGCTTTCGCGCCGATCCCGTCGTTCTTCGACGGGGAGGCGTATCTGGGCGGCGGTGCCTATTACCTGAGGTTTACGAACGGTGATTACTTCGGCTATTACAGCTTCCTGGCCGACTTCCGGTACATTTATCACTACGATCTGGGCTACGAATTCGTGTTTGATGCCGCCGATGGCAAGAGCGGGGTGTACCTCTACGATTTCGCCAGCAAAACGTTCTTCTACACGTCGCCGACCTTCCCGTTCCCGTACCTGTACGACTTCAGCTTGAACTCGGTGCTGTACTACTTCCCGGACCCGAGCAAGGCGGGCCACTACAACACGAACGGCAAGCGCTACTTCTACGACTTTGCCACCGGCAAGGTCATCACGAAGTAGCGCGGTCAGATTGCCGGGATGTTCGTCTCGCTGCGGAGGCGCTCGGTCTTGCCGAAGCTTTCCGCGACGCTCGGGCCATCGCCATTGCCGTGGCCGGTGGCCTGGGCGGCCTCATCCGTGGCTCCGGGGGCGGCGGACGCGTTGGCGGTGCCGATGAAGTCGTTGCCGACGCCGGTTTCGCGCTCGCGCCTGGCCATGCGCACGGCCACGAGTTTACTGACGCCGGCTTCCTCCATCGTCACTCCGTAGAGCACGTCGGCCCGCGCGATGGTGCGCTTGTTGTGCGTGATGACCACGAACTGGCTCTGGCTCACGAACCGGTCCAGGATTTTGAGGAACCGCGCGATGTTGGATTCGTCCAGCGGGGCGTCCATCTCGTCGAGCACGCAGAACGGACTCGGCTTGACCATGTAGACCGCGAAGAGAAGCGCGACGGCGGTCATGGTTTTCTCGCCGCCGGACATCAGCGTGACGCTCTGGAGCTGTTTGCCGGGCGGTCGCGCGATGATGTCGATGCCGCATTCGAGCGGGTCTTCCTCGTTGACCAGCAGGAGGTTGGCCTTGCCTCCGCCGAACAACTCGGCGAACATTTCCTGGAAGTTCACCCGCACGCGCTCGAACGTCTCCGCGAACAGGTCGCGGCTCGTCGCGTTGATCTTGCCGATGATGTTCAGGAGTTCCTTTTTGGCGGCGACGAGGTCGGCGTTCTGGGTTTCGAGGAAGGTGTGGCGTTCCTCCAGCGCCTCGTACTCGGCGATGGCGTCGGCGTTGACCGCGCCGACGCCGTCGAGCTTTTCGCGCAGACCGCGGACGAGTAGTTCCACGCGGGTCCAGTCGGCTTCCGCGCCGGGTTGTTCCGTCAGACGCTGGTAGAGGTCGAGGAACGCGTGCGGCTCGGGGGCGAACGTTTGCAGGTTGACGGCGAAACGCTCGGCGACGTGCGCGTGGAGATTTTCCTGCCGCAAGCGCAGTTGCGCCTCGCGAACCTCGTGGCTCGCGCGGCGGTCGTGCCAGCCGGTGAGCGACTGGCGGCGGGCGCGGAGGTCATTTTCCAACGCTTCGGCGGCGGCGGCGGCTTCCGCGTGTTCGTCGCGGCGGGCGGCGATGACCTGATCGGCGGTGGCGAGGTTGGCCTGGGCGAAATCGATCTCGGCGTCGAGGGCGGCGGCCTCGGCACCGTAGCGTTCGAGGCGGCTGCCATGTTCGTCCAACTCGCGGCGGCGGCGTTCGATCAACTCGGCCAACTCGGTGCGGCGGGCGTCCATCGGCTGACGCTGGCGGCGCAGGCTTTCGTGGCGGTTTCGTTCGGTGGCGACGCTCAGGCGGACCTCGTTGAGGGCTTCCGTCAGGGTGTTCTCCTGCGCGCGGGCGGTTTCGGTCGCTTCGGCGGCAGTGGCGCGCTGGCCCTGGTGGGTTTCGAGGAGCGCCGTTGCTTCGGCGAGACGTTTTTCGGCTCCGGCGACGCCGTCGCGCGCGGATTGGCGGCGGCGTTCAGCGTCGGCCTGTTCCCTGGAAAGATTTTGCGCCCGCGCGGCGAGGTCCCTGGCCTCGCGTTCGGTGAATGCCAACTGGCTCTGGAGGGTGGAGACCAGCACCTGACAGGTCTGGAGCGCCTGCCGGGCATCGGCCACGGCGGCGGCGGCGGCCTGCGAACGGCCCACGGCGGCCGTGCGCGCGTGGGTCAGGTCGGTCACCTCCTTCTGGCCGGCGGCGACTTCTTTCTCCAGGGCGCGGATTTGCGACTGCCGCTGGAGGACGCCCGCCTGCGCGGAACCGTCGCCCGGTGATTGGCCGCCCTGGAAGGAGCCATCGTGGGCGAGGAGTTCGCCCGCGAGGGTGGCGACGGTCAATCCCGGGTGCAGGCGGCGGAGTTCGCGGGCGGCGGGGAGCGTTTCGGCCACCACGCAGTCGGCGAGGAGGCGGTCGAGCAACGGGGCCACGGTCGTGGACGCTGCCACCACCTCGCGCGCCCACGCCAGCGCGCCGCCGGGCAGGGCGGGGGACTTCGACGGTGGCGGGCTGCCGCCGAGCCTGGAGGAAAGCGGCAAAAACGTCGCGCGCCCGACCTTCTTGCCGACGGCGAGGGTGTCGAGCAGTTCGGCCGCCACCTCGTCGTCGCGCAGGAGAATCGTTTGCAAATGCTGGCCCAGGATCGCCTCGACCGCCGGGATGAAACGCGATTCTACGTCCACCGACGCTCCGAGCACCCCGATGATCGCGGGCTTGAACAGGTCCGGCCGGTCCAGCCCGCGCAGGACCGCCTGCGTCCCGGCGGAAAACCCCGCGCCGGCTTCGTTGAGGCCGCGCAAAACATCCAGACGCGACGAGCGGCCCGCCTGCGCCTTGGTG
>CAZZYS010000128.1:0-12117 GCA_964658285.1 uncultured Verrucomicrobiota bacterium
TGAATTTGACCCACATCCGCAGCATGTCGCCGCAGTCCGGGCTGCCGACGGTGCCCACCGTGTCGGCGTCGGCCATTTCACCGACGTTCTTGGGGTCCTGCTGCGCGGCCCGGATTTTTGCTTCGAGGTCTTCCATGCGTGGCGGGAAAGTCCCGACCCCGGACTTTCGCCCCGGATCGACCTTTCCGCAACCCGCAACGCGCCCCGGTTTACGCGGCGAGCGGTTGCAGGATGCTTTCCTCGATGACCTGGACGAGTTCATCCACCCCGGTCGGCTTGGACAGGCACGGATAACCCTGGATGCGCTTGCCGGCCGCCACCTCGCGCGGCGAAACCAGGCAGGTCAGGAATACGATGGGCGTCCCCTGGATCGACGCATCGGCGCGGACTTTCGCGGCGACCTCACAGCCGTCGAGGTCCGGCATGTCCATGTCCAGCAACAGCAGTTCGGGCCGGAAAACGCGCGCGGTCTGGACGGCCCGCTCGCTCCGGTTCTCCTCTTTTACGAGGTAGTAGCCGGTTTTTTCCAGCATGATTTTCCACAACGCGGTGATGCCTTTGTGGTCGTCAACAATCATGATGCGGCGTTTGGTCGATGAGCGGCTCTTCATATGGCAATTTGCCGCCCTCCATTAGCAAATCATGTGCCATTTGCGGCCGTGTGCGCTCACCGCAGCCGGGCCGTCATTCCAGCGTGTATCGCGGCAGGGAGGAGTCGATCTCCTGACTCCAGGCGTCGATGCCTCCAAGAAGGGCTTTGACGTTGGTGAAACCGTGCCCGGCGAAATAGGCGGCGGCATCCAGGCTGCGCGCGCCCTGGTGGTCGATGAGGACGATGAGCCCCGTGTCGCGCGGCCATTGCATGAGGATCGTGTTCATCAACTCCTGCGTGAAGTGCTCGGACCCGGCGATGTGCACGGCGTCGAACTCCTCGCGCGTGCGAATGTCCAGCAGATGCACGGGGCCGGATTGGTCGCGTTCGCGCAGGTCGTGGAGTTCGCGCGGAGTGATCTGGGTGGCGCGGTCTTCTTCCTGGCTGGTCTGGAGGTAAGCCACGACTTCCGGCAGGTCCATGTGGGCGTTGCGCGCGGCGATCTGGGTGAGGGTTTCCGTCGGCGCGAACCCGCACGAACTGCACCCGCCGACGTGGTATTTGCGGAACAGCGCCCGTTGCGCGCCGGGGTAGACGGCGAGCAGTTCACCCATCGGCAGATGGGGATCAATTTCGGGAAGGGTGGCGGTCATGGAAGAATCTAAGTTCAGGGGAGTGAGGCGTGCTCGTCCATCTCGCCATCGCAAACTGTTCGCTTGATGGCATAGGTGGATGCCGAGCCGATAAAATGCAACTCGTGGTGACTGTTTTCGAGGAAGGACTCCGGGTCGGCATCGAAGTTATCCCGAGCCTGCGCAAGGTTCCATGAAAGAAGTTTTACCTCGTATTCACCTTCTGTCAGGAAGAACTGGTCGCTGTGGTCGCCGAAGGTCATGTCGATCAACGATTCCAAATAAACCTGCTCGCCACAGCTCAAGAAAGTGGCGTTGAGACTGCGCTCCGGCGGGTTGGTTTTGCCCTGGGCATTCAGGTAGACCCAGATCGCCTGATTGACGGCATCCGACCCCACGCTGAAGAAGACGGCGGATTCGGTCAGTTGAACGCAGTCGCTGCCCCAGAGACCGCTGTCCTCCATCGGGGCAAGGATGTTGTCTTCGCCCTGCGGCACCGCGCACAACACAAAGGAACTATATGCCCCGCCGTGCAGAAAGAACGCAAGCGGCTGGGAACCCATCCCGGGGTTTTCAGCAGGAGGTGGAAGTTTCATCGCAGGTCGGGGCCAGGCCGATATTCCTACCTGGACCGCGCCAAGATTCTCACAAATCCCCATCCCCCGCACCGACGCTGAACTTCCCCTCCCCGCTCTCCGCCAGACATCCCTTGAGGGCGTGCCAGCCCAGCGTCGCGCACTTGATCCGTTGCGGAAATTTTCCTACACCGTTTAGCACCGTCAAATCGCCCAGTTTTTTGGCGGGAACCTCGTCCGAAGGGGTTTTACCGGAGATCATCCCTTGAAAATCGGATAGAAGTGAAGTTGCCTCGGAGCGTGTCTTGCCCTTGATTTTGGTTGTCATCATTGAGGTGGATGCCATGCAAACGGTGCATCCGTGACCCGTGAAGCCGACGCCGACGATTCGATCCTCATCTGGATCAATTTTCAGGCTCAAAGATATTTCGTCACCGCAAGTCGGATTATCTCCGCTCGTTGTCACGGTTGCATCCTGTAGAGCAACAAAATCGTGAGGTTTCGGATACGGTTCACGAACGAAGTTACGGGGTCTCGAACTATGATCCGTGACAACGGAGTCATAGAGTTCGCCCAGCGGGATTTTGATATCCTTGATAGAAAAATTCATGATTTTTGCGCGAAAAATGACCTGATGACTGTGATGCCTTCAATCAATAGGTCGACCTCTTCCCTAGTATTATAGAAGTAGAAACTGGCACGCACACTTGAAGGAACACCAAGCTTTCGGTGGAGTGGCTGATTGCAGTGGTGCCCGCCACGCAAGGCGATGCCAAACTGATCGGCAACTGTCACCACGTCGTGCGCGTGCACGTCTTCCAACAGAAAACTCACCAGCCCCGCACGGTCCGTGCCGGGGCCGAACAGCCGGACGCCGCCGAGTTCGCTCAGACGCGTGTAAGCATACGCCGCGAGGTCGCGGTCGTGGTCGAAAATATTTTGCCGGCCGATGTCATCGAGATAATCCATCGCCGCGTGCAGTCCCACGGCACCGGCGACATCCGGCGTCCCGGCCTCGAAACCGTGCGGCGCGGGCTTGAATTTCGCGTCGAACCAGTCCACCGACACGATCATCTCGCCGCCGGTCTGGTACGGCGGCATCTCCGCGAAGCGTTCCTCCCGGCCGTAGAGCACGCCGATGCCCGTCGGTCCGAGGATTTTGTGGCCGCTGAAAACCAGGAAGTCGCAGCCCATCGCCTGCACGTCCACCGGGCAGTGCCCGGCCGACTGCGCGGCGTCCACGAGCGTCACGACGCCGAGTGCGCGGGCGCGGGCGCACCATTCGGCGGCGGGATTGATGGTCCCCATCGTGTTCGAAATGTGCGTGAACGCGAAAATTTTCACTTCCGGCGTGAGCAGTTCATCGAGTTTCGACCAGTCGAGCACGCCGCTGTCGCCGAGGACCGGAAGATAGACCAACTGCGCGCCCTTGCGCCTGGCAAGCTGTTGCCAGGGGATCAGGTTGGCGTGGTGCTCCAGTTCGGTCAGGAGGATTTTGTCTCCCGCCGCGACGTGCCGTTCGCCCCAGGTGGCCGCCACGAGGTTGATGGATTCCGTGGTGCCGCGCGTGAAGACGATCTCGCTCGGGTTCGCCGCGTTGAGGAAACGCGCCGTGCGTTCGCGCGCGCCCTCGTAGGCGGCGGTGGCGCGGTTGCTCAGCTCGTGGATGCCGCGGTGGACGTTGCTGTGGTCGTGCTCGTAATAACGGCTGATGGCGTCGATCACCGCGCGCGGCTTCTGGCTGCTGGCCCCGCTGTCGAGGTAGATGAGCGGCTTACCGTGAACCTGCTGGTCGAGGATAGGAAAATCACGGCGCAACGCGGCCCAATTCGGAGCGGCCGTGGCATGTTTGGCGAGGTCGTGCATGAAGGAAAGACACGTTAATTTAGAATCATTCTAAATACAAGCGAACTTCCGTCGATGACCGGCGTCCGATGCCACCTGTTCAGCGCGCCCGGTCTCAAGTATGTTTGCGGCATGAAATGGAAATCCCTCGCCACCGCTGTCGCCATCATTTTCGCGGTCGGCGCGACCTCGCCCGCCGCCTCGCTCGACCCGTCCGCCCGCAAGGGCAAGGACGGCAGCGTCAGCAACGACGACGTGCGCAAGGCCATCGCTATTTTCCGGCGCAATCCTTCCAACGTCCAGGGCGAGATGTCCCAGCCGATCATCCTGAGCTTCGCCAAGGAAAGCCCGGAAGTAGAAGTGGCCCTGTCGGAGAAACGGATGCCGTGGGTCAACGACAAATCGGCTTCCCCCGAGACGAGCACCGCCCTGACAGTCGCGTACATGTCCGGTGACATCCTGGCGCAACTGGACACGGGCAAGACGAAAGACGATCCCCTCGCCGCCACCGAACAGGTGATCGCCACCTACCGGCAGCTCCGGGAAGCCGACGCGAAACTCAAGGTGCCGTCGGTGGAAAAGCTGATCGCGCTGCAAAAGCAGGGCAAGCTCGCGGAGTATTTCAAGGGGGACTAAGTTTCCCCCGACGCCGCGATGTTCGCGCACGATCATGCACCCTCGGCCCGCGCTTTCGGCGTATTCGGTATTGCCATGAACGAGCAAAACCCCATCCCCGACTCGCCGCAGACCAACGACGCCGCCACCCCCGAATCCCCTAAAACCCTCAGCCGCCGCCAGATGCTGGCGACCTCCGCCGCGGCGCTGGCCGGAGCCGCGTTTGCCGCGCCGGGGAACGCCTCGGCCGTCGCCGATTCCGAGGACCACGGCGACATGCGTCCGCACATTAATTTCAGCCTGTCCGGCAAGGGCGCGATGGTGACGGGGGCCGCGCGTGGCATCGGCCGGGCCATCTGCGTGGCGCTCGCCGCCGCCGGCGCCGACGTGTTGGGCCTGGACATCGCCGCGGCGGTCAGTCCGTCGCTGGTGTATCCGGCGGCCACGCCCGATGAACTCGCCGAGACCGGCAAAATGGTCGAAAAACTTGGCCGCAAATGGATCGGCGTGAAAGCCGACGTGCGTGATTTCGCGGCGCAGAAGGCGGCCATGCAGCGCGTGGAAAAGGAGTTCGGCCATCTGGACATCGCGGTCGGCAACGCCGCCATCCAGATTTACGGCCCCCTGGCCGAGACCACCGACGCCGATTGGAAAGACGTGATCGACGTGAACCTGACCGGTTGCGCCAACACGGTCCGTGCGGCGGCCCAGCTCATGATCCCGCGCAAGACCGGGCGCATCATCCTGATCTCCTCGGGTCAGGGCAAGCACGGGTTCAAGAACGGCGCGGCGTATTCGGCGAGCAAGTGGGCCATCATCGGGTTGATGAAAAGCGCCGCGCTGGAACTGGGCGAACACCAGATCACCGTCAACACCGTTGAACCCGGTCTGGTGGACACGCCGCTGACTCGCAACCCGGGCCGTTGGAAGGAAGCCCTCAAGGAAGCGGGCAAGGAGCCCAAGGAACATCCGACGGAAGAGGAGGTCATCGCCGCGCGCCTGCCGATGTCGGTGATGAAAATCCCCTGGATGCAACCCGACGAGGTCGCGCCTGCCGTGGTGTTTTTGGCCAGCGACGCGGCGAACCGGGTCACTGGCGCGAGCTACGACGCCACGGCCGGAGACAGCGCCAGGTACACGGCTTGACCGGCAAAACAGGCCGCGTCGCGGCCGGTCGCCAACAAGACAGGGATGGCTCTCCGAGCCAGTCCCTATTTTGGATTGTATCACCGTCGCCCAACCAAAGCGCCTTCCAGAAACAATAGGGACTGGCTCGGAGAGCCATCCCTACCTTGTTTGGATGCACGCGCTAAACCACCACACGGTCGAGTTGTTGCAACGCGAACGCATAAGCCCCGACCGCTACGGCCTCGCTCGTGCCCAAGCGCGAGAGGCCGACGGCCGTGCGCGGCAGCGGATCGTAGCCGATGCGGTCCGTTGTTCCCGGCACGACGACCTCGTGGGCGTGGCTGCGCGTGAACTCCGCGCGTTCGGCGTCGTCCTCGATGTTGAATGCGCGCGCGATCAGACGGCGCGGGATCGACGCGTTCCCCTTGGCGAACGGCCGGTTCATCGCCGCGACAAGTTCCGGCAGGAACAACGCGTGCGCCTGCGCAATCCCGCCGCCGACGACCGCCAGGCCGTCGATCAGGGCAAGTCCTTGCGCCAGCGCGTCGCCGGCCGTCTCGCCCAACCGCCGGAACGCTTCGAGCGCCGCCGCCTGGTCACCGGGGGTGCGGCCGGTGGCAATGTCGGCGATCCCCTTCGGATCGGGAGCATCGGCCGGCGCGGTGCCGGTCCGCTCCGCGTAGACGCGCTGCACCGCCCGGATGCACGCGCCCTCTTCCGCCCCGACGCCGGGGTCCAGGACGTTGCGCAGCAGGTGCGCCTCGCCGCCGATGGAGTTATCACCGATGAGCAACTGGCCGCCGACGACCACGCCGCCGCCCAGGCCGGTGCCGAGCGTCACGCCGAAGACGTTCCGATACCGTTTCGGGTTGCCCGCCGCCTCCAGCAGGCCGTTCACGTACGGCAGGAACCCGGCGATGGCCTCGCCGTAGACGAACAGGTTGCCGTCGTTGTTGATGAAGACCGGCTTGTGAAATTCCGCTTCCAGCATCGGCCCGAGCGCCACGCCGCCGGCCGCGCGGAACGCCGGGAAATTTGGCAGGTTGCCGATGATGCCCGCCGGGTAGTCCGCCGGCCCCGGAAACGCGAACGAAATCGCGACGGGCGGCTCCGGCAACCGCTCGGCGGCCCGGTGGAAACCTTGCACGATGTTGTCCAGGCAGCGCGGGAGGTCGTGCGCTTCGGTCGGCACGGCAATCGGCGCGAACAGGAGTGCGTTGCCGCGGATCGCGGTGAATTTCAAGGTCGTGCCGCCCGCGTCGAGCGTCAGGACGATCCGGGGATCATCGTCGTAGGGGATTTTGGTCATGGGAATTTTGTCTACGCCCCGGATGATCTACTACGCCCGGGGCGACGGGCTCAACCGCAAAATCCGTCCCCCGTGCGACGGGCTGGCCTCGTAGCTGCTTCTAGGAGGGCCATGTCCACCCGCCCGCGCTGCGCCGCCGCGTTCCTGCTCGCGGCGTTCGGATTTGCCGCCCCTCTCCCCGCGCAGACCCCGGCTCCGGCCACCGGCAACACCAACGGCCCGCAAGGTCTCAACGCCTTGAAGGAAGTGGCCTTCCCAGCGCTGTCGAGCACGGGCGTCACGCCGTTGGGAGGAGCCGCCCTGGCGATCCGGCCGAACGAATGGAAGCACGCCGAGACCGATAATTTCATCTATCACTACTTCCACGATTTCATCGCCACGCCGGTTTCCGTCGAGGCGGAGTTTTATTACCGTGTCATCGCCCGGGACCTGAACAAGGACACTTCCCATTGGGAGCGCAAGGCGCAGGTTTTTATATTCGAGTCCCCGGCCGACTGGAAAACCTTCCAGACCCACGGTTACCTCGACCCCTGGACCGCCGGCATCCACCAACACGGCGAACTCTTCATCCAGCGCGACCCAAACCTGAAATTCAAGGGCAACACCCTCGGCCACGAGATCGCGCACCTCGTGGTGGACCGTTTCTACGGTTCCAACGTCCCGCTTTGGCTGAACGAGGGTTACGCCGAATACATCTCGCGTGTCGCCTACGCGAGTTATTACCGGGCACGGGGCTATGACGCGAAGGCGCGGACCGACGGCCTCGACGCGGCATCGTTCATCCCGCTGGACCGGCTGACGCACGCGGTCACGTATCCGACGGACGTGCGGGAGGTCGTCGCATTTTACACCGAGTCCGAAAAGCTCGTCCGGTTCCTCAACGCCGCCGACAAGTCGAAATTCCTCGTCCTGCTCGACGCGCTCGCGCGGGGCAGCCTCTTCGAGAACGCCCTGCACACGGCGTATGGCACGCTGTACCCGAGCCCGTCGCAACTGGAAGCAGCGTTTCGCCCGTACGCGCTCACGTCCCCGGCCGGCAGCACGGAGACCGCCTCGGCCAGGCCGCGTCCTTGATGGGTCGGATGAAACGGGCTCTCGCGGTCGTCGCTTTTTTTGCTAGTTTCGGCGGCGGTTCGCCCCTTTAATCCCCTTTTCCATGCGCATCTCAATCTCCCGGTGGTGTTCGGTGGCCTTGCTCTTGATCCTCGCGGGTTGCGACGGCCCGGAGCAAAGCGGCATCCGCGCCGCGCAACTGGCCCAGCGGCAGGCGATCCTGCGCGAACCGCCCGGCGACTATTACGTGGGTCGGCGGTACTACAACCCCAACTATAAATTCTGGGGCTACATCCGCCGGCCCGGCCAGCCGTGGCGCGAGGCCAAGCTCGTCGTGCTCAACGAGAACCAGAAGCTCGCCCCGGACCGCGAGCAGAACCAGTTCGGCGTGGACAACAACTTCGAGTACCACCTGCACGGGCATTTCACGGACACGACGGTTTACGAACCGGCGAGCAACCGTTTTTACCCCGAGTTCGTGCTGACGAGTTGGGAGATCGCCGACAAGACGCCCCCCTCGATCTTCCCGCCGAACAGCGGGGCCTCGGACACGACGACCACCTCGATCTATCAGCCCAACTAGCGCTGTCCCCGGTCGCGCGTGAGGACGGTGCCAAGGGGGTCGCACCGGCAAAAGTTCGGAGTTGCGCCCCGGCGTGTTTTCTGGACTGCTCCTCCTTGCCGTTTGCCTCCGATGGACACCTCGCCGCACGAAACCCCGACTTCCGCCAAGGCCCGCCGCTGGGCGCTGGCGGGTGCCGGCGTCAACGTGGTGCTCTCGACGGTCAAAATCCTCGCCGGGGTGCTCGGCCATTCCTACGCCCTGATCGCCGACGGCATCGAGAGCGGCCTGGACATCGTCAGTTCGCTCGTCATCTGGGGCGGACTCAAATACGCCGCCAAGCAGCCCGACCCCGACCATCCGTATGGCCACGGCAAGGCCGAGCCCATCAGCGCGCTGGTCGTTTCCACCGCCCTGAGCGGGGCGGCGCTCTTCCTGGCCGTCCTGAGCGTGCGGGAGATCCGCTCCCCGAGCCATCAGATGCCTTCGGCCCTCGGGCTGATCGTGCTGGCCGCGGTCATCATCATCAAGGAAAGCCTGTTCCGCCGCGTCTTCGCCGTCGGCGAGGAGATCGGCAGCAACGCCGTCCGCACCGACGCCTGGCACCACCGCTCGGACGCCATCACGTCGGTGGCGGCGCTGCTGGGCATCCTCATCGCGCGGATCGGCGGCCCCGGCTGGGAACGCGCCGACGCCTGGGCGGCGTTATTTGCCTGCGCGATCATCGGATTCAACGGGTACAAGCTCTTCGTGCCCGCCGTCGCCGAGATCATGGACACCGCGCCCTCCCCGGAGATCGCGCAACGCATCCGGCAGGCGGCGGCCGGCGTGGCCGGGGTGGCGGAGGTGGAGAAATGCCGCGTGCGCAAGATGGGGTTGGAGTTTTACGTCGATCTGCACATCGGCGTGGACGGCACGATCTCCGTCGCCGATGGTCACGCCATCGCCCACCACGTCAAGGACGCCATCCGCACGGCCGAAGCGCGCGTGGCCGACGCGCTGGTGCACATCGAGCCCATTAACGCTTGCCCGTACCCGCGCCGGACATAAGCCGACAAAACTTTGCTACCAACCTTCCCCCTCACGGCGTTGCTTCTGCCGAACGCGCTGGTTTCCACCACGCACTTATCGGTGAGAACCCCTACAGATTAAATAGTTGTGGACAAGGAGGTTGTAATCTTGTTAAACAGACCGAATGGATTGGCGGGAAGGAGGGCCGCGCCGTCGAAAATAGCGGAAAATCAGACGGTTTGGTCGGCCGGTGCGCCCTCGGCGAACCACCCGAAGCTCGGCGCGTTTTCGCCTTCCGCCCTCGCCCGGGGCCGGCGCGCTTTCACGCTCGTCGGCGCGCGGAACACCTCCGCCTTCGAGCCGCCTGCCTCCAGCCGGCCGAGGATTTCCTTCGCCCGGTCGATGACCCCGGCCGGCAACCCCGCCAGCCGCGCCACCTGAATCCCGTAGCTGCGGTCCGCCGCGCCTTCGATTATCCGATGCAAAAACACGATTTCCTCATTCCACTCGCGCACGGCGACAGTGAAATTCTTCGCCGCCGGGTGCGTGTGGGCCATCTCGGTCAGCTCATGGTAGTGCGTGGCAAACAGGGTCAGTGCGCCCACCCGGTCGTGGAAGTATTCGGCCACGCTCCAGGCGATGGAAAGCCCGTCATACGTGGAAGTGCCGCGGCCGACCTCGTCCAGGATTACGAGACTCTGTGCGGTCGCGTGGTGAACGATGTTCGCGGTCTCGTTCATTTCGACGAGGAACGTGCTTTGGCCGCGGGCAAGATCATCGTTGGCCCCCACGCGGGTGAAGATCCGGTCTACTAGCCCGATCTCGGCCTCCTCGGCGGGCACGTAGCTGCCGGCCTGCGCCATGAGCACGAGGAGCGCGGTCTGGCGCAGGTAGGTCGATTTGCCCGCCATGTTCGGGCCGGTCAGGATGATGAGCCGCTGCGTCGCGCCGTCGAGCGCCACGTCGTTGGGCACGA
Organism: uncultured Verrucomicrobiota bacterium; assembly: GCA_964658285.1. GTDB lineage: Bacteria > Verrucomicrobiota > Verrucomicrobiia > Chthoniobacterales > SZAS-18 > CAHJWO01. Next base: position 10,299 of record CAZZYS010000128.1, read on the forward strand.
ATTTCTCCCCGGCGATCTGCTGGTCGAGCACCGGGTGACGCCCGCCGCGGATGTGGATGGCCCCCGGCTCGCGCAGGCGGGGGCGGCAGTAGTTGAACTGGCGCGCCGTCTCGGCCAGCGAACCGAGGGCGTCGAGGGCCGCGACCGAGGCGGCGGTCCGCTGGAGCGAGGCGGCCTCCTGGAGCACCTCCGCGCGCAGTTCGAGGAAAAGCTGGCCCTCCAGCGCGTGCGCGCGTTCCTCCGCGCCGAGGATGCGGTTTTCGACTTCCTTGAGTTCCGGGGTGAAGAAACGTTCGCCACCCGCCGTGGTTTGCTTGCGGCGGTAGTCGTCGGGCACCTGCGCGAGGTTGCTCTTGGTGACCTCGATGTAGTAACCGAACACCGAGTTGTAGCGGATCTTGAGCGAACGGATGCCCGTGCGCGCGATCTCGCGTTCCTGGAGGGCAGCGATCCATTCCTTGCCCTCGGTGGAGGCGCGGCGGAGTTCGTCGAGGTCGGCGTGGAAGCCGTCGCGGATCATGCCGCCTTCCTTGATGGACAGGGGCGGTTCGTCGGCCACGGCGGCGGCGAGGCGAGCGGAGAGTTCCGGCAACGGGTGCAGCCGGGAAGCGAGGCGGCGGGAGAGGTCGGTGGCGGGCCACTCCGACAGGAGGTCCTGGAGGGACGGCACCACCGCGAGCGACGCCCCGAGCGCCTGGAGGTCGCGCGCACTGCCGGCCGCCTGGCTGAGCCGGCCGACGGTGCGTTCGAGGTCGCGCACGTCGCGCAGGGTTTCGCGCAACCGGCGCAGCCCATCGGGCGCGGCGAGCAGGCCGGCGATGAAGTCCTGCCGGGCTTCCAGCGCCGCGACATCGCGCAAGGGAAACAGCAACCACTGGCGCAGTTGGCGCGCACCGAGCGGCGTGACGGTGCGGTCGAGCGCCCCAAGCAGGCTCGTGCCGCCCTCGCTGCGCGCGCGGACGATTTCAAGGTGGGTCTGCGACACGTTGTCCAGGACGAGGAAACCCTCCGGCCGGTAGGTCCGCAGCGACGTGACGTGATCCAGCGGCCGGCGCATCGCGTAGCGCAGGTAATGGAAGATCGCCCCCGCCGCCGCGACCGCCTGCGACATCGTCGCGCAGCCGAAGCCGTCGAGCGATTGCACCCCGAAGTGTTCCCGCAGCGCGTGGTCCGCCTGTTCGCACAGGAACGCGTGGGCATCGTACGCCTGCGTCCCGGCGAACTCCGCGAAAGCCGCCGCCTGCGCCGGGTCGTCGCTGATGAGAAATTCCGCCGGGGCGACGCGGCCCAGTTCATCCAACAACGCCGCCGGACTGGCCAGTTCCGTGACGCGGAACTCCCCGGTGGTCAGGTCCAGGTAGGCGAACCCGTATACGTCCTTTTTGCGAAAGGCGGCGGCGAGGTAATGGTTGCGGTTCGCGTCGAGCAGGCGCGCGTCGGTGACGGTGCCCGCGCTGATGATTTGCGTGACCTCGCGTTCGACGAGTTTGCCCGGGAGCACCTCGCCCCGTTGCTCGCAGATGGCCACGCGTTTACCCGCCTTGACCAGCTTGCCGATGTAGTGGTCCGCCGCGTGGAACGGCACGCCGCACATGGGCGTTTCCTGCCGTTTGGTGAGCGTGACGTTGAGGAGGGCGCTGGCCTCCTTCGCGTCGTCGTTGAACATCTCGTAAAAATCCCCTAGCCGGAAGAGCAGGATCACGTCGGCGGGCAGTTCGCGGCGGATGCGCTGGTACTGGCGCATCATCGGCGTGGAGGCTTCGGGTGGAGACGATGGTTCCAAGGGAGAGGAGGATACCGACCCGCGCCATTCGCCGCA
>CAZZYS010000129.1:0-12035 GCA_964658285.1 uncultured Verrucomicrobiota bacterium
CGAGCCTAGGGCAACGCCCTAGGAAAGAATGCAGGGGAGCGCCAAGCCCTGAAGGGGCGACTCATCTCGACTCGCCAACGGAATGAATCGCCCCTACAGGGCTAGGCCGGAGGGACGCCTGGACCTGGGGCGTTGCCCCAGGCTCGTATGAGGCCGCGCCCTTGGCGCTCCGGAAGGGCCGCGTGGCCACTCCTTCGGCGCTCCCGAAGGGCCACGCGGCTGTCCCTTCGATTCAAACGCTCTGGCGACCGCTGCCGGTTTGCGCGATAGTGTGTCCCATGAAAATCCCCAGCTTTCCCCGGCCCGCACCGACCCATCGGAGGATCGGCATCGTTTCTTTTGCCCTGCTCGCCGTCCTCGGTGCGTTGCCGTTGAAACTTTCCGCGCAAGGCAGCCCTTCACCGGGTCAAAATCGCAGCGCCGACGAGGCGGGGGCGGCGGTGACCGCGAAGTTCGGTGACGGTTGGTTCGCCGAGGAGACGACGCCCGTCGGACCTTTTCGCTGGATGGGTGCCACGGGCGTCATCGAAGTGGTGGCCAAGCACGCCGGCACGCTGGTCATCCACGGACAGATTCGCTCCCTCGTCGCGGACAACGCAGGGGAATTGTTCATGGACGACAAGAGTGTCCAACCCGTCAAAGTATTGGGACCCGACTGGCAGGAATATCCCGTGCGCATCCCCGTTGCCGCAGGCACCCATCGTCTCTCGTTGCGCAGCCGCAAGGAAGGGATCAAACCGCCCGGCGATAATCGCGCCATCACGATCTGCCTGCAAAACTTCCAGGCGCGCCTGGAACCCTGACGCAATCAGCCCTTCCCCGAAGTCCCTGCCGCTGAGTGGAGCTCGGAAGTCCACGGAGCACCTGCTTGCCTGCCTGCCACGCCAGCGGTATGCTCTCTTGCGCATGACTTCCGATATTCGTCTGCACCTCAACGCCCAGCCTTTCATTCCTTTTACCGTCCACGTGGCGGATGGACGAGAGTATCGCATTCCCACGCCGGACCACGCGCATGTCTACCCCAGCGGTGGACGGGTGAGCATGTACACCGACGATGACCGTGAGTTCATCCTTCCGGCACTCTTGCTCAGCGGCCTGGCACTCGACGGGGTGCAGGCATCGTCACCCGCCTGACCACTCGCCCCGCCGGGCGGAGAGTGGCTCATGGAAGCGTCCAACGCCATCCATTTGCCCCCGGCCCATTCCTTGGCTAGGTTGCCGACCCCATGCGCTGGCAAACCATTTACGAAGCTCGTTGGATTTTCGTCGCCGTCATCCTGTTTTCGGCGATTACCGCGACGGCCACTTCCTTCCTCGCCCCGGCCCTGACCCCCTGGGCGTCGACGGTGTGGCTGTTGTTTTTCCTCTACGTCTTCTACTTCTTCCGTGACCCGGAACGCGTCACGCCCACGGACCCCGATGTCGTCGTCGCCGCCGCCGACGGCGTGATCGCCGAGATCATCGAGATCGAGGAACCGGAGGTCGTCAAGGCCACCATGAAGCGCGTGGCCATCTTCCTGTCGGTCTTCGACGTGCACACCAACCGCGCCCCCGTCGCCGGGACCGTCACCTACACCGAACGCCGCGTCGGCAAAATGCTCGACGCCCGCCACCCCGACGCTTCCCGGCTCAACGAATGCCGCACCTGGGCCATCGACCACAAAACCAGCGACAGCCGCGACGCGGTCGTGGTGGTGCGCCAGATCACCGGGGCCATCGCGCGGCGCATCGTCGCCTGGGCGCAGGTCGGCCAGACCGTCGCGCGCGGCGAACGCTTCGGCATGATCCGTTTCGGCTCGCGCACGGAGGTCTACCTGCCGCTCGACGCGGAGATCACCGTCAAGATCGGCGACCGCGTGCAGGGAGGATTGACGGTCATTGCGCGTTTGCGGACGGCAGGTTAGAAAGAGGGATGGGACGCCGGCGCAGGAGGAATCGGCATCCCCCACATTCCCATCCGCGCGTTCCGACCCGATGAAAACCCCGGTCTTCCTCCCCCGCCGCCAGCCGGACCCTTACGATCCGAAAATTTACCTGCTGCCCAACCTGATGACGGCGGGCAACCTGTTTTGCGGGTTCGCGGCCACGCTCAAGATCATCACGGGCACCCTGATTGCCCTGCCCGCGCAGACGAATAACGCCGCCGAGGGCCGGCTGGGCGAGGCGGTCTGGAATCCGGGGGCCATCGACCAGTTCCACGCCGCCATCTGGTTTATTCTGGCCGCCTGTGTCTTCGACGTGCTCGACGGACGGTTGGCGCGGTTGGGCGGGACGGACAGCCCGTTCGGGCGGGAGTTCGATTCGCTGGCGGACATCGTCAGTTTCGGCATCGCGCCGGCGCTGCTCGTGTACAAGATCGTGCTCTTCGAGTTCCCGCGCCCGGGGCTGCTCATCGCGTTTTTGTACCTCGCGTGCGGGGCCTTGCGGCTGGCGCGGTTCAACTGCATCGCCGCGTCCTCGGACGCCGACCACGGGGCGCAGGCCACGCCGGCGGAGAAAGGCAAACCGTTCAAGGGCATCCCGATCCCGGCAGCGGCGGGAGTGATCGCGTCCCTGACCGAGCTGCTGCTGTGGTTCGACGAGGGACGGCGGACGCTGGGGGCGTGGAAATTTGCGCTGCCGCCGCTGCTGTTGTTCCTGTCGTACATGATGTTCAGCCAGTTTCGCTATCCGAGCTTCAAGGCGATCAACTGGCGCACGCAACGCACCCTGCCGGCGTTGTTGGTGATCTTCGGGCTGATCGTGCTGACGGCGCTCTTTTACCAATGGATGCCGGCGGTCATTTTCCTGAGTTACCTGATGTACGGCTTCCTGCGGCCGTGGCTGTCGTTGAGCTGGCGGCGGAGCATCGAGGAGGAAATCGGCGAGGAACCCGAGTCCGCGAACGGCGAAGGGTCCGGGGACGAGGCGGACCACGACGCGCGGGAAGCGTAAGCCGTGGCGCGCGTCACCCGAGGATGCGCCGCAGCGTCCGCGCGCCCTCGAAACACTCCTCCGCGCACGCCCGGGCCTGTCTCGAAAGCGCCGGCCAGTCGCGCAACGTCCGCTCGACCGCCTCGCGCGCCTGTTCCAACGTGCGGATTTCCATGAAACCGCTCTCCTCCGGCAAGAACCGACCCGCCCCTGCGTCCTCCGTGATGACCGGCCGTCCCGTCGCCAAAAACGCCGCCGCCCGGTCGCTGATCCAACCCGTCCGCCACCGCACGTCCACCCCTTTGATCGCGGTGAACTCCGCCAGCGCCCCGCGCAGGTAACGCCGGTACACCGCCGGGGACGACGCCACGGCGTGCGGGTCCTTGAGTTGCCAGCCGAGGGCTTCGAGCCGGGTGCGTTCGGCCACGTTGTCCGCGCCGAGGTTGACGGCCAGTTCCATCCGCGCTCCCGGCACGAGCCGGGGCAGGGTCAGGAACGGCTGGAACTTCGCCCGCTTCGACAGGTCGGGCGTCTCGCCGTCGAACTCCAAATTATTGTGCCAATACCACTGGCCGATGGTTGTGAACGCCCCCCGCGGCGGCCGGGGCCGGGGCTGGTTGAGCACCGTGTCCACGAGCGGGTGAAACGTTTTCCACGTCAACCCATTCGTGGGCATCTGGCAATCGGGCGCGCCGTAGTTCAGCCCGATGCTCCAGAACTCGTGGTGGGTGGACTGCCCCATCTCCATGCGGCTCATCCAGTAGGCGAATTCGCTCGGGTCGAGGTCGCACAGCAGGCGTTTTTCAAAGCGCAGCAAAAACGGCGGATGGACCGAGTAGCTCAGGTTCAAGAGCGTGTTCGGACCCGCGAGACGATCTTCCAATTCCCGGCGGCTCCTGCCGAGCACCCGCATGGCGTCGAGGTCCTGCGCGTCGGCGGCCGGCCGCTGGTGGAGCAGGCAATAGTGGTTTTCCAGGCCGTGCTGGCGGAGGCGTTCGCGGAAGGAACGAATGCAGGCGCGGTCCTGCGCGGCGTCTCTGGAAGCGGGCAAAATTTCCAGCCAGACGAAGTCGCGCCCGAGGCGTTGGAGGGCGAGCGCCCACTGGAGAGGCACGGAGAAATTCCCGCCGCCGAGCCGGTACTTGGCCGCGAAACCGCTGGCCAGAAAGATCGTTTCGCCCGCGGGGGACCGTGTGTTCATCTCGAAGCAAAGAACGGATACTCGGTCAACCAGGACGCTGATTCGCTCCCGTCTCCGTGACGGAAAATTGTGTTTTGCATCCCGCGTTTCCGTGTAATGTCGCGCGCATGGGTATCTTCAAGGAATTCAAGGAGTTCATCAGCCGGGGCAACGTGGTGGACCTCGCGGTCGGCGTCATCATGGGCGCGGCTTTCGGCAAGATCGTCAGTTCGTTCGTGGCCGACATGGTGATGCCGCCCATCGGCCTCGTGATGGGGCGTGTCAACTTCACCGATCTCAAATTGGTGCTCGGTGGCTCGCCCGATCCGACGAAACCGCCCGTGACGATCAACTACGGCAATTTCCTGCAAACCACGCTGGATTTCCTCATCGTCGCGCTCGCGGTGTTCCTGATGGTTCAGGCCATCAACCGCCTCAAGCGCAAGCAGGCCGCCGCCCCCGAGCCCGAGCATATCCCCACGCCGGAAGAAAAGCTCCTGACGGAAATCCGCGACCTGCTCCAGCAACGTCCGCCGGTCTGACCCTCACGTCACCGCTTCCACCGGGCACTTCGGCAGCGCCGCCAGGAACGCCCGCCCGTACGGTTTCCGCACCACGCGGCTGTCGAGGATGGCGACGATGCCCTTGTCGCTCTTGGTCCGCACGAGCCGCCCGACGCCCTGCCGCAGCTTCAAGATCGCCTCCGGCAGCGAGTATTCGCTGAACGGATCGCCGCCGCGTTCCTTGATGAGTTCGCACCGCGCCTCCGTCGCCGGGCTGTCCGGCGGCGCGAAGGGCAACTGCGTGATGATGACGTTGCTCAGCGCCTCGCCCGGCACATCGACGCCGCTCCAAAAACTCTCCGTGCCGAACAACACGCTGCCGCCCTGCGTCTTGAACGTCTCCAGCATCTTCCGCCGCGAAAGCCCCTCGCCCTGCACGAGCAGCGGCCAGTCCTGTTTGTTAAAAAAATCCCGCATCCGCTGCGCCGTCGCCTGCATCATCTTGTAATTCGTGAACAACACGAACGCCCGTCCCTTCGTCTGCTTCGTGAAATGCTCGATCCATTTGGCGAGCGCCTCTTCGTACCCCGCATCGCGCGGCGTCTCGGGCATCTTCGGGGTCAGATACAGTTTCATCTGTTTCTCGTAGTCGAAAGGACTTCCTATTTGCACCGCGTCGATCCCCGCGCCCATCGCGCCGACCCGTTGCCGGAAATATCCCATTTCCGGGCCGCCCACCGATAACGTCGCGCTCGTCATCACGACGCTGCCTTCCGGGCGAAACAGCATCTTGGAAAGAATCTCCGACAGGTCGATGGGCGCGGCGTTGAGCGACAGGTTGCTCTCGGTCTTGCCCGTCCGCTCGACCCAATAAACGTGGTTGTCCGCGCTCTGGTCGATGAACGTCCCGATCCCCTGCCGCGCCGATTCCAGCCGCCGTCCGAGGTCGGCCAACTCCGCACGCGTGATGTCGTCGTCCGTGATCCGCACCGACGCCTCGCCGACCAATCCGCACAACCGGTCCAGCGCGGGGCCGATGGTGTCGTGCACGAGGTCGGGTTCGCGCACGCGGCATTCCCGCCCGCCGCGCTTGAACTCCACGTGCCGGTCCACTTCCTGGAAAAACAGCTCCATCTCCTCCAGCAGCTCGCTCGTCGTCCGCACGCCTTCCGCGTTGCGCAACACCGTCCACAGCCCCTTCTTCGTGCGCGGATGGTAGAGCCGCTGCAATGCCGCGCGCAGCCCGTACTGCGACACCCCGAGGCCGATTTGCCGCGCCGCCGTGGCCTCGACGGTGTGCGCCTCGTCGAAGATCACGAAATCGTTCTCGAAAAGATACCCGCTCGCCGCCTCGCCGCCGTCGGACTCCTCGTTCTCCACGTCCGCCGCCGCGTGGACCTCGGCGTTTTGCTGCTCGGCCATCGCGCTGCCGAGCAGCACGAAAAACAGCGCGTGGTTGAGCACCACGACGTTGGCCGCCTGCACCTTGCGCCGGGCGGCCTGGTAGAAACATCCGCTATCGGGTCCGCACGTCTTCGGCGTGCAGACGTGCGCCTCGCTGCACACCTGCTGCCAGACGTTGTGCTCCGGTTCGCGCGGCAGGTCGGAGAGCGAACCGTCCTCCGTCCGCTGGCTCCAGTAATGAATCTGCTCCAGCGCCGATTGCTCGGGACCGGTGAACAACTCGGTGGCCTGTTGCAACGCGCGCTTGAGCCGTCGCGGGCAGAGGTAATTTTGCCGCCCCTTGAACAGCGCCGCCTCGAACTCCACGTCCAGCAGTTTTTGCAGGATGGGGATGTCCTTGTAAATGAGTTGTTCCTGCAAATTGATCGTGTGCGTGGAGATGACCGCTTTCTTTTCGTGTTCCAGCGCGTACATCACCGCCGGGGCGAGGTAAGCGAGGGATTTACCGACGCCGGTGCCCGCCTCGACGACGAGGTGGCGTTCGTCGCAGAGCGCCCGCGCGACGGCCACGCCCATCTGTTGCTGCTCGGGGCGGAACTCGAAGTTTTTCGCCTGTCCGAGCGTCCCGCCGGGCGCGAACATCTCTTTGACCTGCGCGACGAGGCTGGTACAGTCGTCGGGGTCGTAGTCGGAGCGGAGAGCGATCATCGGGACGCTCATTATAACCGCATCCGGCCCGTTCGGACAATGCGAAGAAAGCGTCTCCGCGCTAACGTATCTTCTCCTTCATGCGCATCCCTCCCCTGCCCGTCCGCCGCTGGGTCGTCTGCTCGATTTTCCTCGCTGCCGCAGTCTTCGCCGCTGCCGGTCAGGAAGCTTCCCCCGCCCCCGCCTACACCGAGGTCCCCGCCAGCCACGACGGCATCGGCAAGGTCTACATGGGCCGCGAGATCGCCCAGGTGATGGGCCACCAGGGGGCCGGCTGGCTGGACCGTTCGTCGCGCCTGGGCGAGGAACGCACCGACAAACTCATGGACGACCTGCGCACCCGCCTCGCGCCCGACGCGGTTGTGGCCGACATCGGCGCGGGCAGCGGGTATTTCACGTTCCTGCTCCGGCCGTTGGTGCCCCGCGGCCGGGTCATCGCCGAGGATATCGACGAGGAGATGCTCAAGATCGTCGAACGCAAGAAAGCCGCCACCCGCGCCGCCAACGTGGAGACGATCCTGGGCACGACGACCGATCCCAAGCTACCCGCCGGCGGCGTGGACGCCGTGCTGCTCGTGGACACCTACCACGAGTGGGACCATCCCTACGAGATGATGACGGCGGTTTTGCGCGAACTCAAACCCGGCGGCCGGGTGTATCAGGTCGAGTACCGGGGCGAGGATTCGACGGTCCAGATTCTCCCGCACCACAAGATGACCGTCGCCCAGGGGCGCAAGGAAATGGAAGCCGCCGGTCTGCGCTGGCTGGAAACCGTGGACGACCTGCCGCAGCAGCACGTGATCGTCTACGAGAAGCCGAGATGATCCGCTTCAGGTAAATCGGAGCGGCACTTTAACACAGAGACACGGAGGCACGGAGACCGGAAGGAGAAAGGACAAAAAGACAAAGGATAAGAACCCGGCCGAATCCCTTGTTTCTCCCCCCTTCGTCACTTCCCCCTTTTCCGCCCTCCTCTGGTCTCCGTGTCTCCGTGTCTCTGTGTTAAAATGCCGCCCGCCCCCACGCCGCGCATTCCTTCCACTCATCCTCATCCCGACCGGTGTTCTTCGACTCCGCCTTTCTCGCCAAGCTCGAACGCCTGCACCTCCTCTCGCGCCGCGCTCACGCCGGCCAGAGCCGCGCCGAACGCCGTTCGCACAAGCTCGGCTCCAGCCTGGAGTTCGCCGACTACCGCAACTACACTTCCGGCGACGATCTGCGCTCGGTCGATTGGAACATCTACGGCCGGTCGGACAAACTCTTCCTCAAGCTCTTCGAGGAAGAGGAAGACCTCCACGTCTACCTGCTCGTGGACGCGAGCGCGTCGATGCGCTGGACCACCGACGACGCGCCGCCGCGCCTTTCCAAGCTTGATCTCGCCCGACGGATCGCGGGCGCGCTGGCGTACATCGGCCTGGCCAACCTCGACCGCGTCAACGTCCACTATTTTTCCGAGAATCTCGGCGGCGATCTCGGTCTCGGACGCGGGAAGAGCCATTTCCATCGCGCGTTGCAATACCTCGACCGCCTGCCCGACGAATCCGGCCAGACGAACCTCGCCCGCAGCCTGCGCGCGTTCGGGCAAAAGACGAAACGGCGCGGCTTGGCGCTGATCCTGAGCGATTTTTTTGACCCGCGCGGGTACGAGGAGGCGCTGTCCTATCTGTTGTACCAGCGATTTGAAATCCAGCTCATGCAGTTGCTCGATCCGGCGGAACTGAACCCGCGTCTGCGGGGCGACCTGCGTCTGACCGACTCCGAGACGGGTCAGGCGTACGAGGTGACCGCCAACGAGGGTCTGCTGCGGACCTACGAACGCGAGGTCACGGGCTTTCTGAACGGTCTGGAAACTTTCTGCCGTCAACGCCAGATCGGCTACCGCCGCGCGACGACGGACGTGGGTTTCGAGGATTTCGTGCTGCGAATGCTGCGCAGCGGCGGGGGGTTGGTCGCGTGAACGCTGCCGTCAACCCCGGGAACAGCTTCTCCACGAAGATTTAGCCACAAAAGGCACAAAGAACACAAAGGGGCAGAAGCAGAAACCAGCTAATTCCTTTTTGTGTTTTTTGTGCTTTTTGTGGCTAAAGTTTCCGTCGCTTCCCCTCTTATGATGATTGCCGCCCGCTTCCTGTTTTTCGCCGTGCTGTCCGTGCTTTCGCCGCTTGCCGCGTTTGCCGCTGATCCGACGCCCACCCCCGAAATCCGCACGCCTCCCACCCCGCCGACGCCGCGCATCAACGGCCCGCGCGTCTACGGCGCGCGGCCGACCCACCCGTTTTTCTACCATCTGCCGGTCACGGGCGAACGGCCGGTGACCTTCGCCGCCAAGGGACTACCCGCCGGGCTGACGCTCGACCCGGCGACGGGTAATGTCACCGGCGCGGCGACCGAACGCGGCGCCCATCCCGTCGAGTTCACCGCCACCAACGCCCGCGGGAGTGACAAGGCCACGGTCAACCTCGTCATCGGCGATACGATCTGCCTGACGCCGCCGCTGGGTTGGAACAGTTGGAATCATTTCGCCAACCGTGTCACCGAAAAGGACGTGCGCGACGCCGCCGACGCGATGGTCAACAGCGGGTTGATCGACCACGGCTGGACTTATGTGAACATCGACGATTGCTGGCAGGGCGAACGCGACGCGGAAGGAAACATTCACGGCAACGCGAAGTTCCCCGACATGAAGGCGCTGGCCGACTATATTCATGCGAAGGGCTTGAAGTTCGGCGTTTATAGTTCGCCCGGACCGAAGACCTGCGCGGGTTTTGCGGGCAGCTACGGGCACGAGGATCAGGACGCGCGCACGTACGCGGACTGGGGCGTGGATTACGTCAAATACGACCTGTGTTCGTACGGCGGCGTGATCCCCGGCCGCGTGCGCGAACGCACCGCCGCGCTGCTGCCGGAAGACAAGCGCGCGGCCTACGCGGATTTGAACAAGCGCCGGGACGAACTCCAGCGGATCAAACAGCGCGGCGCGGAACAAGACGCAATGTTGAAGGACATTGGCAAAGAAATCCACGATCTCCTGCTGCCGCTCGACTCCGCCCGGCTGACGGCGTTTGCCTTCGAGGAACAGCAAACCCCTTACCGGGTCTTCGGCCAGTCGCTCGCCAAGGTGCCGCGCGACATCGTCTACAGCTTTTGCCAGTACGGCAACGCCAGCGTCTGGGAATGGGCCGCGTCGCTCGGCGGCAACTGCTGGCGGACGACCGGCGACATTAGTGCCAACTGGAAAAGCATGAGCGGCATCGGCTTCGATCAGGATCGACTGGCGAAGTTTGCCGACCCCGGACACTGGAACGATCCCGACATGTTGGAAATCGGCAACAAGGGCCTCACGCCGGACGAGTGTTACACGCACATGACGTTGTGGTGTATGTTGAACGCGCCGCTGCTCATCGGCTGCGACATGAGCAAGATGGACCCGTTCACGGTGAGCCTGTTTTCTAACGACGAGGTGCTCGCGGTGAATCAGGATGCGCGTGGGGAACAGGGCCATCGGGTCAAGGCAGAGGGTATGACGGAAGTGTGGGTCAAGCGATTGAAGCACGGCCATGTCGCAGTCGCACTGTTTAATCGAGGTGAGATGCCAACCGATATGACTGTGTCGATGGTCGATCTTGCCATAGAAGCCGGCAACATGCCTGAATTTGGAGAACATCGACTCTGGGCGGTACGCGATCTCTGGCGGCAAAATTCGCTCGGCATCGTAAAAGGCAACAAGCAAAAGACGACCGTCCACGTTGCTCCACACGGCGCGGAGTTGCTGGACGTTAGTCTTGCCAACGACCCTTTTTAATCCGTGACCCTCCTCAACCCGCTCGCCCTCGCGTTCGCGGCGCTGGTGCCGTTGATCGTCGTGCTGTACCTGCTCAAGCTGCGCAGGCAACCCGCGAGTGTATCGACGCTCATGTTCTGGCAGCGCGTGACGGCGGACAACCGTCGGCGGGCGTTGTTTCAAAGGCTGCGGCAGATTCTTTCACTGCTGTTGCAGTTGCTCATCTTCGGGTTACTGCTGTCCGCCCTCGCGCGGCCGGAACTCGCCTCGTTTCGCGGCGCGGAGGCGGGGCTTTCGACGGTGGTCGTGCTCGACGCCCGCGCGCGGATGCAGGCGCGCACGGCGGACGGCGGGACGCGTTTCGCGCAGGCCCGGCGCATCGCGGAGAGTTACCTCAACCGCGCGTCGCCGCGTCAGCCGGTCGCATTGCTCGCGGCGGAGAGCGCGCCGCGCGTGGTCGTCGGCCTGACGGGCGAGGAACGCCCGCTCCTCGCCGGGCTGGAAGACGTTCACGCCGCCGACGCGGGCGGACGCATCGAGGACTCCGTGCGCCTCGCGGTGGACTTGCTCGCGGCACGGGCAGGCGGCAAACGGGTGGTCGTCGTCACGGACCATCCCTTGGACTCTCCCCAACCCACGCGCGAGTCACCCGTGCAGATCGAGACGCGCCTCATCCCCGCCGCCAGCGAACCCCCGCGCGAAAACGTCGGCATCACGCGCCTGACCGCCCGGCCCTTGCCCAACAGCCCCGAGACCGATGAGGTGCTCGTGGAAGTCGAGAATTTCGGCACCCGGCGGCAGACGGGCAGCGTGGAGTTAGATTTCGAGGGCGAGTTGCTCGACGTGAAACCCTTCGACCTCGCGCCGGGCGAACGCCGCGCCGACATTTACCCGGCGCTGGGTGCCCGCACGCGCATTGCCAATCCGCGCGGCTGGTTGACGGCGCATCTCGACCTGCCGGCCGTGGAAAGCAAATCCGCCGACGCCTACTCGCCCGACGACGACGCCTACGCCGTCGTTCCCCCGCCCCGACCCTTGCGTGTGTTGCTCGTGACCAAGGGCAACTGGTTCCTCGAAAGCCTGCTCAAGGCCGACGACCGGGTGCAGTTCGACCAACTGGAACCCGGAGCGTTCCAAACGGCGCAGGCCGCCGGGTTCGACGCCGTGGTGCTGGACACATTCTTGCCGGACGGGGTGACATTCGACACGATGCCGAAAGGCAACTTCCTGTTCCTGGGTCAGGCGCCGTTCGTTGAAAGCTCCGGCGTCAACAAAGAGTCAACAGCCGCAACAGCTTCAACCGCGCTGGAACACCCGCCCATCACGGACGTGGATGCCGGCAGTCCCCTGCTTTACCTGCTCCAGTTGCGCGACGTGACGATCTTGCGGGCGCGTTCGTGGGTGTTGCCGGAAACGCCGGCCGACGCCGCGAATCCCTGGCGGTTCGCGGCCCCGGTGCGTTCGCTCGACCGGCCGCTGGTGGTCACGGGGGAGCGCAAGGGCCAGCGCATGGTGGCGACCGCGTTCGGCGCGGGGGACTCGGACC
>CAZZYS010000130.1:0-9550 GCA_964658285.1 uncultured Verrucomicrobiota bacterium
CAGAGAAAGGGTGTTTGCCCGCCGCCCGCCACTACGAGCAAGCGAAAAACGCTTTACGGTTCGGCTATATCGACTAGGCCCACGTCGATTTCCTGGCCGTTTTTGATTTGATGGCAGTGCGCGCAGATGGTCACCGTTGCGCCGGGCTTGAGCAGAGACATCGACTCGGGCCGAACCGGTAAGAGATCATAGTGATCGATATAGCCGCTTTCCTTGCTTGCCAGAACGCCGTCGAGATAGATTTCAACGTCGTCATCGTGGAAGACATAAAATGCCAAGTGCTTGAAATCCCCCGGCGGAATCGACCACTGCCGGCGGATCCAAATGTCCGAAGTCGCCCACGGGGTGTGGTGTGCTTCCCGGTTGCCGAAGCCCGCCAATCCTACCTGCCATTGGCTGTCGTCAAAGCCGGCCCTGGTCCATTCGGCAGGCGGAGCTTCGGTCGTGTAGCGCCAGTTTTGCGGGTCGTGCTGCGCGGTTGGAATGACTTCCTTGAGCGTGGGACGCGGTGGCAAAGCTGCCCAGACACCGGGCGGCGTCTGGTCCATGCCGGCCCACTTGGTCCAGACCGCGCGGTCGGCCAGCATCCTGATGAACACCCCGCCGATGACCGGCCGGGCGTGCATCCCGTTGCTTTTGATGTCATCCGTCTTGTAGGAATCGGCGAAGGGTGAGCGGGTCGTGGCGTGGTCCAGATAGTTGACAATCGGCGCGACGAGCATCTCAAAATCCGCCTTTTCGTCGGCCAGCGTGGCGCTCCATAGCGTCCAGTCCGTTTTGGTCAGCGTGGTGCGCGAGTCCAACGGGAGACCGTAGGGTCGCAAACGGGTCTTGTAGAAAGCCACTTCCCTGGCCGCTACTTCAGGTGGAAACACGTTCAAGCCCAAGATGCGGTCCCACACCAGATTGTACTTCTGACTCCAGGTGCCGGGCAGGTCGAAGGCCAGCCGGTAGTGGTCACCGTCGGCGGCCCCCTGCGTCCAGTGAACTGCATCGCTCCGGGCCAATTCGGTGTAGCGGGCGGCGGTCGCGGTGTCGCCTTTGATCCGGCACATGTCCCCGAAGGCAGCGAGTGCGACGATGGCCTTAACCGAGAGGTTAGCGTTGTGGGCCAGGTGCCCCATGAAATCGTCCGTGCAAAGCTGATTTCCCGGGTCCAAGCCGTACCGCTCCAAAAACTGCGCCCATTGCATTACTTCGGGCCACCAGGCATCGGCGAAGTGCGTGTTGCCGTCGAGCTGCGAGATCGCGTCCAGGAGGATGAGCATGTTGCCGCTTTCCTCCACCGGCATCGACTCGCCGCCGTCGTCCCTGCCGCGGGCGATGGGGTAGGTGCCCAGGTCGTGCGGCGCGTGGGGGAACTTCCAGTGGTCGCTCGCCGCGTAGGCCAGGATGGGCACGAGGGTCGCCTTGGCCAGGGTCGGGCTGAGGAGCAGCATCAGCGGATCGGCCGGGAAGATCACGTCCACGGTGGCGATGTCGCCGTTGCTCGAGTTTTCCTTGGTGAACATGAGCGGTTGGCCGTTGCGGTCGGCGGCAATGCCGTGCCCGGCGAGACATTGCCGGTAGGCCAGCGCACAGATTTTTCCGTACTCAGGTCCGCCGAGCCTGACCGCGTCGTCGATGAGCGCCCGGTCGAATGCCTCGCAACGCGGGACCAGCGCCGGGTAATCCTTCTCCGCCCGTTGGAACAGCTCGGCGGGCTTCATGCCGTGGCGGCTCCAGTAAGGTTTCAGCGGTTGGCCGAAGAATCTGATCATCTCGACCTCGTCGTAGCCGACCATCAGGTGGCGCGACACCGCCGGGCCCGGGCCGATTTTGCCGAGGTCGAACACGAACGCCAGCACGGGCTGCTCGTCGTCGGCCCGGCGGGGCATCCGGGTGTCGTCCGATGAAGGCAGCGCGCCCGACTCCGCGAAGCTGGCGATCAGCGCATCGTTCGCGCCGGCGGCGGCCCTGGCTTCCGTCGATGAGGCCACCGCGTAGGCGTAGCCCCAGTCGATGCGGGCGTTGTCCCCGGCCCGGTCGAGCGGAACCTGGTCGGCGACTCCCACCCGCAACGCCGTCAGCGCCCCCATCGTCTCGCGCTGCCACTCGACGGGCTGGTTCGTGTCGTTGACGGCCAGTTGGGAACTGGTGCTGTCGTAAATTTCCACGGGATGATCCACCCCGTCCAGCGCCTGGACCGTCCAGGTCAGGTAGGTGACCGGGCGGGTGAGCACATCGAGGTCGGACGGCAGCGATGGCGTCATGAATGCGAGCGTGACGTGGACTCCCGCCCCCTCAAATTCGTAGATCGAGCGGGTCGGCGTCACCCGCAGACCGGTCTGGGGCAGCGCGGGCGCGTTTTGGGGCAGCTTGCCCATGAGCCGGTAGGTCTTGCCGTCCACGCGGATCAGGCTGACGAGCGACTGCTCACGGCGCGTCCAGTGGCGCGTGTTGTCGTCCGTTAATCGATCCGCTTGCGACCAGATGCTCAGCATGGGGTCGGACACCACGAGCGGGACGGCGGGCGGACGGAAGGCATCCGAACCCTCGGCCATCGCCGGGCGCGCGGGCACCACGGCGAACCACGCCGCCAGACCGAGAGCAAAAACCGCGGCGACACGACTTCCGAACAGGGGGTAATGGGAAAACATGCGTCTCCTTGGATGGCAGGGGAGTTGGAAGTTCCGCGTGATGGTACCGCGCGGTCAACCGTGATCGCCCGTCGAATGCGCTCGCACAAACGGGTCGAACCGTCAATGTTCCCAGCAAGGAAGCGATGAGCACGAACGCAACGAACCGGGCGGATTGGCTTTTCCTGTGCGCGGGCTGGCTAATGCTGCTGGTGGGATGCGCCGTCCACAGCCACCACACGCCGATGTGGGTGGACGAACTTTATTCCTACGACCTGATCCAGGACCCGTCGCTCGCGCACATGCTGGCCGCCTCGGGCGATCAGGCGGACGGAGCGCCCCCGCTTTACTATCTGCTGGTGCGCCCGTGGGCAGCGGTGTTTTCCCTGAGCGCCCTGTCGCTGCGCCTGTTTTCCTCCGTGTGTTTCTGCATCGCGTTCGGCGTGCTGTGGCGCACGTTGCGGCGCGCCTTCGCGTTCTGGCCGGCCGCCATTTCCCTGGCGGTGATTTTCGGCACCAGTCACGTCATCCGATTCGAGAACTCCAACGTCCGTTTCTACGGTCTGCTGCTGGCGCTGATCTCGCTGGCTACCCTGCTCGCGGTCAAGCTGGGGGAGGAGGAAAAACCCGGCCCGTCCCTGCTCGTGACCAATGTCCTCGCGCAAGCGGCGCTTGTGCTCTGCCATCCGCTCGGGGGCTTCTACAGTGCCGCGCTGCTGGTGGCCGTGTGCGCGGGGGACGGGCTGATTTTGCGGCGCTGGCGCTGGCGGGTGGCGCTGAGCTATCCGGTCGGCTGGCTGGCGCTCCTGCTCTGGGCGCGTCAGCTCCTGCGACAGGCTGATCTCAACCAGCCCCATAGTTGGGTGTCGGTGCCGGAGTTCCATGACATCGCCGGGGTCCTCTACGGCGGCAGCGACTTCTACCCTTTGTTCCTGCTCTTCGCGTTTCTCGCCGTCTGGGGGTTGCTCGTTTCCCGCCGGGGCGCAGCCGCCGGGCCTCCGGTGATGGCCGGCGCGGTCGAACCCACCTCCGCCGGTCTGCTTTTCGAGGACGGGCAAGGCCGCCAACTGCTCGTGGCCGGGGCTTTCATTTGCCTCCCGCTTGGCTTCTGGGTCTTTTCGAGAGTGGTGCCTTCCAATCCTCTTTTTCTCGCGCGCTACGTCATCGGCGTGAGCGTCGGGTGGGCCATCATCCTCGCCGGGTTGCTGACGTGCCTGCTCCGGCCCATCGCAGGACGATCCGGTCGGTGGACCCGCGCGATCCTCATCGTTTTCATCGCCTTGCAATTCGGCCCCCTGGTCACCGAACCGGGGCCGGACGTCGGTGCCCTGACGGGAGAGAGTGACCCGGCCTTCGGCCACGAGGATTTGCCTATTGTTTGTCTGCGTTCGCACGACTTCCTGCCGCGCGAACACTACTCGCCGCAGTCGGACCGCTATTACTTCCTGCTCGATTGGGACGTGGCCACCGACCCGGATAATTCCCGGCACGCCACCGTGGAATACAAGCTTCTGGACGCCCTCCGGCGCAACTACGGGGAACTGTTCCACCATCATATCGTCCAGGCCGAGGAATTCCTGCGCACCCATCCGGCCTTTCTGGTGCATGAAGTGCCGCACACCTCGTGGGTGTCCCTGCGTCTGCGGCCGGAAGAATATACGATCACTCGCTTGCAGCCTGACCACCCGCTGAACTACGCGCGCGACGGCGTCTGGCCCCTGCTGCTGGTCGAACGCAAACACTGACCGTGGGCCGCCCGTCCGGCGGCACGGAAGGCCGGTCCGGAGCGTCACGAAATCGTGACCCGAAATGGTTTTCATCCCGGGCCGGGGAAGGGGAGCCTGAAGGGAATGAAGCCGCCCTTCTCCGCTCGCAAATTCTGCCGGACGTTCGTCGCGCCACTGCTGCTCGCGTTGGCACCATCCGCTGTCCATGCGCAAACTTTGCAGACGGTCGTGAGCTACACTTTTTCCGGCACGACCGGCGCTCCGACCAGTACGGCGGCAGGGGTCAGCGGGAGTAACTTCATCCGCGATCCGGCCGACATCACGTTCTACGACAACACCTCGGGCCACCCGGCACCCGACACGAACAGCAACGGCTGGACGACCTCAACCCTCCTTGATTCCACCGAGTATTACACGTTTACCATCACCCCCGCGGTGGGAGGAACGAGCTGGAACGGTCTTACCCTGGACGTGGCCAATTTCGATGCCGCGCAGATCGACGACGGCCCGACGCGTTTTGCCGTCCGCTCCAGCCTCGATGGGTTCGCGAGCAATCTCCTGACCGGCACCATCGGCGCGACTTTCACGACCGCCGCCACCGCCCTCAATGTCACCTCCGGCAATCCGGTCGAGTACCGGGTCTACGGCTTCGGCGCGGGTACCACCCAGGGTTTGTTCCAGATCGACAACGTCGCGCTCACTTTTGCGTCCCCCGTGCCGGAACCCTCCACGCTGGCGGGGATCGGTGTCGCTGCGGCCGTTGCGTTCGCCGTCTTCGTTCGTCGCCGGGCGTAGTCCACGCCTTCCCTTCCACCTATCCTCGACCAACCACTCCATTCCATGCCATCTGATTTCGATCCCTCGCCGTCCTCGGTTTCTGACCGCCGGGCCGATTCGCTCCGCGTCGCCAGCGGCCGGTCCAACCGCCGTGAATTCCTGCGCCTGCTCAGCCTGGGGTTCCTGGCCAGCTACACGGTGGTCTCCTTTGACGAGGCCGAAGCTGCCGCCGTCCCTGGTTTGAGGCAGAACATCTTCCGCGTGAGCGCGGTGGACAACGCCGGCACGACGTTCCCACAGTCCGTCGCCTCGGGCGATCCGACTCCCTCGGGGATGATCCTCTGGACCCGCCTGGCACCGGGCGTGGTCACTGGCACCGACCTTCTCGCCCTTCAGGTGGCTCTCGACTCCGCGTTCACGCAGATCCAGCTTCAGGTGAGCATCCCCGCCGGGCAGATCACGGCGACCCTGGATAACACGTTGCGGATCGACCTCGACCGCCACCTCCAGCCCAACACGATCTATTATTATCGTTTCATCTACCAGAACATCAGCAGCCGGACGGGACGCGCGCGGACCTTGCCCCAGGCGAACGATGCGACGGTCAACAGTCTGAAGTTCGCAGTGCTCAACTGCCAGGATTATACGAACGGCTACTACGGAGCTTACGCCTTTATCGCGGCGGACCCGAGCATCGACTTCGTGCTGCACGTCGGCGATTTCATCTACGAGACCACCGGGGGCACCAGCTTTCAGAGCGGGCCTTTCCCTGACCGCAACATCATCCTGCCCACTAATCCCGCCAGCACGGCGGCGCTGGGCCTGGCGGATTACCGCTTCCTCTACCAGACCTACCGCAGCGATCCCGGCCTGCGTGACACGTTGGAAAACTTCACCTGGATGATCATGTGGGATGACCACGAGATGGCGAACGACCAGTACCACGATTACACCGACACGGAGTATCCGAACGGCTCGCAGGGTGCGCCGGATCATCCCTACACGAGCAGCCCGCAGAACTACGACGGCGGGGCCTACACCTCGGCCCAGTTGCTGCACCAACTCAAGCTCGACAGCCAGCAGGCGTGGTTCGAGTACACGGCGGTGCGCGCGGCCTTCAACCAATCGTCGGCCGACATCTTCGGGCGGCTGCAAATCTACCGCAACTTCCGCTTCGGCACCCTCGTCGAGTTCTTCCTCACCGACGAGCGCACGTACCGTTCGTCCCATCCCGAAGGCGAGAGCGTGCCCAACGTGCCGGACGGCTTCGGGGCGCGTTACCTCGCCCCGTCCAGCCCGCCGCTCGTCGGACAAAACGACCCGACGCGCACGATGCTCGGTGCCACGCAGCGCACGGCGTTCGTGAGCAGCGTCACCGGGAGTGGCGCGTTGTGGAAGGCGTGGGCCAACGAAGTGCTCCTGTCTCCCTTGCAAATCCAGGTGACCGCCCCGCTGCTGGCCATCCTTCCCCCGGCCTTGTCCCAACTGCTCGCCGCAACCATCCCTCTCGGTGGGTTCGCCACCGTGGACAATGATTCGTGGGACGGGTACGCCTACGAACGCGGCCAGATCAATGCCGCCCTGCGCGACGCCGCGGTGCAAAATCTGGTGGTGCTCACGGGAGACCTGCACACCTATGTCGCCAGCTATGTGAAAGTCGATTACAGCAACGGCAACAACTCGAACGTCGCGGGCAGCCTCGCCAACGTGATCGGCGTCGAATACATGACGCCGGCCATCACGTCGTCCAACCTCCAGGAACAGCTCGGGTTGAGCAACGACGCCGAGACCGGCCTGGAACAAAGCTCGGTCGCGGTGAATCCGCACCTGCAGTATTTGAACAGTCACGAATACGGGTATGCCACCGTGCAATTCACCAAGACGTACTGCGATTATACGATGTACGTGGTCGATAAATCGACGCCCTCGCCGGCCCCAGCGACCATCGTGAAGAAATTCCGCACGCCGGTCGGCCAACCGTTGATCACCGACATCACGGCCAGCGAGTTTTAATTGAATGTGTAGCCGCGCGGCCTTTCCGGAGCGCCAAAGGCGCGGCTTCAGTGCAAGCCCGGGGCAACGCCCAAGGAAAAGGATGCAGGAGCGTCAGGCCCTGAAGGGGCGACTCATTCCGGCGGCGAAGTCGAGACGAATCGCCCTTTCAGGGCTTGGCAGAGAGACATCTTGTCCTGGGACGTTGCCCCAGGCTTTTATGAAGCCGCGCCTTTGGCGCTTCGGCTTGGCGGGCAATGCCAGCCGACGCGATCCGGCGCGCGTTACCCCTCCACGACGCTCGGGGTCGTCAACAGCCGCTCGGCTGCCTCGACGATCCCGTCCACGGGCCAGAGCCGGCCGACGCCTTCGTAACCGCAGGCGAGCAGGCCCTCTTCCGGGCCGATGAAGTGAACCCCCCGGCCGCGCAGGCGCTCGACATTATCGAGCGTGGCCGGGTGCAGCCACATCTTGCCGTTCATCGCGGGCGCAACCAGTACGGGTGCGCGCGTGGCCAGGGCGATGGCCGACAGCGCGTGGTTCGCAAAGCCCCCGGCGAGTTCGGCGATGATCTGCGCGGTGGCCGGCGCGATGAGGAGCAAATCGGCGTTGTCGGCGAGGTCGATGTGGCCGGGCTGCCAGCCGATTTTCTCGTCGAACAAATTCGTCACCACCGGCTGCCGCGAAAGGGTCTGCAAGGTCAGCGGCGTGATAAAATGCTGGGCCTCGGCCGTCATCACCGCGCGCACCTCGTGACCGCGTTTGGTGAGCTGGCTGGCGATGTCGGCAGCCTTGTACGCGGCGATGGAACCCGTGACGCCCAGGACGATGGACTTCGCTCTCGCCGGGGGCGCTTCCATGCTCTAAAAAACCAGTTCGCCGAACCGCCGGCTGAGATAACGCTCGGCCTTCATGATCGCGCGGAACTTGGCCAGGTCTTCCTCGACCGAGCCGCTGATGATCGTGTAACGATAGTCGCGCCAGCGCGCCATTTCCTTGGCGGCATTGTCGAGCCGGCGGGCGACCTGCGTGTCGGTCTCGGTGCCGCGCTTGAGCAGGCGGCGGCGGAGTTCCTCCAGGTTCGGCGGCATGATGAACACGTCGGCCAGGGCGTCCAACACCGTCTGGTCGGTGTTGGCGCGGATCGTCGTCGCGCCTTTGGTGTCGATGTCGATGAGCACGTCCACGCCCTGGCGCAGATAGACCAGCACGTTCTCGCGCAGCGTGCCGTAGTAATTGCCGTGGACCTCCGCGTATTCGAGGAAAGCCCCGGCGGCCACCTGCTCGCGGAATTGTTCCTCCGTCAGAAAATAATAATCCTCGCCGTGCGTCTCGCCCGGACGCGGCGTGCGCGTCGTGCACGAGACCGAATAAACGAAATCCCGGGTCTGACGTAACGCGCTGCAAAGCGTCGTCTTGCCCGCGCCGGAAGGGGCCGACACGACGAAGAGAATGCCCTGCCGGAAAACTTTGTGCGGCTCGGGGGGAGCGGCGTCGGAACTCATTCGATGTTCTGGACCTGTTCGCGCACTTTGTCCAATTCGGTTTTGCACGCGAGGGCGAGTTGGTTGATGGCCAGATCGTTGGCCTTTGCGCCGAGGGTGTTGAGTTCGCGGGCCATTTCCTGGGAAAGGAAATCCATCGTGCGGCCGACGGGCTCGTCCTTTTTCAGGAGCGCGAGGAACTGGTCGAAATGGCTTTCCAGCCGGGTGACCTCCTCGGAGATGTCGCAACGGTCGGCGAACAACACGATTTCCTTGGCGAGCCGGTCGTCGTCGATGGGGAGTTCCAGCCCCGCGCGGCGCAGACGTTCGTGCAGGGTCTGACGGTAGTTCGCGGTGGCGTCGGGTTGGCGGCGGCGGATCTCGGCGAGACGCGCGCGCATTTCCTCCAACCGTCCGCGCAGGTCGGTGGCGAGGTGTTGGCCTTCGCGCGCGCGCATGTCGATCAGTTCGCCCAGTGCCAGCCGGAGCGCCGTTTCGACGGAAGGCCACGTTGCTTCGGGGTCGAGGGGCTCTTCGCCCGCGCGCAGGACGCCCGGCGCGCGCAGGATCGTCTCGATGCCGATCTCGCCGCCCGCGCCGAGTTCTGCCTTCAGCGCGACCATCGCGTCGTAGTACGAACGCGCCGCCGCCCGGTCGATGGCGGGGGCGTTCGCGTTGGAGCCGGGGCGGGGCTGGGGGAGAATGTTGACCACCAGCCGGCCGCGGGCGATCCGCGCGTTGACGATCTCGCGGACGGCGGGTTCGAGGCTGGCGAGTTCGCGCGGCAGGTTGACGACGATCTCGCTCTGCTTGCGGTTGACGCTCTGGATTTCCACCGCGCACGGTGCGCCGTCGGCCGTCGTCGAGCGACCGCTGCCGTAGCCGGTCATGCTGTGCATCAGGAGGAATGCAGAATGCAGAATGCAGAAGGCGGAAGTCCAGAAGTCGGAAG
>CAZZYS010000130.1:9560-11970 GCA_964658285.1 uncultured Verrucomicrobiota bacterium
CTGCATTCTGCATTCTGCATTCATTTCAGTGGCCGTCGTCCTGTCCGTCGGCGACCTGCTGCACGTCCTTGTCGCCGCGGCCGGACAAGTTGACGAGGATGATCTCGTCCTTGCCCATCGTCGGCGCGACGCGGATGGCATGCGCGATGGCGTGCGCGGATTCCAGGGCGGGGATAATGCCCTCGGTGCGGGAGAGTTCGTGGAAGGCCGCCAGCGCCTCGTCGTCGGTCGCGTACGCGTAGTCCGCACGGCCGATTTCCCGCAGGTGGCTGTGCTCGGGACCGACGGCGGCGTAATCCAATCCGGCGGAAACGGAATGGGTGAGCTGAATCTGCCCGTCCGCGTCGGCGAGCAGGAAAGTCTTGGTGCCTTGCAACACCCCCAACCGACCGCCGAAAAAACGCGCGGCGTGTTTCTTGCCTTCTTCCGTGCCTTCGCCGCCCGCCTCGACGCCGACCATCCGCACGTTCTCATCGTTGAGAAACGGATGGAACAGCCCGATGGCGTTGCTGCCGCCGCCGACGCACGCGATGAGCAAATCCGGCAACCGCTCCTCGCGTTCGAGCATCTGGCGGCGCGCTTCCTCGCCGATGACCCGGTGGAAATCGCGCACCATCATCGGGTACGGGTGCGAACCGAG
Source organism: uncultured Verrucomicrobiota bacterium (assembly GCA_964658285.1). Lineage (GTDB taxonomy): Bacteria > Verrucomicrobiota > Verrucomicrobiia > Chthoniobacterales > SZAS-18 > CAHJWO01. Next base: position 10,201 of record CAZZYS010000130.1, read on the forward strand.
CGCGCTGCCCAGGATGTAGAAGGTCGAGCGCACGTTGGTCACCCAGTCGCGCATCGCCTCGTTGATGGCCTCCTTGAGGGTGGCCGCCCCGGCGGTGACGGGGACGACCGTCGCGCCGAGGAAATTCATGCGCGTGACGTTGAGCGACTGGCGCTTCATGTCCACGGCCCCCATGTAGATGATGCACTCGCAACCGAAGCGCGCCGCCGCCGTGGCCGTCGCCACGCCGTGCTGGCCCGCGCCGGTCTCGGCGATGATGCGCTTCTTGCCCATGCGCCGGGCGAGGAGAATCTGGCCGAGGGCGTTGTTGATCTTGTGTGCGCCGGTGTGCAGGAGGTCCTCGCGCTTGAGGTAGATTTTCGCGCCGCCGAGTTTTTCGGTGAGGCGTTCGGCGAAGTAAAGCGGCGTCGGCCGTCCCGCGAAATCCTTGAGCAGCGCGGCGAGCGCCGCTTGGAAAGCCGGGTCGCGGCGGGCGCGTTCGTACTCGTCGGCGAGGTCGCGCAGAGGCGTCATCAGCGTTTCGGGCACGAACATGCCCCCGTAGGTGCCGAAATAGCCGTGGGCGTCGGGAAAGGTTTGCATGGGGCGCGGGAAGGATAACGTAAGGCCGCGTGGGGTGGCGTCAACCGGGCGGCTGACGCCCGCGCCAGTAGCCGGGACGGCGGCTGGCGTGAGCCACGGCGGCGATCCAGATGTAGGTGGGACGCTCAAGGAAATAGACGAAGTAAGGAAAATCTCGCACCTTGCACTTGCGCAAGGCGGTACGCCCAACCCGTCGATAGAGCGGTGGGTTAGCTGCCACACGATCCAGAGCCTGCCTGACCTCGTTGCGAAACCTTACGCCTACACCTTCCGTTTGCGCCTCATAGTATTTTGCTGCCTCATCGAACTCGGTGATTGCTTCTGCATCGAATGACTGCGGCTTCATCGACGCAAAGCAGCAAGATGCGCGTCGATCCGAGCGAAAACCTCTTCGGCGGGGATCGGCACGCTTTTACCGCTGAGCATGTCCGCCTCCCGGCGAGCGAGTTCTTCTAAGAAAGCGGGATCGTCCTCGTGATAGATGCCAGGAGGGCAGCCCAGTGATCCGATCAGCATCTCTGCCAACTCGGCCCGATCTTTCTCGGGAAGCGAGAGGAGTTCAGCGCGAAGTTGTTCCGAGGCGACGGTCATGGGATGAACGATGCTGGTAAACGCAACGGTGGACAAGCGGTTTCCGCCGGAAGCTACCGGTTCAATTGCCGCACCGCCCGCCGGTGCGGGGCGGCCATCGCGACGGTTTCCAGGCCTTCCAACGGGCACCACGCCTGGTTCGCGCCGGGGACGAGCGGGGCGGGGGCGGGGAAGACGCGCAACGTCACCTGATAGTGAGTGAACGGGTACGCCAGTTGCATCATAGGCTCCTCGCCGTTGGCGAGCGGGTCGGACAACGGCGGCAGTTTCCACAATCCCTTCCAGCGCGAACCGACGCCCTGCTGGAGCAGCAGCCGGCCTTCGTGGACGATCCAGGCGCAATCCTCTGTCAGCGCGATGGTGGCCTTGCGCGCTTTTTTGATCGGCAGGCGTTCAGGATCGTGCGGGGCCGCCGCGCAGTAGTTCAAAACCGGGCAGAGGAGACATTGCGGCGCGCGTTGGCGGCAGACGGTCGCGCCCAGTTCCATCACGGCGGAGTTATACCGGCGCGCGTCCGACGCGGGGGTGAGCTCCTCCGCCGCCGACCAGAGTGCGCGCTGGCCGGGCGCGGTGTCGATGGGGATGCGCAGGTGGATC
>CAZZYS010000131.1:0-11833 GCA_964658285.1 uncultured Verrucomicrobiota bacterium
TTTACTTCCTGAGCTTGCTGCATCTCGCCAGCACCCTGCTCTGGCTGCGCTGAATGTCGATTCAGCCTAGAAATGCCACGCGGTGCGCAGCCGCGCCAGCACGCCGGTAGCCTGGAGGACGATCAACGTCCCGTCGAGCACCGCGATCACCGCGAAAATTTTCTTCGCCGTCCGCAGCGAAAACCACTGCGCGACGAACGGCCCCAACCGTCCGCCCCACAGGGTACCGAGCATCGTGAAAATCGCCATTTCCCACGGCACGCCGCCGAAATAGAGCGCGTGCAACAGCGCCAGGAAAATGGAGTTGATCGAGAGCAGCACCACGCCGAGCCCGAGGGCGCGGTTGGCGTTGAGACCGTAGGCCAACATGCAAAATGCCGCGACGATCTCGCCCTCGCCGATGGCCACCCAGCCGGTGATCAGCCCGCCGAAGAACGACACCGCCGCCACCGCGAGGTTCGCCCGCGCGGGCAGGTCGCGCAGGCCGCCTTGCCGGTTGAGGGTATAGAGCGTCAGCAACCCGGCGATGATCGTGATCGGGCCAAAGAGTCCCTTGACCAGCATGGGGTTGGGCCGAATGAAAAACGAGGACACCACCGCGCCGGCGAGCAGTGTGGGCACCGTCCACCTGAGCAGGCGCAACGGCACCTCGCCGCGGTTGAGCCACCCGGTCGCTCCGCTGGTCATGCCGACCGACTGCGAGAGAAACGCCAGCTTGAGCGAACTCACCGGGTCGAGTGCGTAGACGAAGATCATCACCGGCACGAAGACGAGCCCGCCGCCGATGGCCGTGATGTTGCCGATGATCGCTCCGGCCAATCCGACGAACACCAGTGGCCAGTTGCGTGCGGCCAGTGCGCCGGGGTGCGGGAAAGCGAGGCAATAAACGACGAGCCAGACGGCGGTGCCCACGAGCAGCCAGGGCGAAAAGTACCGTAGCCGGGTCGGCGCGGCGGGAAGAGTGGTGCTGAAGGTGGCGTCCATGAATGGGTGCGAGCGTTGATGTTACAACAAGCGTCAAGGGAAGGTGGATTGCAGGCGGCGTGCAAGGGGCATCGGCGCGCACGTCCTCGGGGCGAGTGTTCATTTTAACACGGAGAACACGGAGGGCACGGAGACCGGAGGAGACAGAAAAGGCAGAGGAAAAAGAGCGTGAGCAGAGACCGAGCGCCAAAAGCGGAGAACTGGCGCCATCCTGTCTTTCTGTCCTTTGTTCCCCCCCTCTGGCCTTCTTCCGGCCTCCTCCGGTCTCCGTGTTCTCCGTGTCCTCCGTGTTAAAATGAACACTCGCCCCGAGGACGTGCGCGCCGACACCCTTTGCAACCCGCAACTCGCCCCTCGCCACCCGCGACTTTTGCCCGTACCTTCCGCCATCATGTCCAGCCGCGCCCGCTTCGCCGTCGGCATCGACCTCGGCACGACCAACAGCGTCGTGGCCTTTACCCCGCTCGGGGACGGTTCGTCGTCCGTGCCGGCCGCCGTCGCACTCCTCCCTATCCCGCAGATCGTCGCGCCCTCGACGGTGGAGAACCGGCCCTCGCTGCCGTCGTTTCTCTACCTGGCGTCGAAACTCGAAGGAGCCGACGCCTACCGTTTGCCGTGGGCGGAAACGCGCGATTTCGCCGTGGGCGAGTTCGCCCGCCGCCAGTCCGCCGACGCGCCCATGCGCACCGTCGCCGCCGCCAAATCCTGGCTCGCCCACAGCCACGTGGACCGCCGCCAACCCATCCTGCCGTGGGACGCGCCGGAAATTGAAGTGGCCAAGGTCAGCCCCGTGGAAGCGTCGCGCCGTTACCTCGAACACCTCGCCGCCGCCTGGAACGCCGCGCACCCTGACGCGCCCCTCGCCGCGCAACAGGTCGTGCTCACCGTGCCCGCCTCCTTCGACGCCAGCGCGCGCGAACTCACCCGCGAGGCCGCCCTCGCCGCCGGGTTGCCCGCCGACCTGATCCTGCTCGAAGAACCCCAGGCCGCGCTCTACGCGTGGCTGGCCGACAGCGGCGACCGCTGGCGTCAGGGGCTCGCCGCCGGCGACACGCTCCTCGTCTGCGACATCGGCGGCGGCACGACGGATTTTTCCCTCATCGGCGTGGAGGCGCAGGGCGGCGATCTCGCGCTGCGCCGCGTCGCCGTGGGCAACCACCTGCTCGTCGGCGGCGACAACATGGACCTCGCGCTGGCCTTCCAGGCGCAGGCGGCGTTTGCCCAGAAAGGGGTCGAGGTGGACGCGTGGCAATCCGTCGCGCTCTGGCACGCCTGCCGCGCGGCGAAGGAAACGCTCCTCGCCACCGACGGCCCCGAAAAATATCCCGTCAGCGTGCTCGGGCGCGGCCGGAAGCTCATCGGCGGGACCGTCTCCGTCGAACTCGACCGGCAGGCCATCGCGGCGTCGCTGCTCGACGGGTTCTTTCCGTTGTGCGCGCCCGACGCCGTGCCGACCCGCCAGCGGGCCAGCGGGTTCCGCGAGATCGGGCTGCCCTTTGAAACGGACACGGCGGTCACGCGGCACCTCGCGCATTTCCTGACCCAGCACGGGGCCGCCCGGCCGACGCACCTGCTTTTCAACGGCGGCGTGCTCAAGGCCGGGGCGTTGCGCCAGCGGCTCCTCGAAGTGCTCGGCGGTTGGTACGGCGGCAACGCGGCCCAGACCGTGCTGGCGGGAAACTCGGACCTCGACTACGCCGTGGCGCGGGGCGCGGCGCATTACGGCGCGCTGCAGGCCGGCGGCAAGGGCGTGCGGATTCGTGGCGGCACGGCGCGCTCGTACTACGTCGGGGTGGAGACGGCGGGTCTGGCGATCCCCGGCGCGCCGAGGCCGTTGCGGGCGGTGTGCGCCGTGCCCTTCGGAATGGAGGAAGGCACGACGGCGGATGTTCCCGGCGGCGAGATCGGGCTGGTGGTGGGCGAACCCGCGCACTTCCGGTTTTTCAGTTCGGCCGTGCGTCCGCAGGACCGACCCGGCGATGTGTTGCGCCGCTGGACCGACGACGAGTTGACCGAGACCGACTCGCTCGAAGCCACGCTGCCCGCCGCCGCGCAAGGGGCCGAGGACGGGGTCGTGCCGGTGCGCCTGGAATCACGCATCACCGAGTTGGGCGTGCTCGAACTCTGGGGCGTCAGCACCGTCGGCGACGAACGCTGGAAGCTGGAGTTCAGCGTGCGCGCGGACGCCGAGCAGGCGTGACGCGGGTCATTTCGAGATGATCTTGCCGGTGGCGAAGTTATAGAAGTACCGCACGCCGTTCGTGTTGTAGTGCCCAGCGTTTTTCGGGTCCGGATAATAGTAGAGCACCGTACTCAGACTGAAGTCGTACAGGTACGGAAACGGAAAAGTTGGCGACGTGTAAAAGAAGCCTTTGCTCTTGAAGTCGTAGAGGTACACCCCGCTGTTGCCATCCGCCGCGTCGAAGACGTATTCGTAGCCGAGATCGACGTGGTAGATGTAATGCGGATCGCTCAGGAACGAGTAATACCCGAATGGGTTGCCCGTGGAAAATTGCAGGTACTCGACGCCATTGGAAAGATTGACCTCGCCGTTAAAAAGCGGGGGATGCGGGTAAACCGTCAACTGGTACACGGTGCCGTAGTTGCTCGCGCCGCCGCTCTGGGTCAGCCCGTAGAAACTGCCGTCGGCCGCCTGGACCAACCCTCCGTAGGGAGACGTGCCGCCGGTGCTGGTGTTCCCGTTGAAACTGTAGAGGTTGGTGGTGACCCCGGCAGGCGTGCATTGGAAGACGCTGCCGCCCCCGTGGGCGCCGCCGGACCGGGTCGTTCCGTAGAAATTGCCGTCGGAGGCGAGGACCAGCCCGGCAAAGGGTTGGTAGCCTTCGTTGCTGCTGCCGGTGAAAGCGTGCAAGGTGGTCAACTGCCCGGCGCTGGTGACCTTGAAGATCGTCCCGTAGCCGTTGCCCGAGGCTCCGCCGCCGCTTGAGGTCACGCCGTAGAAGACGCCGCTGCTCCCCTCGACCAGACGGCCGGTCGGTGCGTAGCCGTCCGTTTTGCTGAAGCTGTGGATCGTCGTGACCGTCCCGCCGGGAGTCAACTGGTAGATCGCCCCGACGGCGTTGTCACCGCCGTCGGCCACGCCGTAGAAATTACCGTCGCTGCCTTGGACCAGCGGTGACCTGGGGTCGTACGGACCCGCGCCGGTCTGGTGGAAGTTAAACGCGTGCAGCGAGACAAAAGTGCCGTCGAGGCCGAGCTGAAAAACCGTGCCGTCGTTGTTGTTGCCGCCGGAGGAAGTCGTCCCATAGAGTTTGCCGTCGCTGCCCTGGACGACGCCGCCGACCGGGTTGTAGCCGTCGATGGTGTCACTGCCGCCGAACGTGTGCAGCACGGTCACGGTGCCGTCCGGGGTAGCCTGGAAAACCATGCCGCTGCCACTGCTGGGACCGCCGGAGAAAGTCGTGCCGTAAAAGTTACCGTCGTTCGCCAGCGCGAGCGTGCATTCCGGGGTGGTTCCATCGGCGTTGGAGTTGAAGCTGTGCAGGAGCGTGAGAGTGCCGTCGGGAGCCAGGCGGAAGAACGCTCCGTTGCTGTTGGTGCCGCCGTATTGGGTGACGCCGTAGTAGTTGCCGTCGTTGCCTGGCGTCAGCGCATACTCGGCCTGCTGGCCGTTGATGCCGTTGAAGCTGCGGAGCGTGACCGCCTCGCCGGTCAACTGCGCTTGCGCGGGTGCGTCGGCTAACGACCATCCGGCCACCGCCAACAGGACGCCCGCCAGACGCGGACCGGTCGAGGGAGGCACGTGGCGCGAAAGACGGTGGACGCAGGACAGTAAATTTAGGGCAAGATGCATGGGAGAGAAGAGGTGTAAAATCTGGTTGCACGATACCGGCCGTTGCGTTGTGTGCGCAATCTCTAACATACACTTTAGTGTAATGATTCGGTAAGAATCGGACCGGTTGGCACGATTCCGAACCGAACCGAAATGAAACGGAAATAAAACGGTAACAAGGCTGCGGGATACAGCCGGACGCGTCGCTGAAAAGAGGGCGAGTGCGGCGGGGAAAATTCGAGTATTCTTTTTCCATTCGTTCGCTCCAGAAACTCCCGTCTCCATGCCCTCCCTAGAGCCCGTCCAAACGCCTCCCCGCTTCGTGGTCGGCATCGACCTGGGCACGACGAACTCCGCCGTGGCGTGCGCGGACACGCAGGCGCGCGGCGACGCGGCGCGGTCGGTGCGGATGTACCCCGTGCCGCAGCTCGTCGCGCCCGGCGAGATCGAGGCGCGCGACACGCTGCCGTCGTTTCACTACGAGCCGTTCGAGGGACAGTTCGAGCCGGGCGCGCTGCGCCTGCCGTGGGAAACATCGCCGGACGCGGCGGCGGACCACGTCGTCGGCACGCTGGCGCGGGAACGCGGCGCGGACGTGCCGGGGCGGCTGGTGGTGTCGGCCAAGTCGTGGCTGAGTCACCACGGGGTTGATCGCACCGCCGACCTGCTCCCGTGGCAAGGCGCGCCGGACGTGAAAAAACTGCCGCCCGCGGAAGTGAGCGCGCGTTACCTCGGCCACCTGCGCGCGGCCTGGAACGCCGCGCACCCCGAGCACCCGCTCGAAGCGCAGGACGTGGTCGTCACGATCCCGGCGTCGTTCGACGAAGTCGCGCGGGAGTTGACCGTGACCGCCGCGCGCCGCGCCGGGTTGCCCAGGATTGTCTTGCTGGAGGAACCGCAGGCCGCCTTCTACGCGTGGATGGCCCGGCACGCCGACTCCGCCGGACAGGTCGCGCCGGGGCAGCGCGTGCTGGTCTGCGACATCGGCGGCGGCACGACGGACCTGACCTTGATCGAAGCCCGACCCGGCGTCGGGGCGGACGCGACGGTGCGGTTCCACCGGCTGGCGGTGGGCGACCATCTCATCCTGGGCGGCGACAACCTCGATCTCGCGCTGGCCCACCACGTTGAAACGCGTCTCGGCGGCAAACTGGAGCCGCGCCAGTGGGCGGTCCTGATCCGGCGTTGCCAGCAGGCGAAGGAAACGCTCCTCGCCGCCGGCGGTCCCGCGCGATGGACGATCAATCTCCCGGCGGCGGCCGGCGCGCGGCTGGTCGGCGGGGCGCGGCAGGTGGAACTGACCCGCGACGAGGTGATCGGCCTGCTCGTGGACGGTTTCCTGCCGCGCGTGGGGTCCGAGGCGCGGCCGGCGCGGCGGGGGTTCGGGTCGGGATTCCAGGAGTTCGGGTTGCCGTTCGCGACGGACCCGGCGATCACGCGTTACGTCGCGGCGTTCCTGGCGGCGCACGGCGGGCGGCCGGACGCGGTGCTGTTCAACGGCGGTTTCTTCGAGTCGCCGGTGTTGCGCGAGCGGTTCCTCGACGTGCTCGGCTCGTGGTACGGCGACGCGCGGCCGACCGTGTTGGACCACGAACGGCTGGACCTCGCGGTGGCACTCGGCGCGGCGCGGTTCGGGCTGGCCCGGCGTGGGGTCGGTCTGCGGATCAGCGGCGGGTTGGCGCGGGCGTATTACCTGGGAATCCGCGGCGGGGATGGTCAACCGTCGGCGATTTGCCTCGCGCCGGTGGGTTTGCCGGAAGGCGCGGAGGTCGATCTGGCGGGGCGGGCGTTCGACCTGCGCATCCGGCAACCGGCGGAGTTCCCGTTGTACGTCTCCAGTACACGCACGGGCGACCAACCCGGCGACGTGGTGGTGCCGGACCCGCTCACCATGACCGCGTTGCCGCCGGTGCGCACCGCCCTGCGCGGCCGGCCCGGCGCGGAAGGGACCGACACCGTGCCCGTGCGGCTGCACGCGCGGCTGACGGAGATCGGCACCCTGGAGGTCTGGTGCGCGGAGGTCGGCGGACGCCAGCGCCAGTGGAAACTGCCCTTCGACGTGCGCGCGGCCACCCGCACCGAACTCGCCGCGCACACCGCCGAGGGCGAACGCGCCGGCATCGTGGACGAGGAAACGGCCGCGCAGGGGCGAAGGCTGATCCGTGATACCTTCGAGGGCAAGGACACCGCCGCCGTCGAGGGTCTCGTCAAACGGCTGGAGATCGCCGTCGGTCTCGCGCGGTCGGAATGGCCGCCGTCGTTGCTGCGGGCGTTCTGGGAGGAGTTGATGGAACTCGAAGCCGCCCGGACGCGCGGCCCGATCCACGAGGCGCGCTGGCTGAACCTGCTCGGGTTTTGCCTGCGACCCGGCTACGGGTATGCCGTGGACGATTGGCGGACGGCGCAGACGTGGCGTTTATCCGAAAAAAAGGTCGCTCATCCCAGGAACGAACTCTGCCGGGCGGAATGGTGGATTCTCTGGCGGCGCATCGCCGGTGGCCTGACCGCCGGACAGCAACGCGCCCTCGCCGCGCCGATGCTGGCCGAAATCCGCAAGGGGACCACGACGGGTTGGGGTTCGCACGAGACGGCGGAAATCCGGCGGCTGCTCGGTTCGCTCGAATGGCTCGACGCGGCGGCGAAACTCGACCTCGGCGGACGGCTGCTCGGGGCGTTGACCACCGAGGCGGCCGGGCGGCAGCGGGCGCAGGTCTGGACGCTCGGGCGGCTCGGCGCGCGGGTGCCGCTCTACGGTCCGCTCAACACGCTCCTGCCCGCCGAAAATGTCGAGAGGTGGATCGAACGGCTGACGCGCCTGCCGGGACCGGACGAGGAAGTGGCGTTCGCATTGGTGCAGACCGCCCGGCGCACCGGCGACCGATTCAGGGATGTATCGGACGCGGCGCGTGACACGGCGGTGGGTTGGCTGGAGCGGCACGGCGCGCCGGGGCATTTCGTCGATCTGGTGCGGACGGGTGGGGACCTGCGCAACGAGGAGCGCGCCGAGGCGTTCGGCGAGAGCTTGCCGTACGGATTGGTCCTGTCGGGGTAGCCGTCCTCGATCTATCTCATTTCGAGATGACTTGTCCCGCGCCGAAGGAATAGAAGTAGCGCACGCCGCCGGTGTTGTAACGACCTGCGTGATCGGGATCGGGGAAGTAGTACAAAACCGAGTTCGAGCCAAAATCGTACAGGTACGGGAAGGGATAATTCGGACTCGTATAGAAGAAGCCGCCGCTTTCGAAGTCGTAGAGATACACCCCGCCCTGACCATCGCCAGCGTCGGACACGTACTCATAGCCCAGGTCCTGATGATAGATGTAATGCGCGTCGGATAGATAGGAATAGTAGCCGAAGTAGTTGCCGTTGGAAAAGGCCAGGTAGTAAACACCGTCGGACAACGCCACCGCGCCCGCAAAGAAGACCGGCGGTGGGTTGATCGTCAGCTTGAAGATCGTGCCATTCGCCAAGCTGTCGCCGAACAGCGTCGCGCCGTAAAAACTGCCGTCGCCGCCCTGGATCAGGCGGGAGGGACCCCCGGCGTCTTCGTCGTTATCGAAGGCATAAAGGATCGACAACTGGCCTGCCGGCGTGATCTGGTACAAAATCCCACCGCCCTGCTCGCCGTTGGGCTGATAAGTCGGTCCGCCGTAGAGAGTCGTGCCGTAGAAGTTGCCGTCGCTGCCTTGGACCAGGCTGGAATTGGGCGAGTTGCCATCGCCGCCGATGAATCGATGCAAAGTCGTGAATCCACCCGCCGGCGTGACGCGGAACACCGTGCCCCGGTAGTCGCCAGAGCTTTCGTAGGTGACGCCGTAGAAGTTGCCGTCGCTGCCCTGCACCAAACCGCCGGGGCCGAAGCCGTCGTCGCCGCCAAAATAATGCAGAGTGGTAAGGTCGCCCGCCGCCGAGAGCCGGAACACCGTGCCGCCGATCATGCCGGTGCCCCCGCTCACGCTCGCCGTGCCGTAGAAATTGCCATCGCTGCCCTGGATCAGACTGCTGGGGTATCCTCCGTCGCTGCCGCCGGTGAAGGTGTGCAGGGTGCTCAATGCGCCCGCCGGGGTGAGCCGGAACACCGTGCCCGCGTTGTTGGTCTCCCCTGCGGTCGTGCCGTAGAAGTTGCCGTCGCTGCCCTGGATCAGATTGCCGGGGCTGCGGCCATCCGTGCCGCTGAAGGAGTATAACCGCGTGAATTGACCCGCCGGGGTGATCCGAAAGATCGTGCCGTCGTTCAGGTCCCCGCCCTGCGCGGTCGTGCCGTAGAAGTCGCCGTCGCTGCCTTGGGCCAGGCCGCCGGGCTGCCCACCATCGCTGCCGCCGGTGAAGGTGTAGAGCGTGGTCAACCCGCCTGCCGGGGTGAGCCGGAAGACCGTGCCGTAAGGACCAGCTTTGGGTCCACCCGCGAGGCTGTGCGTGGTCCCGTAGAAGTTGCCGTCGCTGCCCTGCACCAGGCCGCCGGGCTCGGATCCGTCACTGCCGCCGGTGAAACTGTAGAGGGATGTCACCGTCCCGATGTCCTGCGCCCGGGCGGTCGGCAAAGTCCCGGCGAGCAGCAGCAGCACGGCGGCGAGGAGTCGGCCGCGGCAGGAGGACGGTGGTTGGACAAAAGATGGGGATGATTCGGCTGCGAGGATTTTCATTGTCGGGGGATGCGGGGCGTCAAGAAGGTTAATAGAAACTACCATCCGAGACAATCCGAATCTGGTACATCAGTGGCTAGCCGGTTCGCCCGGCATCAAAGTTTTGTTGTCACGGCGATCCTCTCCTGTCCTTGCTGCACAAACTCCGATTCCCTGTCTTCCGGAAAACACTTCGAGAGCAGGCTGGACAACAGGCTTTCCATCTCGACGGCGAGGCGTTCCACGCGCCGGTTGAAGAACGTGTAGACCACCAGCGTCGGGATGGCGATGGCGAGGCCGAAGATCGTCGTGTTCAACGCCTCGGCGATGCCCAGCGCCACGCCGCCGGTGTCCGCGGCGTTTTCCAGTCCGCCGTTCGCCCCGAGATCGGAGAACACCCCGACCAACCCGGAAATGGCTCCCAGCAACCCGAGCAAGGGCGAGATGCCGACGATCAGTTCCAGCGCGGAGAGTCCGCCCTCCAGCCGCATGACCTCGCGCCGGGCCGCGACCTGCACGGCGTCGGTGCTTTCGTCGCGCGACTGGTCGAGATGCTGCAAGCCGGCGCGCGTGATCCGCGCGAGGGCGGCGGGGTTTTCATCCACCAGACGCCAGAGGTGACCCACGTCGGTGCCAGGGGGAAGTTTCTCGATGGCCGCGCGCAAAAATCGCGGCAGCACGCGCTCGCGTTGCAACGCCCGCACCCGCAGGATCGAGATCACCACCGCCGCGACCGCGCACGCCGCCAGCGGCACCATGAACGGCCCGCCGCGTTCAAAAAAACCCACGAAGGTATCCCAGAAGGCGTTGGCAACCACGGGGACGGAGAAGGCGGGCACTGACAACATGGTCACAACACGGTCAACAGGCGGGGCTCTTTACTCGAACAGGCCGAACGTGAAGTCCACTTCCAGTTGACTCTCCGGCAACGTGGACGCCACGTTATCGGGGATGGGGGGCAATTCCGACTCCGTGATCGCCTGGATCGAGATCGAGGCCAGCACGGTGTCCTTTTTGGGTCCGTTGGCGCGGATGCTGACCGTCTTGCCGGTACGGGTGATGTAGAAGTGGATTTGTACGTTCTCGGTCTGGACCAGATCGCTCATCCGGTCGCTCACCAGTTGATACCAGCGTGCCGAGATCGCGTCGCTGATCGCTTTTTCGTACCGGCCCAGCGGCGTGCCGAGCGCGCTGACCGAGGATTTGCCCGGGTCTCGCACGGACCCGCTCATTTTGGTCTGGACCGACTGCGGCTGGTAGCCGGGCGGCTGCTGGATGCTCCGGCTGTTGACGGAGGGGCTTTCCTGTCTCACCCGCGCCGCCTGCTGGGCGAGCAAATCCCGCACCGGCGGGGTCGAGGAAGATTTCGGCGTGGGACTCGGCGACGGCTCGGGCGGGGTGTCCGACGGGGTGGCGTCGGACTTCTCGACGAGGAACTCGCCGGGCGTCGGGGTGGGTTTGGCGGTGACCGGACGCGGCGTCGGGCTCGCCTCGGCGTCGGGCGGCGGCGGGGTCGAGGCGGGTTGGGTGACGGCGGGCGCGGCGGCGGAGTTCACGTCGTGCGCTTCCGGGCCGGCGATGTAGGGATTGGTGAGGAAGTCGAACGCGGCGATTTCCTTGCCGTCCTGCGTGGGCAGGGGCTTGAACGGATCGTCGGCCGGCTTTTCGGCGGCGGCATGAGTATCCTTGTCGGAGATGTAAGCGGGGTCGGGCGGCGGGGTCGCGGCCTTCTGCTCGTCGTTGGTCCGCATGTACTCGGGCTGCTGTTGCGGCGGGACGACCTCCGTTTTGTGCAGGCCGGGGGTTTCGGCCGGCTCGGAAGGCTGGATGGTCAGCGTGATCGGCGCGGCCCCTTTTCTCAGAGGCGGCCGGGGCCAGTGCGGCAAGGCCCACGCGAGCAGGACGATGGACGCCGCCAGCAGCAGGAACGCGAAGAGAAACGCAACGAGGATGTGCCACCACGGCGTGGCGCGACGTTTCTTGAAGGAAGCGGCGGTGGTGGACCCGGTGGACGGGCGCTGCACGAGCGTGGGCATGACGAAGGCAGATGGAGCGCGGCAACCGCACACATAGCGCATACGCGGGAAACGCGCGAGTAGGGAATAGTATTACAACGTAACGGCGCGGCGCGGCGCGGCATCCGGACGTGCAAGAATCATCCCGGCACCTTGAATAAAGGGGCTGTCCAGCCGGTCGGATCGTGGATAAGATTTTGCCACGATGAAGCTTTCATTTCCACTCACCCTGCTGGCCGCGCTGGGTCTCCTCGTTTCCGCGCCGTTCGTCGGTCGCGCCCGCGCGGGCAGCGCCGTGGCGGCCGACGATCACGGCGGTTTTGGGTACTCGTACGGGGATCGTCCGAAAGAACAACTCGAACGCGAGGCGGTGCATCGTTGCCGCGAGAAGTCCAGTTTTCCCGACGACGTGCACGTCG
>CAZZYS010000132.1:0-11573 GCA_964658285.1 uncultured Verrucomicrobiota bacterium
CAACGGAGTGCCGTGGCTACAGCAAGAGCGTTACGAGCAATTGAAAAGCGCCGTAGGGGAGGCGGTTCTCCCGACCCGACCCGGATCGCACTCACGCAAACAACAAAACAGCCTTCCCCGGTGAAGGGGAAGGCTGATCTTGAATGGAAGGCAGTCTGGAACGTCTTCCGACGGTCCTCAGTGGCCCGGCTTGAACGCCAGAGGCGCGTCGCCGGCTGCCATCGCGACGTGTTGGGCGTCGGTGCAGGGAGCGTTGGTGGGAACAGCCACCGGAGCGTTGCTCTCGCCGGTGAGATTGTTTTCGAGCAGGTAACGCTCCACTTCGTCGCCGCTCACGTCGGGCAGCATGACGCCGTTGATCTCGATGCAAGGCGAGAGCGGCTGGCCGCTCTTTTGCTCCATCTCCCAGCGGAACGCGGGATTCTGGATGATATCCTTCTCGGTGTAGGGGAGGTCGTGCTTCTGGAGAATGGCGCGCACGCCGGCGCTCCACCCGCAGTAGGTTTTGAGATAGGCGGTAATTTGTGGTTTTTCCATAAAAACGAAAAGGTGACGGACGTGTGCCGATAGTTTCGGTCTTTCACGAATGACTGTCAACGGTCCTTCCGGCGGGCGATCCGTTCGGACGCCGCCGCTCAACCCGTGATTTTCTTGACGACTTTTTTGATCGCTTTGCCGACCTCTTCGACCGCGTCGGGTTTGGGAGGAGCCACCGCTTTCTTTGCTTTCAGATTCACGACTGACTTGGCGATCTTGGACAGTTTCTGGTCCGTCTCCTTCTCCTCGCGCAACGTGGTCGCCAGCGTCTGCGCGCCCTCTTTGTCCCCCAACTCCACGGCATACGTGTGAGCGCACCCGTAGCCGGCCATCTCATAATGCTCAACACGCTGGGCGGCGGCGATCAGCCCGGCGTCGCGCACCTCGTCGGTGGCGTCTTCCTCCAGGATTTCGTCGCCTTCCTTGAGGACGCCTTCCATGCCTTGGCACTTCGGGCCGCGGGTGGAATGGCCGTGGCTGGCGAGGAGCTTTTCCAACCGCTCGGCCTGCACCTTGGTCTGTTCGAGGTGCATCTTGAAACCCGCCGCGAGTTGCGCGTTCTTGGCGGCTTTCACCATCTTGGGCAGGGCCTTGATGATCTGCTTCTCGGCGCTGTACAAGTCTTTGAGTTCGTAGATATAGAGGTCTTTGAGGGTTTCGAGTTCCATACGAAAGGAGCATCGTATTTGCCGACTGCTCCGGCTCCCTGTGCGCACGAAACCACGGCTAGTTTGGCGGACTGGCCGGGGCTTGCCTCGGTGGAACGGTCCGTGCAAAATGGACCAAACGCTCCATGAAAGACAAACCCATCCTGCCGACCAGTGCGGAAATCACCCGCCGTCTGCGGATCGTCTCGGAACTGCGTAACCTGTGCTTGAGTTTGGGCCGCGCGAAGCATGTGTCAGACGAAACACCGAAAACTGGAGTCACCGGGTCTGAGCCAGCCGAACGTGCGGATAAGCCAGAATCTTCGCGTCCACGGTGACAAGGGGTACGTCGAAAACGCGAGCCGTTGCTACAATGATCTGATCCGCAGGGTCACGATGAAAGGAACCGGGGAGCATCGTGGATTCAACGCAGATGCGCGGCGAGAGATCGAGCAGGCGAACACCCGGATACGCCAGTGCCTGCGTCAGCCAATCGGACAGCGGGCATGGTAGAATGAGCCGCTGTTATTCTACCAGCTTGGCGACCTCCCAGCATGAAATCGCGCTGACGCCGATGCCGGTTTGTTCCGACGCTTCCAACAAGGTGCGGGCAGAAACCGGCAGGCTGGCATCGTCATGCACCCACCAAATCCAAATGTGTGTATCGACGATGATCAACCAGCAGCCTCCCACTCGGTTTCCGCTACTGGCTCGGTAGGAGAGTGGAGGATGACCGGGGTGCCGCGCAACGGGTAGCGAGCATCAGATGTTCCGGCGGCGAAAGGTAAAACGATGATTTCCACAGAGTCACCACGGCGAAACGGAATGTCACGCAAGGTGATGACGCCGTCTTCGGAGAGGGTCGTTTCAACGCGGTGTGCATTCATGCACCGGAGGATAAAGAGCCTATTAGAAGGAAGCAAGCGCAGACGAAACGCAACTTCGCGGCCATAGACGTTCCCAAGTGCAACTTGGGAACGAGAGAAAGCAAGTGCACAGACGAAGTACAACTTCGCGGACGTGCACGCTCCCAAATGAAACTTGGGAACGAGAGGGAATGCAGTAGAACTTCGCGGATGCAGGCGTTCCCGAGGGCAACCTGGCAACGCGGGAAGCCCGGCCCAAGGTAAGCCCCACACTACAGCTAGTTTTCATGCACCAGATTGGCCTCACGCGCCATGAGATAGAATTGAACCGCCCGTTGCGGCGTGTTCAGCGCCGGCATCTTCAAGATGGAAAACGACTGCTTCCGACCGTGTTCCTGGTAGTGCCAGGCGTAACAACGTTCCGCTCCGGGGTGGCCGATCAACTCGAACTCCTCCACCGTGCCTTCCCAGAGAATTTTTCTCCCTGCCACCTTGCGCACGGCGAACCCGATCACCTGACGGGAGTCGCAGCCGTGGGTCAAGCGGATGGCTGCCTGCAAGCCCTGGTGAAAGTCGGGTTCCCGCTGCCGTTTGATGGAGGAAACCAGCCAGCGCAGGTGCTCGACCTGCCGGGTGACCTTGGCGACAAGCTCCCGACTCTCCGCCAGCAAGCGTTGGTGGCGCGCCGTGCGTTCGGCCGCACGGCGTAGAATCTCCTCGGTATCGTCCATGACAACAGATGGCCAATCCCCAGAACGTGATACGACGTTACCCGGCAGGGTACAAGCTGCGCGTGACCTGGCAAGGCGGAAACAAAAAACCGGCAAGCTCTCGCGGGCCTGCCGGTCTCCCTGGGTCCGCCCCGAGGGGCAGAAATCCGTAAGTAATAAAACGTCGATGCTTACTTCTTCTTCGACGAATCGCCGGGGCGATACTCTTCCTGCGCGGCCTGGAACGCCTGTTCCAGCCCGACCATGTCCTCGCCGGGACGCAGGTTGTCGAACGCCTCGCTCTCGCGCTTGAGGTCTTCCTCGCTGTAGTTCGCGGCCTTGACCGACAGACCGATGCGGCGCTCGGCCTTATCGACCTTGATGACGCGCGCCTCGACCTCCTGGCCGACCTTGAGGATGTCCTTGACCTTCGACACGTGGTCCTCGCTCAACTGCGAGATGTGCACCAACCCGTCGATGTCGTCCTTGAGCTGCACGAACGCCCCGAAGCTGGCCAGCTTCGTGACCTTGCCCGTGACCAGATCGCCG
The DNA here is from genome assembly GCA_964658285.1 of uncultured Verrucomicrobiota bacterium. Classification (GTDB taxonomy): domain Bacteria; phylum Verrucomicrobiota; class Verrucomicrobiia; order Chthoniobacterales; family SZAS-18; genus CAHJWO01. The sequence goes on from CAZZYS010000132.1 coordinate 3,310, forward strand.
ATCTTGTACTTCGTGTCGATGTCCTTCCACGGATCGCCGTCGAGCTGTTTCATGCCCAGGCTGATGCGCTGGTTCTGCTTGTCGATGTCGATGACCGCGGCCTCGACCTCGTCGCCCTTCTTGAGCATTTCGCTGGGCTGATTGATCTTGCGCGTCCAGCTCATGTCGGACACGTGGATCATGCCGTCGATGCCTTCCTCGATCTCCACGAACGCACCGTAGGCGGTCATGTTGCGGACCTGGCCTTTCACGATGGTGCCCGGCGGGTACTTCTTTTCGATCTCGTCCCACGGGTTCACGTCGAGCTGACGCAGGCCCAGGGAAATCTTCTGCTCGTCCTTGTTGACGCCCAACACCGCGGCCTCGACTTCCTGGCCGACGTTGAGCACGTCCGCCGGACGCACGATGCGCTTGGTCCACGAGAGTTCCGAAACGTGGATGAGGCCCTCGACGCCTTCTTCGAGTTCCACGAACGCGCCGTAAGGCACGAGGCTCGTGATCTTGCCCTTGACGCGCTTGCCGATGGGGAAACGCTCCTCGATCTTGTCCCAGGGGTTGCTCTGGAGTTGCTTGAGGCCGAGGGAGACGCGCTCCTTTTCCTTGTTGATGTCGAGCACCTTGACGGTGACTTCCATGCCGACCTTGAGCATCTCGCTCGGGTGGCTCAGCCGGCCCCAGGTCATGTCGGTGATGTGCAGCAGGCCGTCGATGCCGGTCAGGTCGATGAACGCGCCGAAGTCGGTCAGGTTCTTGACGTGACCGGTGACCACGTCGCCGATCTTGACGCCTTCGAGGAACAACTGGCGCTTGGCGTTGCGCTCGGCCTCGATGAGCTCGCGGCGCGAGAGGACGACGTTTTTGCGGTCGTCGTTGATCTTGACGATTTTGAAATCGTAGGTGTTACCGACGAAGCCGTTGAGGTCCTTCGGCGGAGTGATGTCGATCTGGCTGCCGGGCAGGAATGCTTCGACGCCGATGTTGACCATGAGGCCGCCCTTGACGACGCTCTTGACCTTGCCTTTGATGAGGCCGTCGCCGTGGAACACGCTGACGATCTTCTCCCAGTTCTGGCGGTGCAGGGCCTTCTCGCGCGAGAGGATGACCATGCCCTCGTCGTTTTCGAGGCGTTCGAGCAATACGTCGATCTCGTCGCCCACGTCGATGTGGTCGAGGTCGTCAAACTCGCCGACGGGGATGATCCCCTCGGACTTGTAGCCGATATCGACGAGGACTTCGCGCGGGCGAACTTCGAGGACGTGGCCTTTGATGATGGTACCCTCACGGAAATCCTTCACGGATTTGTTGATGAGGTCCTGCATGGCTAACATGGCGGACGCGGGCATTTTGGAGTCTAAAGAAACGTCCTGAAAGGCGGGTTGCGCGGCGATGGCCAGCGCGTGCGCCCGGACGGTTTGGGGTTGTTGTTGTTTGGGTTACCTCTCGTTCCAGCCGGGATTGGCCAGGACGCAAGGGAGGAAAAGTATAGGCGGAAAAGCCCTCTTGGCAAGAGAATCGTTCGCCGTTTCCGCCGCGGAAGTTTTAGCCGCAAAAAGCGCAAAAAGCACGAAAGGGGGAAGAGAAGACCTGCAGGTTTCTGCGCTTCCTTTTTGTGTCATTTGCGCCTTTTGCGGATAAAACTTTCTGTATGGACCGATCTTTTTCCCGCCGCACCTTCCTCTCGCTGCTCGGTTTGTCGGGCGCGGGCGCGTTGACCGGACACGCGGCGAGCAGCGACGTGGCATCGCAGGAAGTGCTGCGCCAGCGCAACGGCGAGGGGAGTTGCGGGCCGTGCGCCATCGGTAATTCGCTCCTGCGCGGCGATGCGGCAGGTCGCCGGGCATTCGGTGCGCTGCCGGGTGGGACGGGGGACGCGCGCCTCGACGCGCTCGTGGCGCGCTACGGCACGCGGCCGTCCGAGGCGTATGGCAAAGGACGGGCGAGGTTCGAACCGGGGCAGGGGATCACCAATGACGACCTGGCGTACATGGCGAACGATTTCCTGCACGACAGCAACCTGCCCGGCGTGCGCGGCCAGTGGCTCGACCGCGCGGGCGAGGAAACGGGCGTCGCGCACACGCGGCGGGTGCACGGGCTGTTGCGGGAGTCGCTCGCGCGCGGGCTGCCGGCGGTGGTGGAAATCCGTTCGTTCGCGGCTGACCCGGGTTCGTCCAAGGAACCGTGGATCAACCTGTCCGCGCACTGGCTGGCTCTGGCTTCCGTCGAGCCGGAACTGGCCGTCGAGGCACTGGGTTTCGGGTGCCGTTTCGCCGACAGCAGCAGCGGGCGGGTGGTCCCGGCATTCGTGAGCGCGGAGATTTTCCGGCCGTTCAACGCGACGCGCGGTTTCAAGCTGCGCGCCGATGGCAGCAAGGAATGGCTCTGGCTCGCGGGCCGGCCCTACCTGTTGCTAACGATTCCCGACCTGCCGATGTACGCCAACACGCGTCCGGTCTCAGCGCGCGCCTTCATCGCGCTGACGTACATGTTATCCAAATAGGGCCGGGGTGCCACTCATCGCGGTGCGGACATTTCCAGCCAGCGCGGGTGTGCCTGCGCGTGCCGGGCGATCTCGTCCAGGATGGCGTCCAGTGCGGTTTGCGGCTGCCATCCCCAGACTTTGCTCGCCAGCGTGCTGTCCAGCACCATCCACGGGATGTCGAAAAGCCGCTCCACCGGGTCCGACGCCACCGGGTGTTCGCTGAACCGCTCCCGGCACCACGCGCTTAGGCCCGCCAGCGAAAACGTGTTCGCCGCGCCGCCCGCGACGTTGATCAGCCTCGGCTTGTCGCCGGGCGCGCCGTGGTCGATCTGCCGGACGACCAGTTCCGCCAGGTCGCGCGGGTGCAGGGCATCGCGCACTTGCAGGCCCGTGCCGCCGAACCCGATGTACTTCAGCGGACGCCGCCGCAGCCACGCGTTGATCCAATACGCCAGAATCCCCTGGTCGGGCCGGCCAAATTGACCCGCCCCCGCCAGCACGCCGCAGCGGTTGATCCACACCGGGAAACCGAACGAACTGCCGTACTCCAACGCGAGCGTTTCGCTGGCCAGCTTGGTCGCGCCGTAGAGCGAGACCGGCGGCGTGACGGAAAACGTCTCGTCCAGCCCCGCCGCCGTCACTCCCGGCGGCAACGTCGCGCCCTCGCGCAGCCGGAAAGCCTCACCCGCCCCCGCCTCGACGGGCAGCGACGCCAGCGGCGGGATGGAATACACCCGGCTCGTGCTCAACAGCGTGAACCCGGCGCGCTGGCGGCGGCAGAGTTCGAGCAGGTTGATCGTGCCGATGAGGTTGTGCTCGACGACCTGGCGGCTGCTCGATTGGCCGTCGATGCCCGCCAGCACGCTCGGGTTGGCGGCGGCGTCGATCACCCAGTCCGCCGCCGGCAGCGTGTCGAGGTCGCTGGCCAGCCGCACGTCGCCGTGGAAAACCCCGATCTCCAAGGCGCGCAGACGTTCCGGGTTCGTCTCGCTGCCCGGGCGCACGAAGTTATCCAGGCCGAACACCCGCCAGTCCGGCCGCATTTCTCGCAGGGCCGACGCCACGCAGGAGCCGACAAACCCGCAGATTCCGGTGACAAGGATTTTCAAGGTGGGGGAGGGAGTGCAACGTTGACGAACGGCTGCCGCGAAGCTTTTTAGGACACGTGGCGTTCCTCCGCAAGCAGCCATCGACATCCGGCACGGGATCATCAATACTGCCCCGACTTCCCCCATGAGTCACCTTCCGGCCCGAGAAAACGAGCAGCCGGCCGCCGCGCCCGAGGCTGGCGCGCCCGCCCTGCGCCTGCTTTCCGTCGTGATCCCCGCGCGCGACGAGGAAGGCTGCATCGCCTCGACGGTCGAGCACCTCCACCTGGAGTTGCGCCTGAAGGAAGTGCCGCACGAGATCATCGTCGTCGATGACGGCAGCACGGACTCCACCTGGCCGATCTTGCTCGCCCTCAAGGAACGCATCAGCGAACTCGCCCCCGTCCAGAACCCCGGCGCGCACGGCTTCGGCCGCGCCATCATCCACGGGCTCGACCTCATGCGCGGGGATGCCGCCGTCATCATGATGGCCGACGAGAGCGACGATAACCGCGACGTGGTGCGATACTGGCAACTGCTCAACGACGGATACGATTGCGTCTTCGGCAGCCGGTTCCTGCGCGGTGGGGGAGTGATCGATTACCCGTGGTTCAAGCTGCGCGTCAACCGGCTGGCCAATTTTTTCATCAAGACCCTTTTCCGCATCCGGCTCAACGACACGACCAACGCCTTCAAGGCCTACCGGCGCGAGGTCATCGAGGGCTGCCGGCCGCTGATCGCCCCGCACTTCAACTTCACCGTGGAGCTGCCCCTCAAGGCCATCGTGCGCGGGTTCAGTTGGACGGTCATCCCCATCACCTGGCGCAACCGCCGCTCGGGCGTGGCCAAGCTCAAGATCAAGGAGATGGGCAGCCGCTACCTGTTCATCTGCCTGTACCTGTGGCTGGAGAAATATTTTTCCCGGGGCGACTACCGGCGGGCCAAGCGACCCGCGCCGGCTGCACCGGCGACGCTTTCGCGGCACTGACCCTATGGACGAACAGCAAACCAAGGCCGAACTGCAAAAGGAATACTCCCGGCGGTTCAGCGTCCTGCAAGGATATCGCAACGAGGTCTGGAAGATCCTGACCGCGGAGTATTTCCAGAAATTGATCCCGCCGGACTCGACCGTCCTCGACCTGGGCAGCGGCTGGGGCGAATTCATCAACAACATCCGCGCCGCAAGGAAATATGGCATGGACCTGAACCCCGAGGGCCGTCAGCGGCTCGGGGCGGACGTGGAGTTCCTCGAACAGGATTGCTCCCGGGAATGGCAGGTGGCTGAGGGCAGCCTGGACTGCGTTTTCACGAGTAATTTCTTCGAGCACCTGCCCGACAAGAGCGCCCTGCGCGCCACGCTCACCCAGGCTCGCCGCTGTCTGAAACCGGGCGGGCAAATCATCTGCCTGGGGCCGAACATCAAGCACTTGCCCGGCCTGTACTGGGACTTCTGGGATCATTATTTGCCGCTGACGGAACTGTCGCTCAAGGAGGCGCTGGAGTTGCTCGATTTCCGGGTGGAGACGTGTCTCGGGCGGTTTTTGCCCTACACGATGGCCGCCGGCCGCAACCCGCCGCTGGCGTTGGTGGGGATGTACCTGAAGCTGCCCTTCCTCTGGCCGCTGGCGGGCAAGCAGTTCTTGGTCGTCGCGCGGACCGGCGGGGCGGGGCGGTGATCTTCGCGCCACCGGTGGGACGTTGGAAGGCGGATTGCGCTTGCAGCACGGCGGGGCTGCCCCTTTGCTAACCGCCAACACATGGCAACGGACGAGATCAAGATCGGCGTGGTCGGCCTCGGGGTCGGCCGCTGGCATTTGCAGCGTTATCAGGAGGTGCCGGGCGTCAAAATCCAGGCGCTCTGCGACCAGAACGAGCTGGCGCTCAGGAAGGCGGTGGAGGAGTTCAAGGCCCCGCAGTCGTTCACGGATTTCGACCGGTTCCTCGACGGCGCGGACATCGACGCCGTGTCGCTGGCGGTGCCCAATTTCCTGCACAAACCCATGACCCTCGCCGCGCTCGACCGCGGCTGGCACGTCCTGTGCGAAAAACCGATGGCGCTCAACGCCGCCGAGGCGTTGGAAATGCGCGCCAGGGTCCGTGCGACCGGGCGCAAGTTCATGATTCATTTCAACCAGCGTTTCCGCGCCGAGCATCAGTACTTCAAGACGATCATCGACAGCGGCAAGCTGGGCGAGATTTATTATGCGACGACGGGTTGGCGGCGGATGCGCGGCATCCCGAACTTCGGCGGCTGGTTCGGGCAAAAGAAGATGAGCGGCGGCGGCCCGCTGATCGACCTGGGCGTGCACATGCTCGACCTGACGCGCTGGCTCATCGGTAATCCCCGGGCGGTCACGGTGTCGGCCAGCACGTTCTCCCATCTCGGCGAGGGGCTCGCGCGCGAGCAAAAAAAGGAGTTCGACGTGGAGGACCTCGCGGCGGCGCTCATCCGCTTCGACAACGGCGCGAGCCTGATGCTGGAGGTCAACTGGGCGCTGAACTTCGAGGAGCGTGAGAAAACCTACCTCGAACTCAGCGGCAAGAAGGGCGGCCTGTCGAACGTGACGTTCGACTACAAGGACACGACGACGTGCATCTTCCGCGAGGAAAACGGGGCGATGGTCAAGACGGTGCCGCTCAAGTACCCGGCGGTGTCCGAGCACGCACAGGCGCATTTTATCCGTTGCATCCGCGAGGACCTGGAACCGGAGGCCGGCGCGAGCGACGGCGTGGAGATCATGCGCATCCTCGACGCGATCTACGCCAGCGCGTTGGAAAAGCGCGAGGTCGTGATGAAGGAAATCGATTTCACGCACCCGCTCGTCGAGGGCGTGCCAGCGGTGTCGGTGGAGTAGCGGACGGCGGGGGGAAATTTTCCATGATCCTGCAATTTTGTCCTTGGAATGCTCTGCGGCGCGCGTGGCCGCTGGCGTTGTTGTTCTGGACGGTGGGTGTCCGCGCGGCGTCGGCGGCGCAGACGATCCGGGTGGTCGCTTACAACATCGAGGCGGATGTCAACGGCAACACCGCGCCGAACAGCGGCCTGTACACGGTGCTGGAGGCCATCGGCGAAAATGAGGTCGGCGGCGCGGCCCATCCGCTCGACGTTCTGGCGTTGGAGGAAACCACCAGCAACACCGCGACCGTCGCGCCGATTGTCGCCGCGTTGAACGGTTATTACGGCGCGGGCACTTATGCGATGAGCAGCCTCCAGGGCACCGAGAGCGGCAACAATCCCTCCACCGGCAATGGCCCCAACGCTCTGGTCTACAACGCCAAGACCGTCACGCTGCTCGCCTCCGCGGGCGTGGGCACGCCGACGGGATCGACCAACGGCGAGTATCGGCAGGTGATGCGCTATGAATTGATGCCGGTGGGCGGCGCGGCGGGGACGCAGTTCTACGTGTACGTTTCTCACATGAAGTCGAGCGCCAGCGGCACGACGGCCGCGGTCCAGAAGGCGCGGGGACAGGAAGCGGCGATCATCGTCGCCAACATGAAGACGCTCCCCGCCAACGGCGGCGTGCTGGTCATGGGGGATTTCAATTTGGACGGCAGCACCGAGGCGGCTTACCAGACGCTGACCGCGAGCGGAACGTACCAATTGCTCGACCCGCTCAACGCCTCGAACGATTACAACGAGACGTGGGACACCTCGACGTACCTGACCTTTCTGACGGAGTCTTCCACGAGCATCGATTACCGGGACGACATCCAATTCATGGCGGCAGCGGTGTACAACGGCACGTCCACGGCAGGGCTGCGCTACGTGCCGGGTTCCTTCAACATCTTCGGCAACAATGGCTCGATGGCGTTGGGCAAAAGCGTCGGCCAGTCCACGAATACGGCGCTCAACGGTCTGGTGGGCAGCATCACGCCCGCGGCGGCGCGCTCGGCGCTGACCACCGCCAGCGACCATTTGCCGGTGGTGGCGGACTATGTCGTCGTGCCGCCCACGCCCTACGGCGCCTGGCAGGCGAAAAATTTCACCGGAATGCAACTCTCCGATCCGACCGTGAGTGGCAACGCCGCCGACCCGGACGGCGACGGCATCCCCAACCTGCTCGAATACGCCTTGAACCTCTCGCCCACGACCCCGGGCGTGACCGGCCTGCCCACGGTTGGCAAGACCGTCGTGGACGGGAGCACTTATCTGACGCTCACCTTCACCAGGGTCATCGCCAACACGGATATTTCTTACGTGCCGCAGGTTTCCGGCGATCTGGCGACCTGGAATGCCGGCGCGAACTACGTCACGACGGTCAGCACCGCCAATAACATGGACAACCTGACCCAGACCGTCGTGGTACGCGACCTGACGCCGATGACCGGCGCGGGCCAGCGGTTCATCCGGCTGGCGGTGACTTTGCCCTGAGGGAGCGCGTGTAAGGAAGCTCGCCGCAGGCGTTCCAAACAAGGTAGGGATGGCTCTCCGAGCCAGTCCCTATTTTGGCTTGGATGAGCATTGTGCGCACGGAGTGTCTTGCCAGAAAAATTAGAGACTGGCTCGGAGAGCCATCAGGACCTTACAGGACGACTGGCCGCAGCGGCCCGTTCTGAACTTCCTCACACGCTTTCCGAGATCGAAGTCAGCCTCATGGCTGGCACAGGTGTCCCGGATCGGAAGTTGACCCGCTGGCAGGGTCCGCAATAAATTGCCGCCATGCGCGCGGCGAAGTCCCCCCTTGCGGTATTGG
>CAZZYS010000133.1:0-11547 GCA_964658285.1 uncultured Verrucomicrobiota bacterium
CCGCGTTCGGCGGCACGAGGCCGACGATCATGTAAAAGCTCGTCGTCTTGCCCGCACCGTTGGGACCGAGCAGCCCGACGATCTCGCCCCGGCGCACGTTGATGTCCACCTGGTTGACGACCGTGCGCTTGTTGTAAATCTTCACGAGCCCGCGCGTCTGCATGATGGGCGTCGCGGCGGCGTCGGGTATCTTCGATGTTTCCGCCGACACCTCCGCGCGAGCGGCAGCGGGCGCTTCGGCGAGCAGCAGATCGGAAGAACGGCTCATGGAAACGGTGTCGGCTTAATGCGCGCGGGTGCCGGCGGGCGGGCTGCTGTCCGCCTTGGCGGCCGGGGTGCTGCCCGGCAAATTATCCTTGCCGTGCGGCACGATGATCGTCCGGCTCGGACCGATGGTCTTCAAGCTGTTGTCGCTTCCCAAAATCATGACCGTCGCACGCGAGAGCGCCTGGTGGATGTTGCCGTTTTGCTCGACCCTCGGCATCCCGCGCAAGGTCGTGTCGCCGGTCTTGTTGTCGAATTCCGCGATGTCGGCACGGCCGATGGAAACTTTTTCCTCCTCGCCGGGTTTCGCGGGGGGGTGCTTTTGGATGATGATGACGTGCCCCTCAGCGATGGCGCGGTCGATCCCGTTCCCGCGAGCGGACTCACCGGACTTGGCGTCGCCCGATTTCGCGGGGGTCTCGACGGGCGGCGGGGTCGAAGACGTGCCCGGCACCGCCCCTTTGGCGAGGTACACCGTCAGTGTCGCGCAGGCAATCGTGAAGCGGGGGTCCTTGACCCGCACGTCGCCGCTGAAGACGGCGATCCGGGTCTTGGCCGCGAACGTCGCTCCCTGCGAGGCGAGGATTTCCGTATCGTTGGCTAGCTGGTCATCGTCCTCGGGTTTGGTCTCTTCGGCGGGCGGTTCGGCGTTAGCGGCGGGCTCCTGGTTCGCCACCGGCGTGAGGGCTGGGACCGCCTTGTCCGGCTGCCGCGAAGACGGCGGCTGTTGGGCCAACCCACCGGCCTGCAACGCCAGCATCCCCACGCAAAAGACTCCGCCTAAACAGATGGCCGAGAGGATCGGGACGGACTTGTTCATTTGGTTTCCTCGGCCGATTCCTTTGGCTCCCCCAACTGCTTGAGGTTGTGGACGACCATCCGGACGTTGCCGATCAGCCTGCCTTCGCGTTCCAACGTGTTAAACTCCATCTTCTCACCGGTCAATTCAAACTCCTGCGTGCGGACCGTCACGGGATCGTCGCTGGCAATGATGTGGGTCTTCAGATTGAGGATCGAGGCGGGCATGACGATGTGAAAATCCTGTTTGCCGTCCGGCTGGTTGAAGTCCATGTGCATCCCCTCCAGCTTCACGCGGTCATCGTCGAGGCGGGTGGCCTTCTGCGCGATGAGGAGCGAGAGCAATTTGCCGGTCGCGTCCATGTCGGGGATCTTGACGTTGACGCCCGGCTTGCCGATGGGCAGCGGCAGCGGGATCGTGCCGTTGCCTTTGCCCCCCGCGGGAGTCGGCGCGGCCGGGCTGCCATCGCGGTTCTTTTTTTTCTTGCCGTCCCCTTTGCCAGCGGGCGAGGGCGAGGGGCTGTCCGCCGCGGGTGCGCCCGCCACCCGTTCGGCACGCGGCAAGGGCATCAGGGTCCACGCGCCAGCCAGGATGCCCGCCAGGATTCTACGCGTGCGCGGCTTCATGGATTCGCTGCAATGTAGCGATGATGCCTCCGAGTTGTCGAAGCGGAATTTGGTTCGGGCCGTCCGACAGGGCCTCCGCCGGGTTTTCGTGGACTTCCATGAAAACGCCGTCACAGCCCGTCGCCACCGCCGCGCGTGCCAGGACCGGGGCGAGTGCGCCGTCGCCGGAAGTGTGGTCGCCTCCCCCGCCCGGTCTCTGGACGGAGTGCGTCGCGTCGAAGACCACCGGATACCCCGCTTCCCGCATCCAGTAGAGCGAACGCATGTCGGCCACGAGGTTCTGGTAGCCGAAGGTCACGCCGCGTTCGGTGAAGAAGAAGCGTTCGCTGCCCGCCGCCCTGAGCTTGTCGGCGATGGGCCGCACGTCCCACGGGGAAAGAAATTGCCCTTTCTTGACGTTGACGACCCGCCCCGTCGCGGCGGCGGCGTGGATGAGGTCGGTTTGACGACAAAGGAACGCGGGAATCTGGAGCACGTCGATAAACTCGGCCGCGACCTCCGCCTCGTCGGGGGAATGCACGTCGGTCGTGACGGCGACGCCGAGTTCGCGCCCGACGGCGGCGAGTAACGCGCACCCCTCGCGCGCGGGCATCCCGCGGAACGATTTGCCGGAGGTCCGGTTCGCCTTGTCGTAGGACGCCTTGAAGACAAACTCCGCGCCTGCCGCCGCGCAGATTTCCTTGATGCGCCGTCCGGTGCTCCAGAGAAAATCTTCGGACTCGATGACGCACGGTCCCAAGATGAACAGCAAGGGCGGTGGCGACCCGGCCGGGAGAAAGCGGGCACGATCCCCGTAGACCAACGCCGAGAGGTTGTGCGCGCCCGGCGTAGACTGGAGTCCGGTGTTCAAGGCAATGGCAGACCGCCCATCCTAGCCGCCGTAGCTTTTGCTGAACCGCTTTTTGCTCTCTCCGCCGGCCTCCGTGGGGGCTTCGGCGGCAGGCGATGGAGCTTCCGGGGTGGCCGCCGGTGCCTCCGTCGTTGACGCGGGTGAAGACGATTCGGCCGCGGCATCCAATTTTTCACCGCCCCCCTGAGCCACTTCGTAGAACGCCATCTGGAGGTTGGTCAGGGCGTTGCGCAGGACGTTGGCCTCCTCGGTGGACAGGTTGCCGCGCGTTTTTTCCTGGATCATCGCCAGTTGGTCGATGAACATGCGCGCCAGGTCCAGATTGACCTCCGGCTGGTTGGTGTGCGGATTGGGCATCAACCCGAGGAACAGCGAGGCGTTTTGCGCCTGCATCATGACGAACTCGATGAAACGTGCCGCGCTCTCGCCGGCCCGCGTGGAACTTTGCACTTCGGCCATAGGTGAATAAACGCCGGTTCGGCGTGGGAGACAAGAACGAGCTTTTAGTCTTCGACCCGGGTCGGTTCGGCGGCTGGCGATGGATTTTCGGGCCGGACGATGACGGTGATCGCCGGCCGGTCCAGAAAGTACCGGTTGGCCACGTCACGCACCTCTTCGAGGGTGATCTTCTCCAGGTCGGCCGCCATCTCCTGATAGTGGAGGAAGCCGAGGCCGTAGAGTTCGTCGAGCGCGGCCGTGTAGGCGAGGGTCGCATTGCTCTGGTAAGCGATGGCCTGCTTGCCGAGGAGTTTTTTCTTGGCGCGCGTCAGTTCGATTTCCGTGAGCCCGTTGGCAGCCAGGAGCGCAATTTCCTCACCGAACGCCGCCCGTACTTCGTCCACTTTGCGTGGATCGGTGCCGACGTAGAACGTGAACAATCCCCGGGCGAGGCCGACCATCTGCGAGGAGCCGACGAAATACGCCAGCCCGAGTTCCTCGCGGATGCGGATGAAGAAACGCGAGCCCAAGTCACTGCTCGCCTCGTCGATCAATTCCAGCGCGTGGCGGTCGTGACTGTCGATGCTGGCGCCCGGGTAACCGACCATGAGGACCGCCTGCTCCTTGTCCTCGAAATGTTCGATGACCCGTGATTCCGCCGGTGCGTCCGGCTGCGGGGGAGTAGCCAAAGCCATCGCACCCGTGGGCATCGACTCGAACAGCCGTTCCACTTGCGCCCGGACCTCGGCGGCATCGACGTTGCCGAACACGGCCAACACACCATTCTTCGCCACGACGTACCGGTCGCGGAACGCCGCCAACTGGGCGCGGTCGAGCCGGGCCACCGATTCGAGCGACCCGGAAGATCGCAGCGCGTAGGGATGAGAGCCGAAAATCTCCGCCCGCAAGCGGTTCCGGGCCAGGGAAGTCATGTGCTCGTCCTCGGCCTTGATCGCGGCGGACTGGACGGCTTTTTCACGTTCGACGGAATCGGCCGGGAGCGTGGCGTGGAGCAGCACGTCTGCGAGGATGTCCATGCCCAGCCCCAGGTCGGGCTGCATGACTTCCATCGACACGCTGAAGCTGTTGTTCCCGCCGTCGCTGCCGATGCTGCCGCCGACGGCCTCGATCTCCTCCGCGAGCTGCGCGGCCGTCCGTCGCCCGGTCCCCTTAAGGAGCACGCGCGCGAACAATTTCGTCAGGCCGTTGTCCGCCGGATGTTCCACGAGGAGGCCGCCGCGAAAAACGGCGTCGAGGTACACCAGCGGCAACCGCGCGTCCTCGCGCACGAGCAGCCGCAGGCCGTTGGAAAGCTCAAACCGGTGGATTTCTCCAGCGTCGTGCAGTTGGACCCGTTCCTGGGTCTTTTGCTCGCGCGTGCCCTGCGGGTCGAGGCTGGCCACCGTGCAGTTGGCATCGTGCAAATAACGCCGGGCCACCCGCGCGATGTCGTCGGCGGTCACCCCCTGGATGGCTTCGAGGTAATCGCGCGAAAAATTCAGGTTGCCCGTCAGGAGCCAGTTGGAACCGAGGTCGCTGGCCTGCCCGCGCATCGTCACCAACGCGCCGAGTTGGTTGCTGAGAATGACGCGCTTGGCCTTGTCCAGTTCCGGTGCCGTGATGCCGTCACGCTGGATTTCGGCGATGATCTCCAGCACCGCCGCGAAGGCCGCCTCGCGTTTGCCGGGATCGGTGGTCGCATCCACGCCGAAAAGCCCCGGCTGCGCGGGCACGTAGGAGAACGCGGACAGGAAATGGGCGAGCTGCTTTTCCTCGCGCACGATCCGGTAGAGCCGCGACGAACGCCCCTCGCCCAGCGCCGTCGCCAGCACGTCGAGGGCCGGCACGTCGGGATGGGTGATGCACGGGATGTGCCACGAGGCGAGCACGCGCGATAACTCCGTGGGGAACTCCCGGTGGGATTCCCGCCGACCAAGCTGCAACGGTTCGTCGGGCAGATAGACCGGCGGGAGCGCCCGGCGGGGGTGCGGGGCAAAGAGCGTCTCCAGTTGCCGCACGACCTCGGCGGCGTCCACGTCGCCGACCACGACGAACGTGAGGTTGTTGGGCACGTAGCGGGCCTTGTAATAGGCCATCACGTCGTCGCGCGTGAGTTGGTTGAAGAGGTCGAGATGGCCGATCACCGGATGGCTGTAGGCGTGTTCGCGGTAGGCCGTCGCAAAAAGCTGGTGGCTGTTCACCCGGTCCGGATCGTCGGCCAGCATGGCGAACTCGCGCCGGATGACCTCCTGTTCCTTGACGAACTCATCGGCCGGCAGGGTCGAGTTCATGCAGGCGTCGGCCAGCAGCTCAATGGCGGTGGCGGCCCCGGTCCGCGGCACGTCGATCCAGTAAACGGTCCGGTCGAAAGAAGTGTAGGCGTTGATGTAACCGCCTTCGTCCTGGACCGCCTGCGCGATGGCGTTGGTCGAACGGGTCGCCGTGCCCTTGAAGAGCATGTGTTCCAGCAAATGGGACATCCCCGCCCCGAGCCAGACGCCTTCGTGGATGCTGCCCGTCCCCACCCAGGCCTGCACGCTGGCGACCGGGGCGCTGTGGTCCTCCTGCAAAAGCAGCGTCAGACCGTTGGGCAGGACGTGCTTGACCGCCGTCACGCGCGGGAACTGGATGGAGGCGGCCGGACGATCAAAGGCGGACTTGCGGGGAGAGGCGGAAATCATGGATCAAGAAAGCAGCGGACAAAGGCGGTTAAACGGATGCGCCGACGGACGGCAACCTGCGGGCACCTCCAGAGGAAGCCCGCCCAGACTTCACGAATGCTCGCGGGCGGGACGGGAAGCCGTCCGGCGCGCGTCCACCGATCCCGACGCTTCCGGCGCGGTCGGGCGGAACGGTTTCACGAAAGCTTCTTCAAAATCGAACCCACCCCGGAAATCCTCCAGCGTGTCGGTGTCCGCTTTGCCGAACTCCCGGACCTCGATGAGGTTGAAAACAATCGCGCCGATGTCCTCGCAGGAGCGGACGCGCCAGTGCTCGAACACGGTCGGTACCATCGGGCCATATTGGTCGAGGGCGTAGCGCCGGACGCCTTCGAGGAGTTGCTGCCCGCTGACGTGTTGCGCCACGTAGGGATCGGCGGGCTTCTTCTTGCATTGACGGGTGGTGAACTCCAGCGCGTCGCGCACAAAAAGGTAAGCCTCGCGGTCGAACCGCCCGTCCCGGGCGATGATGGCGTCCACCTTGGCGGAAAATGGGTCGAAGGCGTTCATGGATTTAGCGGACGGTCACGCGGTGGGCATCGCCTGCGCCGACCGGTGCGACAGCCACGGGAACGGAAACTCGCCGCCCGTCCCGCCAGTGTTTGACCGCCGCGCCCGTCACCAGGGCGCAAAGAACCCCGGCTACCAGAAATTGTTCGCGAAGTGTCAAAGAGAACATGGCAGACCCTTGAAAGAACCTCCCAAGACAAGGAAGCTCTTTGGCGCGAAGATGAATACCGCCGCCCATTGTCCCTGTCAAACGAGCGGCCCCCGGCGGCTGGCAAGGTTGCGTCGATTCCTGGCGCTGGCGACCATCGCCACCCTCGCGCCTCCGGCCGCACCGCCGGAGCCGACGGATTGGCAGCACGAACTCGACGCCGTGCGGCTGTCGGAGGCCACGGCCATGTTCCTCACGGAGCAAAAACCCGGGGTGGCGGCGGAAACCGAACGGCGTCTGACCTCCCTCTACCGCCAGTTGGCCGCGAAGTACCCGGACCGGGCGGCCGTGCGCAAGGCCGCCGGCGACCATTTCTGGCGGTCCGGCGACACGGTGACGGCCGTGGCGGAATGGCAGGCCGCCCAGGCGTTGGACCCGACCGACGCGGAAACGGACAGCGCGCTGGGTTCCGCGCGCTTGCGAGACGGCCGCGCCCGCGAGGCGCGCGAGGAATTCCAACGGGCCGTGGACGCGCGTCCCGGCGTCGCCCGTTACCATTACGAGTTGGCGAACGTCCTCTTTTTGTTTCGCCGCGAGCTGGTTACTCCCCCCGCCCTGCCCGACGAGGCGGCCGTGTTGCGCGAGTCGCTGGCGCAATTCCGGCGCGCGAGCGAACTGGCGGCGGACGACGTGGAGTTTGCCCGGGCGTACGCCGAGACGTTCTACGGTCTGCCGAACCCCGATTGGGCGGAAGGACTGGCGGCGTGGCTGCACGTGCGCGCGCTCAACGCATCCGCGCCGGATTTCGCCAACGGGCATCTGGCGCGCGTGAGTCTGCACCTGGGCAAACCCGAACAGGCCGAATCCTATCTCGCCTTGATCCGCGATCCGCTCTTCGCGCCGCTGAAGGCAACCCTGGGCCGGCAAGCCGAACAGATGAAACAAAAAGCGGGGACGGCCTCGCCCGCGCCCTGAGCAATCCACCGCCGCCTAGCGCAGTTCCGTCCCCAAGGCATCGAGGTACACGGAAATCGGGTCCGGCCGGTGGACCGTCTGATGGGCGTCCAGTTGGCGGACCGTGTGAAAGTAATCCTCGAAGGAGCCGCTCTGCGTCGCCGCCTGCGTGGCCTCGTACCAGTTCATGTAGTCGGAGACCTCGTCACGATATTTGAGCATGTCCTGGCGCTGGCTGGCCAGGAGCCGGAGTTTTTCGTCCACGCCGCCCGTCCGGCCACGGGTCAGGGCGGACACCAGCCGGGCGTAGTCGGCGATGATCTCCCGGTACAGCGGATTCGCCTGGCCGCTCAGTGTCGCCAACGCTACACGGGGACCCGCGAGCGCCTCCCGGCTGCGTTTGGCCGCGACGAACTCGCGGTAGTCCGACAGGGAGTACGTCTTGGCGGGCAATTTTTTCTTGGCGTCGGCGGCGACGTTGCAGGTGAGCGCCGCCTGCAGACGCTGGTCGGTCTCTCGCACGGAAAATATCTGGTACCGGTCACTCTCGGAGAGGCGGGCCAGGCCGAGCGTCCACCATTTGTCCAGGCTGTCGGGAGAGGCCAGTTCGGGGAATTGGCGTCCCAGCGCCGCCGCGCCGCGGGCGTCTTCGTAGGTCATGTCCGGCAGAGCGTGGACGAACGTGACGAGCCCCGCCTGTCCGCCGTTCATCTCGCGCAGAAGCAGGCACACGAGATTATAGGCGTACGCACGGTACACGGCGCGCGAGGTCGAGTCCATCGCGGCCGGTTCGCGGCTCAGGAACTCCGTGATGGACAAGGCCTGCGTCGTGGGCAGCAAGGCCGAGAACATGCTGGCCGAGACGCCGTCTTCGAGGTTTTCCAGGTAAGCCGACAACCCGGTAACGAGCCACGGTGGCGGGGGCGTGTAACTCCGCCCGGCCGGCAGGCGGTCATGGCCGCGGTAGGCGATTTCCAGTAAAATCCCGCGCACGAGTTCGTCGCGGATGCGGGTGCCACGGCTGACCTCGCCGATGAGGAGGTCGAGTTCGATCTTCAGGCCGGAGCCGGTCTGCCCGAGGCTCCAACGGACCGGTTGCCGGGAGTCAGGCACGTTTCCCTCCGGGACACGCAGGTCGATCACGATGGGGATCTGCCATTCGTCGGAGAGCCCCAGAGCCGACAGCAGCGCCGTCTTGGTGTCTTCCGCCAACACCCCGACCGCCCCGCGCAACGCCGGATCGCGCGCGTACACCACGAACTGCTTCGAGTGGCTGAAGCTGTGCGGGAGGGGGTCCAGGGCGTCGGCCCCCCGGCGGCGGCGATCAAGCCGAGGACCATCCAGCGGCGAAAGGCGAGCGAGGTTGGCATACGCTCGGCGTTCCGCAACCGTCAACGTCCGCCGGACCGGCTAGCCATCTCCACGCTGGCCTGCCGATCCGCCGTCTTCTTGCGGAAGGTCACGGCATCCAGCTTGACGACCAGAGCTTTTTCGCGGTCGAGCACTTTCCAGAGCGGACCGAAGACCCGGCTGAAGTACGGCATGAGCTTCGGCGCGATCCTGACCCGCCCGAAGCTGCCCGCGACTGGCTGCGCGACCAGTTGACCGTTCTGGATGGCCACCGTGTCGATGGTGGTCGCATACAGCGGGAACCCGAAGACCGACTGCACGTAGGTGATCCGCACCGCCCCGTCGTCGAAACGCACGTAAGACCGCTCGAACTTGAGCGGAGTGAAACCCGTCGCTCCGTTCGGCTTGCTGCGGATGGTCGACTGGAGGTAGGCGTTGACCTGGTCCTCGCTGTAAACCAGGTGCCCGGCCGACTGCTGCGCCACCAATCCTTCCAGGTCGTCCTTGATCGTCGGTGCGGTCATCAAGGCATCCTTGCTGACCTCCGCCGGGATGTCGTCCGGCGGTTCGGCCATCACGAGCAACAGCGCGAGCAACGCGGCGGCAGCGGCGCTGAGGACGAGGTTCCGGAACCAGCGCGTGCTCGCCCCGCGCCGCGGACTGACCAGTTTGCGCACGCGTTCCTGGACCACGACCGGGTCGGCGCGCTTGGTCGCCTCGGGCGGCAGGAGACTGCGGTCGAGCTTGGCACCGCAATTATGACAATAAACGCGCTCGGGCTCGTTCTCGAAGTTGCACTGCTTGCAGACCAGCGTGTTGGTAGCCATGAAGGAGAAATCGCAAGGTGATCCGCGCGGCCAGCCTCACTCCGCGCCGCCGGTTTTCGGAGCGGCCGTGCCGGTCTTCGGCGCTTCGGGCTTGGCGGCCGGCGCGGGCGACGGAGCCGCGCCCGGCTTGCTGGATTCAGCAGGTTTCGCACCCTCGCCGGCGGGTGCTGGCACGTCTTTCTTGGCCGCCTCCTTGTACTTGTCGCTGCGGTAGTCGGTGATGTAAAAGCCGCTGCCTTTGAAGATCAATCCCGCGCCGGTGCCGAGCTGGCGTTTGACGGGGCCGTGACCCCATTCGGCCAGCCGGCAAAGTGCCTGCGGACAAACCTCGAAGTGCGGGTCCTTCATGGACTGGACGGCTTCAAAATTCTGTTCGCACTTGGTACAAAAGTAATCGTAGGTCGGCATGACGGGGATGGGTCGCGGGAAGCCGACACCCATAGCAGAAGGGGCCGGACAGGGCAATTGGGGAGTTGACTCGGGAGGGTGGAGAAGTATTAGTACCACGAATTTTTTTCGGTCCCGCGCCGCCCTTCCTTATGCTCATTCTCAAGTCCCTGCGTCTCCTGCTGCTGCCGCTGGTCGTCTGCGCCCTGGCCGGCTGCGGCGACGACGACGCCCGGCTCGGCGGCAACACGGAGTACATGCACGGCCTGAACGGCAACCGCGTCGCCGCGAATTACAATCAGCACACCCAGGCAAACGACTCGGTCTCGTATTGGGACGGCGACGGCGTCCCCGGCGCCCCACGCATCGAGGTCCATCTGGGCGAGCAGCGCGCCTATTATTTCAAGGGTGACCAGCTCGTGGGCGTGTCGCAGGTGTCCACCGGCCGCGAGGGGCACGACACCCCGCCGGGCAGCTTCAAGGTCCAGCAGAAAGACAAGGACCACCGGTCCAGCCTTTATGGCGATTACGTGGACGCAAACGACCAGACGGTCGTCATCAAGGACAACGTCGAAAACGGCAAGGACCCCCGCCCCCCGGGCAGCGTGTTCCTGGGCGCGTCGATGCCGTTTTTCCTGCGCGTGAGCGGCGGCGTCGGGATGCACCAGGGTTATCTGCCCGGCGTGCCCGCCAGCCACGGCTGTATCCGGATGCCCGGATTCATGGCGGAGAATTTCTTTAACAACACGCCCGTCGGCACGCCGGTGACGATCTCCAAGGATTGATCCCCTGACACGACTCCCCCGATGGTGCCGTCAGAATTGCCCCCTGCGGAAATCAGCGTTCAGGACGCACGCGAGCGCCTCGCCGCCGGGGGAACCGACCGGCCGAGGTTGATCGACGTGCGTGACCCGGACGAGTTCGCGTATTGCCGGTTGCCGGACGCGGAGTTGATCCCGCTGGCGACGGTCCCCTCGGACGCGGCCGCCAAATTGCCCGACACGTCCGCGGAAATTATCGTCTACTGCCATCATGGGATGCGTTCGCTCCACGCTGTCGGGCAGTTGCGCGCGCTCGGCTACACCAACGCGCGCAGCATGGCCGGCGGGATCGACCGCTGGTCGCGCGAGGTCGATCCGGACGTTCCCCGCTACTAGAGAGCGCCGGTCAGGACGGCGTGCCGCCGCTTTCGTGGCGGACCCGCGCTTCCACTTTCAAACGCAGGGCGTTGAGCGCGATGAAACCGGTCGCATCCGACTGGTTGTAAGCCTGCGTCGGGTCGGCCTCCATCGTGGCGATGTGGGGATTGTACAAGCTCACCGGGCTGCGGCGGCCGGCGGCGATGATGTTGCCCTTGTAAAGCTTGACCCGCACGTCGCCGGTGACGTTTTTCTGGCTTTCCGTCACGAGGGCCTGGAGCGCGAGGCGTTCCGGCGCGAACCAGAAGCCGTTGTAAACGAGCGTGCTGTATTTGGGGATCAGTGAGTCGCGCAGGTGCATGACCTCGCGGTCCATCGTGAGCGACTCCATCTGGCGGTGCGCGAAGTGCAGGATCGCTCCGCCGGGCGTTTCGTAGACGCCGCGGCTTTTCATCCCGACGAAGCGGTTTTCGACCATGTCCACGCGCCCGATGCCGTGCTTGCCGCCGAGGCGGTTGAGCGTCTCCATGACCTC
>CAZZYS010000134.1:0-11477 GCA_964658285.1 uncultured Verrucomicrobiota bacterium
ACATGGGCGACGGCGCGATCAACATCGGCGCGTTCCACGAGGCGCTGAACATGGCGGGTCTGTACAAGCTGCCGGTCATTTTTATCTGCGAAAACAATTTCTTTTCGATGGGCACGCACGCCCACCGGTCCAATCCGCTCAAGGAAATCGTCAACCGTGGCAAGGGTTACGACATGCCCAGCGTCGTCATCGACGGGATGGATGCTCGGGCGGTGCGCGACGGTCTGCGGCCCATCGTGGAGACGGTGCGCAAGGAACCGCAGCCATACTGGGTGGAGATTCGCACATACCGTTACCGGGGCCATTCGATGAGCGATCCCGGCCTCTACCGGACCAAGGAGGAACTCGACAAGTACAAGGACCTCGACCCGATTGCCAAGCTGGCCAAGCAACTCACTGACGAGGGCACGCTCAACCAGGAGAAATACGAGGCAATGGACGCCGAAGCCAAGGACATCGCGACGGCCAGCGTGAAATTCGCCGAGGAAAGCCCCGAGCCGCCGCTGGAGGCGCTGTACGACTATACGTTCGTGAACACGGTGAATGGTGTGGCGGTTGATCCTTGAAGAAGCGGCTACCAATACCGGCGGACCGGGGCTTTTTGCGATTGATACGGACTGGTCATTGACCCCCTCCCTTAAAGAACAGCGGTGACCCTTCCGAAATAGACCATGAGACTACGTTTTGCTTCGCTCCTGTCCATCATCGCCATCTTCTCGACCGGGGTTGGGCGCATCACTGCGGCAGAGACGACCTACCTGCCGTATACGCTGAACGTCACTCCAGAAATCAAAAAGGCGTTCCAAGGCACCGATTCCATCGAAGTGCGCGCGGTCATCGGCTCCGCCTCCCGGTTTGAAGTTGGGGGCACATACCGTGTGGTTGGTGTCTGCCGTCAGGAGGCGATCCATAATGCGGTGCTTTACGTCGGGAACACCGCCACTTCCGGTTCTGCGGCCATCACGACCCCCGCCGGTTCGTCACTCACCAAAAAGTGTGACAGCGGCCTGACGCCGTTCGATGTGACCTTTACCTTGCTCCGCCCCGGGCTTTTGCACATCACGATCTACGACTTGGATAACGCGAACGAGGACAGCAATGTCTACGCGGGTATCTATTTGGGAGAAGCCGTTTCTCCGCTTTGAGTCGTCCGTCACCATCATCCCTGTTTGCCGCATTTTCCCGATGAGAGAAATCACCTACCGCCAAGCCGTCAACGAAGCCCTCATCGAGGAAATGGAGCGCGACCCGAAAGTCTTCCTCATGGGCGAGGAGGTCGCCGAGTACAACGGTGCTTACAAGATCAGTCAGGGTCTGCTGGAAAAGTTCGGCCCCAAGCGCGTGATCGATACGCCCATCGCCGAGGCCGGATTCGCTGGACTCGGCGTCGGTGCGGCGATGACCGGACTGCGGCCGATCATCGAGTTTATGACGTTCTCGTTCTCGCTGGTGGCGTTCGACCAGATCGTGAACAACGCGCCGAACATGCTCACTATGTCCGGCGGGCAATTCACGGTGCCCATCGTGTTCCGCGGCCCCAATGGCCCCGCCCACCAACTCGGCGCGACCCACTCCCATGCCACCGAGTGCTGGTACGCCAACGTTCCCGGCCTGAAGGTCGTTATGCCCGCCACCGCGCGCGATGCCAAGGGTCTTCTCAAGACCGCCATCCGTGACGACAACCCCGTGCTCGTCCTCGAAAGCGAACTCCTCTACAGCACCAAAGGCCCGGTGGACGATCTCGGTGAAGAGGTGCTCGTTCCTTTCGGGAAGGCTGCGATCCACCGCGAAGGTAGTGACGTGACAATCCTCTGCTACGCACAAACCGTCCGCATGGCGATGGCAGCGGCGGAAACTCTCCAGGCAAAGGGCGTCAACGCCGAGGTGGTCGATCTGCGATCCATCAAACCACTGGATTTGGAAACGATCCTGAATTCAGTCAGCAAGACGCACCGCGTCGTCGTGGCCGAACAGAACCGGCCCTTTTGCGGGATCGGCTCGGAGCTATGCTTCCAAATCCAAAAGCACATCTTCGACGAACTCGACGCCCCGGTCCTTCGCGTCACTCAGGAAGAAGTCCCGATGCCTTACAACGAGGCTCTCGAAGAAGCCGTCCTTCCGAGCGCAGACAAGATCGTCAGCGCCGTTCTAGAGGTGTGTCCCGCCTGATCGCTTCCAAGTTTCTTCCTCGGAATAAACAGTGTTCCACGTGGAACAATCTTCGGGGTCTTGTAATTGACCTGAAAACGGTTCGTCCACTAGGTATGTCTATGTGGCAAATCGGCGATTAGCTTCCCCGTCGCCAGAGCGATTTCACTCGTCTCGTGGCCGGTTTCCGTAGCCCTGGCACGGGCGCAAGAAGATAGCCTACGACGAGAGCCTTGGGATTTCGCCTCCCCTTGGAGCACAGCCCGGCAGGGACGCAAGAACACACGCGAGCGTGGCGGGATGGTCGTGCCGATTTTCTGACGCCCCTACCGGGGCTGGACAGATGGAACAACCCTTTCCCACGGCTCACGCCGTGGGCTAAACTCTGTCGCCCCTGTCGGGGCTGCGGAGAGAGAATGCAAGACGAGTGAAATTGTCCCAGCGCGGTGTTCGACGACTACGCAACGTCGGACACTACTTCGACAGCGTGAATGGGAATCTGCGCAGAGTGCTGCGGACACGTGAGGACAGTAGGTTTGACGCCAATGGAAAATCCCCGTTGAACCCGTTCGCGAACGCAGCTAACTCAAACGTGCCGCACGCATCGTAATCGTGGCAAGAACCACTCGCGCATCACTCACCCAAATTCTCTCTTTTTCCCTATGGCTGAAATCACCATGCCCAAGCTGAGCGACACCATGACCGAAGGCACGCTTGTTGCCTGGAAAAAGAAGGCCGGCGACAAGGTGTCGTCCGGCGACGTGATCGCCGAGGTCGAAACCGACAAGGCCACGATGGAGATGGAATCCTTCGAGGACGGTGTCCTGGCGGAGATTTACATTCAGGAGGGCCAGAAGGTCGCCGTCGGCGAAAAAATCGCGCGTGTGCAACGCAAGGGCGAAACGGCTGCGGCGCCTCCTGCCGCTGCCAGCGACAAAACCACCGACAAGCAGCCGGTACCGGTGGCCGAGAAGGCTGCCGCCCAGGTTGGCAGCAACCTCGCACCAGCGACGGCGAGCGGCGCTCAGGCAGCCGAGGCTCCAGTCGCCGCTCCCTCCACCGACCAGGTGCCGGTCGGTCGGATCAAAGCGTCCCCGCTGGCCAAAAAAGTCGCCGCTTCGCAGAATGTCGATTTATCAGGTTTGACCGGCACCGGCCCCGGCGGACGGATCATCCAGCGCGACGTGTTGGCAGCCGCGCCAACTTCGGGGAACGTGGCCGCCATCACTCCCGAGCCTGCCACGGCGGCACCGAAAGCCCCGGTTGCCGCTGCGCCCACTCCGGCCGCCGCCCCGGTGAAAAAGCCCGGTCTGCCGCAAAAGGAAACGCGGGTCGCGCTCTCCGGAATGCGCAAAACCATCGCCGACCGTCTGCTGCAAAGCAAAACGACGATCCCGCATTTCTACCTGCACATCGAGGTGGACGCCGAGCCGATGTCAAAGC
Source organism: uncultured Verrucomicrobiota bacterium (assembly GCA_964658285.1). Taxonomy (GTDB): domain Bacteria; phylum Verrucomicrobiota; class Verrucomicrobiia; order Chthoniobacterales; family SZAS-18; genus CAHJWO01. Next base: position 3,592 of record CAZZYS010000134.1, read on the forward strand.
TGCGCGCGCAGGTCAACACCGCTGGCGAGAAAGAGGGAATCAAGATCAGCGTGAACGATTTTATCCTCAAGGCCGTCACCAAAGCGTTGACCTCGGTGCCGAAGGTCAACGCCTCCTTTGCGGGCGATTCTGTCGTCGAATTTAGCAGTGTCAATCTCGCTGTCGCTGTGGCTGTGGAGGATGGTCTCATCACCCCGGTGATACGGAATGCCGAGTCTAAATCCCTCACGGAGATCAGTTTGGAAGTGAAAGATCTCGCCGTGCGCGCCCGTTCCAAGAAACTGAAGCCCGAAGAATATCAAGGCGGGACTTTTACAGTGTCAAACCTCGGCGCGTATGGGATCGACCGTTTTGACGCCATCATCAATCCGCCGCAGGCCGCCATCCTGTCGGTGGGTGGCATCGTTAAAAAGCCGGTCGTCAATAAAGCGGGCGAGGTCGTCGCTGGCCAGCGGATCGACCTGGGGTTGAGCTGCGACCACCGCGTGGTGGACGGAGCGTTGGGCGCGCAGTACCTCGCCGAATTGAAGCGTTTGCTGGAATCGCCGTTGTTGCTCCTGATGTAATCCAGACCAGGTAGTCGGGACGGCTTGAACCTTCCCCCCGCCGGCCTGATGTTTCACTTCGCAGCATCCTTATTGTCATGAACTACGACCTCATCGTCATCGGCGGAGGCCCGGCGGGTTACGTCGGGGCCATCCGCGCCGCGCAGTTGGGTAAGAAAGTCGCCGTCGTCGAACGCGACCGCGCCGGCGGCACCTGTCTGAACTGGGGCTGCATCCCCACCAAGAGCCTGTTGCGCAACGCCGAGCTTTACCACACGCTGAGCCACCGGGCGGCGGAGTTCGGGTTCAAGTTCGACAACCTCGCTTTCGATTGGTCGAAGATCATCGGCCGTTCGCGCGGGGTGTCGGACAAGATGGCCAAAGGCATCGAGTTCCTGTTCAAGAAGAACAAGATCGACTACCTGCGCGGCGACGGGACATTCAAGGACGCAAAAACGGTGGTGGTCAAGGCCGCCGACGGCAAGGAAGAGACGCACACCGCCGACAAAATCCTCCTCGCCACGGGCACGGCCACACGCGCCTTGCCCGACCTGCCCTTCAATGGAACGACGGTCATCGGCAGCCGGGCAGCCATGACGCTCGAAACGCAGCCCAAGCGCCTGGCGATCATGGGCGCGGGAGCCATCGGGGTGGAATTCGCATATTTCTACAGCGCGTTTGGCACGCAGGTGACGCTCATCGAGATGTTGCCGCGCATCTTGCCGATGGAGGACGAGGAAGTCAGCACGCTGCTGCAAAAGAGTTTCACGAAGTCGGGCATCAAGGTGCTCACCGGCACGAAGGTCGAGAAAACCGAGGTAACCCCGTCGGGAGTCAGGATCACCGCGAAGAACGAAAAGGGCGCGGCCGAGACGATTGAGGCCGACGTGTTGCTGGTGGCCATCGGCGTGACGCCGGTGCTGCCGACCGGGCTGGAGTTCAAACGCGACGCACGCGGCTACGTGCAGACCGACGACAGTTACCAGACAAACGTCCCCGGCGTGTACGCGGCCGGCGACATCATCGGGCCGCCGTGGCTGGCGCACGTGGCGAGTTGGGAAGCCATCCAGTGCATCGAGGGGTTATATCACGGCAAGAAGCCGCGCAAGGTCACGGTGTTCCCGGGCTGCACGTACTGCCAGCCGCAGGTCGCCAGCGTCGGTCTGACCGAGCGCGCTGCCAAGGACAAGGGCATCAAATACAAGGTGGGCAAATTCCCGTTCCTGGCCAGCGGCAAGGCGCAGGCGGTGGGCGAGGGGGACGGGTTCGTGAAAATCCTCTTCGGCGAGGAGCACGGCGAGGTCCTGGGCGCGCACATCATCGGGCCGGAAGCGACGGAGTTGATCGCGGAGCTAGGATTGGCGATGACCCTGGAAGCCACGCACGAGGAGATCGAAGCAACGATCCACGCGCACCCGACGCTGGCCGAGGCGATCCACGAGGCGACGGGCGCGGCGTTCGGGATGGCGATCCATATTTAGGAAAGCGCGTTAACCGCAGAATCAGTGCATTATTGTGAGGGCCACACAGATTGCTCTGTGTGGCCCTATGACCCAATCTTCTGCTATCGTTCGATGCAGAAGGGTTTGCCATTTGCCCTTCGGACGATTTGGCCAGTTTTCCAGTGGCGATACCACATAAAAAACACCTTTATCCGTCCATTAGGAAGGCGAACAACTTTCGTTTTTCGGCTTAGCATGGTGCAATTCCTCCAAAAAGAGGTGGATAACCCATCTTGACCGCAAATCATTTGAGACGTACGATGGTTTTGCTACAAAACATGTGAGTCTCGATCTTACGGCCCTGTTACCGCAGGGTTTCTTAGGTCAGGGAAGATTGTTAGCCCCAGTGGACAAGGTTGCCACCTTGCCTACTGGGGTTTTCTCATTCTGGTTTAAGGACTTGTATATAGCGATTCAATTTCTCCCAGGTATTTAGTGACATGTTCTCTGGGGTTTCTATCCGCAACATTTTTCCCTCACAGGGGTACTTCCACACGATTACTCCAGTTTGGTCGTGTTGATCAGAAACATCGTTTTGGGGCGGAACATTTTTTATTTGTACAAATCGATCTGCTCGCTCGGGGTAAGGTACCGAGTCAAGAGAATCAACTTTGGCCTGTGTGCCCGCGCCAGCAGTATGAATTGCAGCGTTGTATCGCAAAAAGCCGTGCTCATCCAAAGCTCCCACCGTTTCGGCTGAACGGACGAAGAACCGAGCTACACGAGGCGACCAGATATCCGGTACGCCAAACTCTATTACGAGTTTGTGCCCAATACTTTCCGCTTGGGGAAGCCTACCTCCATCAAACGCTTCAATGAGCTTGGCAAACGCCTCTGGCTGTCGCAAAAACGATAAGAGTGCCAAACGTTTGGTTTCAGGATCGGTCGGAAAAAAATATTGCTTTGCCGCCTCAGTCAAGGTGAAGGAAGATTTGCCTTCTATCAGTCCGAACTGTTTGGTGGAGCCAACTTTTGCGATGAAGTCTCCCGAATCCTCAGCAGCCTTTAATCTCATCGCTAGTAGGCTTTTAGGCACTTCCACACGACTTCCGCCTAATTCACGCAGTGCATCTGCCGCTTCCAACGCAAGATTCAATGGATGCCGCGGATAAGCCACAGTCGCTCTGGGAGCTCTGGGTCTGGGGGCGGCCTTCGCTGGACCTGAACCCTTGTGTGATTCGCTTGGCACTAAAGACTAGTAGCTTGAACGCGTAACGATGCGCAACCCAAAAAACCCGTAAAACTCAAAGAACCTAGACTATTTTTAGGATAGCCGAAAGCTGGGCAGTGTTCACAGCATAAATATCAGAATCTGTGGGGCGCAGAGAGTGCTGCACATTATTGTTAAATTCCCATGATCTTCCCCCGTTCCTTCCTCTTTTGCCGCGTTGCGATCTTCTGCTTTTTGGTGGTGGCTCCGCTTTCACTCGCACAGCAAACGCCTACCCCCGCCACCATCACCCTCGACACTTCCACCGCCGGTCGGCAGCAGGTCATCGACGGCTTCGGCACCTGCCTGTCAGGTACCGAGGGACAGCAGCCGTGGTGGCAAACCCTTTATTTCGACGACTTGCGCTGCACGCTCCTGCGCGCGGACCTGACCCCGCAGTTCGTCTCGCCGTACTCGGATTACACTTACAACTCTCCCTGGTTCCACAACCACCCCGCGCTGCCCGGACCGGACAACAACAATGTCCGCACCTACACCGGCGCGGGCGATTACACACGCGCTTTCGCGGGACAGCAAGCGACCATCGCCGTCATGGGGCCGGACATCGACAAGAACGCCGCGTACTTCAATTTCGACGCCGACAGCCTCAAGACCGCCGGCGTTCTCGCGCAACTCGGACAGGCAAAACGCAAATCGCTCGGCGATTTCAAGCTGTTCGGTTCGCTCTGGTCACCCGCGCCGTGGGTCAAGATTTCGTCGGGCAACACCATCTTGGGTCAGAGCGGCGTCCTGCCCGCCAACGGCACCGCCTGGCCGTTCATCTGGGCGGGCAACTTCGCCGGCGGCAAGCTCGACGTTTCCGACACGCCGCTCCCCGCCTTCGACGACTCCTCGCAGGGCGGCACGGGACCGACCAGCGCGCTCACGCAGTTCGCCCGCTGCACGGCGGCCTACCTGCGCGGGTTCCAGAAACACTACGGCGTGCAGTTCTACGCGGTCAGCGTGCAGAACGAACTCAACTTCGAGGAATTCTACAACAGCGCGACCTACCCGCTTTCGTCGCAGTACATCGCGGCGCTCAAACGCCTGCGCGCCGAACTCGACAAATATCCCGACCTCGCGGCCATCCAGATCGAAGGCCCCGAAGACCTCTTGGGCAGCGACGCCTACGCGCTCTGGCAATACGGCGGGGGCACGACGGCGGTGCACAAAAACCTCCAGTACCTCCAGAACGTCGCCGCCGATCCGCAGGCCGCCGCGGCGCTGGCGTTCTGTTCGGTCCACGGGTACGCCGCCGACGGCGTGACCAGCGCGGGCGCGAACCCGGCGAGCTGGGGCTGGTGGGTGAACGGCTGGACGACCAGCCCGGCGGCGGGTATCCCGGGAAGCGTCAAAGGATTCGCCGGCTACGGCAAGAAGTCGTGGATGACCGAGACCAGCGGCGAAAACCCGGCGTGGTTGTACCCGGTGAGCGGTTACCCGAACGGGGGTGCGTTCAGCATCGCGGTCAAACTCCACCAGGCGCTCACCGCCGGTCGCCAGAGCGGGTGGGCGTACTGGCAAATGACCAGCGGCAGCGCGGTCGGCAATGAGACGCTCACAGACGCCACGGCGCTGGCGGGTTCACCCAAATTTGTCGCGGCGCGGCATTTCTTCGCGTTCATCCGGCCGGGGGCGGTGCGCGTGAACGCGGCGGTCAGCGAACCCGGCAACCCCACCGCGCCGCTGTTGGCCAGCGCGTACGTGCACGACGGGGACTATTCGTTGACGTTCGTGCTGGTCAACCCATCGCCGGGTCCGGTGACGGCGACGATCCCTTTGCCGGACGCACCGCGCGGATTGTCGTCGTTCCAGGCATACGTTTCGAGCGACGGGAACTATTGGCAAAACTCCAGGCTCGGAGTGACGGACGGTACGGTGACGGTCACGGTTCCCGGCTACGGCGTCGTGACCCTCTATGGGGTCGGCCTCAACACCAACGCGTCCAGCGCGGTCGGCACGCCGTCGGCCAGCGTGGACGGGGGCGGGCGTTTGCAGATGGTGTTCAGCCGCGACAGCAGCCGGGGCGAGTTATCGTATGTCGTGGAGGCCTGCGACGACCTGGCGGCGGCGAACTGGTCGCCCGTGGCCACGAGCAACGGCGGAGCGGCGTTTGTCGCGCTCGGTGGGGCGGCGGTCAGCGAAACAGGTGACGGCAACGTCAAGACGGTGACGTTGCAAGACGCGCCACCCGTGCCGCCCGCCAGGCGACATTTTCTGCGCGTGCGAGTGTCGGAGTGAAAAGGCAAAGGGGGTGCGGTGGATCATGGGTGTGAGGTGGCCGACGAGTAGGCGCGCGACTTCTCTCCTTTCTGTCATCCTGAGGTGAGTGCAACGAGCCGAAGGACCTCGCCGCAAGGTACACGCCCGGCGTGGACAGATTTGCCTTGAGCAAAAAACGAGGGGCGCGCCTAGCAAAGGACCCGATTGTGTTTGGAGCGTGGTCGGCAGCAGGCGGCACGCTCGTACCCGGCGGCGAGGCCCTTCGACTCGTTGCACTCGCCTCAGGATGACAGAAAACTTTGATGGCGCGCGCAGATTCACTCGCAACCCGCAACCTGCCTTCAAGGCTGCCGGTGCTCGCGCTGTTCCTTGCGGCGTTTGTCCTCCTCGTCACCGACCGCCTTCATGAACGCCCGAAACCGCTCCTCCGGCACTTCCAGCAAATCGGCGCGCTGGGCGGCCGTTGGCTGGAAATCGCTGTCCGGCAGCGTGGGCGATATCCGGTTCTGGTCCACGAGGTACACGCTGTGATCCGAACCGTGTTTGCGCTCGAAGCGCACGCATTGCTCCGTATCTGGACGGATGAAGAGACGCGTGTAATTCGCCGACGAGACTTTGCCGCTGTCGTCGGGCGGGTCCACGTCCAAGACGCGGCAGGTCACGCCGCCGACCGATTGGTTGCCAAGATCCTTTAGCCCCGTCAGGTAGAACCCCACCCAAAAAAGGGCTTCCGGCACTGGCATCCGCAGGGAGGCCAGCGGCTTGCGGTCGGCGGCGGTGGGCGGGACCGCCTCCACCTTCTGGAGGATTGGGGCAAGACGCGACGCGGGCGATGCCCAGGTCGTCTGGCCCTGCCGACAGATCGTAATCGTCGTGCCGAGCGCCGGGTACTGGAAGAGCACCTTGTCGGCCGGCGCGGTGAGCATCCGCACGACGAACGTGCTGCCCTGGAGTTCCGGCGGGTGGACGTTGGACTCGGCCAGGCGCAGGCGCATTGACCAGGCGTGGTTCGGGCCATCGGCGGTGTGCGCGAAAAGGCTGACCACCGGTTCGATGGCCTTGCGCAGAAGCGCCCGCGCGGACAACTCGGCACCGGGCGCGGGGGAAGGGGCAGGCGCATCGGCGGCGCGCACGTGGACGGTCGGCAACAGCGCCCCGAGCAGCAACAGCGAACGGAAGAAGCGTTTCATCGTGGAGTCAGTCAGCGGAAAGTCGGGCACCGGCGAGCGCGAACCGCAGTGCGTGGACGTGCCCGCCTTGGTTGATACCGGAATGGCCGCGGGATTGGATGCTTCACGTTGGCCTGACGCGCACATAATTTCCTGTCGTCACCTCCGCGCGGGCAAACGGACGATGCGCGCGGCGATGTCGGTCATCACCTCACGGTTTCGCACCATCGCCGGATGGGTGGGGCAAAGCGCACGCTGCGACGCCCGGTCGTCGAAGGGCCAGCGGGTGTTCGTCGCGGGGATCACGATCAGGTCGAAAGGCGTCCAGTACGCGCGCACCGGGATGCCGGCCATCACCCCGGCGCGGGCGTTGAGCGCACGGATGAACGCGCTGCCGGCGGCCAGTTCGCGCACGCCGCGCCGGGGTGAAGTCGCCGCCCAGAGCGTGCCCCGGTGCGCCGTGGCGATGAAAAACATGGCCCGGGTCCGCCCCGCGCCGCCGAAGTTCTCCACGTAATCCCGCGCCGCCAGTCCGCCCATGCTCATGCACACGAAAACCAGGGGCACGCGCTTGCCGAAGCGCCCTTCGACCGCCGCCCGGAGCCAGAGGGTTTCGGCCCGGATGCCGTCGCGGAAATCGTTCGGCCGAAGCGTTGGCGCGAAGCAACGGCAGCCCTGCTTCTCCAGGAGGGCCACCAGCGGATCGAAGATTGCCCCGGTGTCCCAGAAACCGTGGACGAGGACGACGTTCGGGCCACGCGACGGCGCTGCAGCGGCCGGACGGTTGGCGGCGAGAATCAAGACGCACACCACCGCGCACACCCGCAAGATTGATCCGGCAGGACACGACGCCATCGGGACGAACTGTGGCACGGAGGACCGCGTTGACCAAGCCTCCCGGCGGTTGGGAATAACTCGTCAACAACCGCGTTTTTCCGAGGCAATAAAATCGGTGCCGTTTGTGAACACATTCACAACTTATTTTATTGCTGAAATCAATAAAAATGGCGTAACGTTCGGGTGTCGTTTATGGCTGTCGAATTCGCTCCTTCGTCAAAGCGCAACCGGACCCGGAGTCCGTCGTATCCTTACCTCGACCTCCAGAGCGCGCTGGAGAAGGCCGCAGTGCTCTGGCACGCGGAGGGCCGGCACCCGGCGTCGATCAGCGTGGTCATGCAGCACTGGGGCTACAAGGAGGAGAGCAGCACGGGGTATTCGTGCGTGGCGGCGCTCAAGA
>CAZZYS010000135.1:0-11379 GCA_964658285.1 uncultured Verrucomicrobiota bacterium
GGTCGCTGCCGCCAGCCTGACCGTCCCCGGCCTGCAACCGCTGCTGGTGACCGCGCCGCTGGCGGCGGCCTTCGGCGCGGTGGTCGGTGCCATCGTCGGAGCCGCGAACGCCATGAGCGAACTCGAGAGCTTTGGGATCACTGAAGCCGAGCGCGGCGTGTATCGCCAAAAGCTGGATGCCGGTGGCCATCTCGTCGCAGTCCGCACCGAGGACGAAGACGAATTAGTCCGCGCCCAGGCCGTATTCGAGCAATCAGGCGGGCAAAATATCGCCCTCTTCCGGCTGACGAAGCGGCTCACGTAATTTCTCATCGATTCATTCACTTTAACTTCTCCATCCCATGCCACAAACCACGTCTCCCGACACCGAATCCGCTGAATTGTCCACCCCCGCTGCACCCGGCAGCGAAGAACAATTAAAGGGCGAGGCCGATCACGGCGAAGCCTCTTACCGGGGCAGCGGGAAGCTGGCCGGGCGCGCCGCCATCATCACCGGCGGCGACAGCGGGATCGGCCGCGCCGTGGCGCTCGCCTTCGCACGGGAAGGTGCGGACGTGTTGATCTCTTACCTCGACGAAGAAGAGGACGCGCAGGAAACCGCCCGGCTGGTACGTGATGCCGGACGCAAAGCCGTCACGGTCGCGGGCGACATCGCTGACCAGGCGCATTGTCAGGCGATCATCGCTCAAGCCGTTTCCGAATTTGGCCGGCTCGACATCCTCGTCAACAACGCCGCTTTCCAGGCCACGCACGAGGACATCGGCGAAATCCCCGCCGACGAATTCGAGAAGACGTTGCGCACGAACGTTTTTGCGATGTTCTACCTCTGCCAGGCGGCGATCCCGCACATGCAGTCGGGTGCGGCCATCATCAACACCACTTCGATCCAGGCCTACCAACCCTCGCCGGAACTGCTGCCCTACGCCACGACGAAAGGGGCCATCGTGGTATTTACCAAAGCGCTATCGAAGATGGTCGCCTCCAAGGGCATCCGGGTCAACGCGGTGGCTCCCGGCCCGATCTGGACTCCCCTGATTCCCTCCACCATGCCGCCCGAGCAGGTGAAATCTTTCGGCCAGCAAACTCCGCTTGGACGGGCAGGGCAGCCGGCGGAACTCGCTCCCATCTACGTGCTGCTCGCCTCGGACGACGGCAGCTATGTCACCGGGCAGATTTACGGCGTCACGGGTGGCGGCCTGTTGGCGTGAGCCGAAAGCCGCCTCTTCCCCGGCGGCATAGACCCGCAGCCGATGAGACGAGAACACCTCACTTTCTGTGTCCGGGCTAAATCAGGATTCTCCTCTCTGACGCGTTGCCGAAAATGTTTCGACGCGCGGGCCGCAGACGGTCATCCCTGCTTTGCCTGTTCGCTGCCGACAAACTGCGCGTGCGCGAGGACCGCCACCAGCGACACTCCGCCCAGGATGTTGCCCAGCAGCGCCGGGGCGAGGAAGCGGCCCAGGTACTCGCCGAAGCTGCGTTCACCCGTGAGCACGAGATAGAGCGTGTCCACCGAACCCGCGATCACGTGGCTGAAGTCGCCGAGCGCTACGACATAGGTGATGAGCAGGATCACCCAGATGCGCGCGGTCTCCGCGTAAGGCAGCAGCCATACCATCAGCGCGATGAGCCAGCCGGCGAAAATACCTCGCACCAAGACCGTGCCAAAGCCGGGTGCCATGGCCTGCCGGCCCAACTCCGCGAAGCCCGCACGGACGGCAGGCTCGAAGGCGCTGGAATGTCCGGCCACCCACGCGAAAGCCAATGCCCCGATGAGATTTGCGCCGAGTACCAGCGCCCAGAGCCGCAGCACGTTGAGCAGGACACGCGCACTGCGCTGTTGAAGCAACGGCAGAATGACCGTCAGGGTGTTCTCGGTAAAGAGTTGCTGGCGCGCCAACACCACGATCAGGAAGCCCACGCTGTAGCCGAGCTTTGAAACCAGCGGACGCCAGGGCGCATCGGGCAGGTGGTGCATGACTAACGCCGGAGTGACCATGGAGAACCCCATGGATAACCCTGCTGCCAAGCCCGACCACGCCAGCGCGGAGTTGGAACGCTCCAGCTCATTCTCACCTTCCTTTTCGATGGCACCGTAAACCACATGGCCGCGTGGTGCGCTGCGATCTTCGGATTCCTGGTTGTGTGTGTCCTGCCCGGAAGAGGTTGGCTGCGACGAACTCTCGCTCGGTTGGGCAGGAGCGTCCCCTTCTTGCGTGTTCATTTATGAAAAGGTATCCCGGTGTTTTGCGAAGGCGTGATGATCGTGCGGCGCACGTCCAAACCCTTTGAATGCGGCTGGCAGCAGCGGCCACAATTCCCGGAGGTCCTTGACGACCGCCTCGGCCCCCGCCGCGCGTAGCTGGTTTCCTTGGTCATTCGTGCAATGACTTGCGCCGGTGAACCCGAAGACACGCATGCCCGCACGGCGCGCCGCGCAAACTCCGGGGAGGCTGTCCTCGATCACGACGCAATTTGGAATCCGGGTGCGCATCCAACCGGCAGCGTAGACGAAGAGATCAGACGCCGACTGCTCGTGCACGGCTCGGGAAGCATCCACGATGCTGGAGCCAAACCACTTGTGGAGACCGGCGGCTTTGAGCCCGAGTTTTACCTTCTCGGGATAGCTGCTCGAAGTCACGCAGGCCGGCACCCGAAGATGGTCCAGGAATTCCTGGACCCCACCGATGACACGCAGTTCCGTCGTATAAGCTTCTTCGATGCGTTGCGCGGTGCGGGTGAAGTACTCACGAGGAACGGGCTGCCCCCAGTCCTCTTCGATTTCAGCGATCACCTCGCGTTCAGGGCGGCCGAGAAAACGCCGGATGACGGCATCGACGCTGACCGGGTAACCAAGCCGTGTGAGTTCCTCGCTCACGAGGCGGCAGACGATGATCTCGCTGTCGATGAGCACTCCGTCACAATCAAAGATCACGAGTTCCGTTGCTTCCGTGCTGTGATTAAGCGGCCTGTTTTTCATGGCGTTCTGAAGTGCCCGGAGTGCTCCCCGCCGGCGGGATACCGTCTTGAGCCTGTCGCTGGAAATCGCACGTGTCAGCAGGGTGCCGGGCTGTCCGACAGGGAAGTTGGAAGATGCCTGAGGGTTGTGGAAGTCAGTGCGTTGTCAGCGCGCTCCTAATCGTTGCGAAGGGGTGCGGGAGGCTTGACGAAGATGCGCCGGGCTGACCACTTTTTTTCTGCCACGGCCGCCAAGATCCGGTTCTCGAGCAACGATTCTACGCACCTGCCATCTGCGAAGGTCCGCTACAAAAACACCGTCCTCTCCGCTCTTTAAAGAAGCCAGATCGCGCCAGGGCGGCGAATCAGCACCACGTCCCTCGCTGGTCCGCCATGTAGCGTCAGCTCGGCTGGTCCTGCGTTTTGCTTTCCCTTTTTGATGTGATCGTTCCTCCTGCCGTTCCCCCGGACAAACGTTCTCCTCCAGCGAAGCCCCGCCTCCTGCTGGCAGAGGATGATCCTTCGGCCAACGAGCTGTTGTGCGAGGTTTTACGGCCGGAGTATGACGTGGTGGCAACCACCGATGGCGAGCAAGCCTGGGAGGTTGCGCAAGGGCAGTCGTTTGACCTGGTTCTCCTGGATGTGCGCATGCCCGGGGTCGACGGCATCAGCCTCGTGCGGCGGCTGCGCTCGGCGGCGAGTACGGCCACGGTGCCGATCATTCTCCTGAGCGCCAGCGACGAGAAGGAAACGCTGCTCCAGGGCATGAAAGCGGGGGCGGATGATTTTATCCTCAAGCCGTTCAACCCGGCGGAACTTCTGGTGCGTTTAAGCACCCACCTCCACCTCGCCGGCTTGCGTTTGGAAACGGCCACGCGACGCAGCGACGAACGCTACCGGCTCATCGTCGAAAGCGCCACGGACTTTGCCATCTTTACCTTGGACGCAGAGCGGCGCGTCACCAGTTGGAACTCCGGCGCAGAAATCCTGACCGGTTACACTGCCAACGACATCATCGGCCAATCCGGCGACCTCTTATTTACCGCCGAGGACCGGGCGCGCGATGCGCCCGTGATCGAGGCGGGGCTCGCGCACAAGACGGGCCGTTTCCACAACGAGCGCTGGCACGTGCGCAAGGACGGCAGCCGCTTCTGGGGCAGCGGCATCACGATGCCCATGCACGAGCAAGGGCCGGAGCCAGGATCGCTCAAGATCATGCGGGACCTGACCACGGTCCGCGAGGGCGAACTCGCCCGCCGCCGGGCGGAGGATCGTTTCGCGCTCGTCGTCCAATCCATCAAGGATTATGCCATCTACATGCTCGATCCCGAGGGGCGGGTGAGCACCTGGAACAAGGCCGCCGAGCGCGTCAAAGGTTTCACGGAAGAAGAGATCATCGGGGCGCACTTCTCCTTTTGCTTCACCCCGGAGGATCGTGCCGCGGGCAGGCCCGAGCAGGAAAAGAATATCGCCATCGAGACGGGCGAATGCCACGTGGAATCCTGGCGGATTCGCAAAGGTGCCCGCTACTGGGGTGACGAACTCCTCGTCGCCCTGCGCGGGGAGGACGGAGTGCTAGTCGGCTTCGTCAAATTTGCGCGCGACCTGACCGAGCGCAAGCAGCTCGAAGACGAGCGGGCGCGCCTGCTGGCAGCCGAGCAGGCCGCCCGGCAGGAAGCGGAAGCCGCCAACCGCACCAAAGACCGTTTTCTGGCGGCGTTGAGCCACGAACTGCGCACGCCGTTGGCCCCGGTGCAGGTGGCCCTCTACCTCATGGAGCGGGCGAAGGGTTTGCCGGACTCCGTGCGGGAGAGTGTCGAGATGATCCGCCGTAACGTGGAGACGGAAGTGCGGCTCATCGGCGACCTGCTCGATGTCAGCCGCATCGTCCACGACAAGCTGGAACTCAGTCTGGGACCCGTGGACCTCCACGGTTGCATCCGGCAGGCGCTCGAGGTCTGCCAGGCGGATTTCACCACGAAGGAAATCAAACTCACGGTCGCACTGAAGGCTCGCCGGCATCGTGTCCAGGGCGACGCGTCGCGCCTCCAGCAGGTCTTTTGGAACCTCTTCAAGAACGCCGCCAAGTTCACGCCCGGGGGCGGCAGCATCGCCGTGCGCTCGCGCCAGGCCGATGGCAAAATCGTGGTGGAAGTTGCCGACAACGGCGTAGGCATCGAAGCCGACACGCTGCCGAAGATTTTCGATCCCTTCGAGCAGGGCGGCCCCGAGCGGGCGCGCCGGGATGGAGGGCTGGGCCTGGGCCTAGCGATCTCTCACGCCATCGTCCTGGCGCACGATGGCCAACTCACCGCCGAAAGTCCGGGCCGGGACCAGGGAGCTACCTTCCGGGTACAGCTTTCCACGAGGGAAGATGCCGCTTAACTCGGGAACATCCTCGGCCCGGCGCAAAGGCGAATAGGTGTCTCGTCAATGAAACGGGATCACCCAGGCGGCCGTACGGTAGAGGCGAAGCCGATGGAAAGGACGCTGCGCCTGCTCGTGGTCGAGGACCACGGCGACCTGCGGCGGGCGCTCAAATTGCTCTTCGAATTGCTGGGCCACGAGGCGCATTTTGTTGAGAGCGTAGCGTTGGCCTTACAAGCAGCCCGGGAAGAATCCTTCGACGTTCTCCTGAGTGACATCGGCCTGCCCGATGGCACCGGCTGGGATTTGCTGCGCCAGTTGGAGCAAAGCGGCCACCAGCCACCGTTTGCAATCGCCATGAGCGGCTTCGGGCTGGGCGAAGATCTAGAGCGAAGCAAGGCGGCAGGCTTTGCGGTGCATCTGGTCAAGCCTTTCCCACCCGGGGACTTGGCGAGGACGTTGGACGCGGTGCGGCAGGACTTTCCGGCCTCAACTATTTCTACTGTAACCGACGGCAAAGGTTCGTCGGCGACGAAGAGAGAAAGGTTGAAAACGGGTCGAAAGAGAACGGTCAACCCGATTGCAAAAAATTCGCCTGCCCGGCGCAAGTGAAGCACTTTTCGATCGCGTGAGGCGTCAGAGCCAGGTGCCTGGTCATGTCAACGAGGCTTTCGGGCGTTTACGTTTCGGCCGTGAAGGAGACGCGGGGCCGGCGGCGCTCGACTTCGGATGCTCTGGCTCTTGCCCCATCGCAGCTTGTGCCGGCAGGGGAGCCAGCAGCGTCATGCGCGTGCCCCGTCCGGGCGCGCTGTCGATGTGCATTTCCCCCCCGAGCAACGCCGCGCGCTGGCGAATGTTCGCCAGCCCGAATCCGCCGGACCCAAACTCGCGCGTGGCCAGAGCCACCGGGTCAAAGCCCGGCCCTTCATCGGCAACCACGACCCGCAAAGCCCCTTTCTCATTGCGGTCCATGGCGATGTGGATGGGGCTGCCTTTCCCGTACTTGATCGCGTTGAGCAGGAGTTCCCGAACCGACCGGAAAAGGAACACCCGCACATCGGCGGCTCCGGGGTCATCCTCGGTCTTGGCACTCACGGTGATTTTGACCTGATGCTGCTTGCTCATCTCCGCCGCCAGCCACTGGAACGCCGCCGCGAGCCCGCGTTCGTAGAGTACCGGGGCACTGAGTTCCACCGTCAGCGAGCGCGTTGCTTTCCCGGAACGCTCCAGCAAATCGGCGATGCTGCGGGCGATTTCATCCTTCTTCGCTGGGTCCTTCGCCAGGAGGAGAACTTGGGCGTTCATGGTGGCGGCCATGAGCAGTTGCTGGAGATCGTCGTGGAGCAACTCCGCGAAGCGGCGCTGTTCGCGCTCCTCGGTGAGCAACAGCTCGCCCGACAGCGTGCGCAGTTCTTCCGCGCGCCGCAGCGCGACGGCCGTGCGTTCAGCGACCCGCGCTTCCAGGGTGCAGTTCAAGGATTCCAGCTGGCTCAGAAGGTCACGCACCTGGTATTGCCGTTGGCGCGCGGCAAGCGCCGCCTGGATGACGGAGACCAGCGTGGCCACCGGCAGCGGGCGCTGGAGCACCACGACGCCCGGATACGCGCCCAGACGTTGCGTGAAAGCGTCCGCCCTGCCTGAAGCGCGTTTGCTGCGACGCTCACTGCGCAGCACGGTCAGTGGCAAACTTGACCACGCGGGCTGCGCCGCCAGGGCCGCGTCCAATCGTTCGAGAACCTCTGGCCCCAGCGCTTCCTCGGTCAGCACCACGGCACCGGCACCCTCGGCGATCCGAGCAAAGAGTTCGTCGGCATCCCGGCAGACGAAGGAGTCGATCTTCGTCCGCGCGAGTACCTCCGCCGTGAGCGCTGCATCACGTCCGAGCGGGGCAAAGATGAGAACGGTGTGATCCATGAAGGTGGAGTATTCGCGGGTTACTCCCCGGTGTTACGACCCAATAACGAGCCCGTATCCCCGTGGTAGACGGGCGTTCCCGTAAGCAGTCCGTCGAAATGCTCGAGCGGCTCGCCCACGCGCAGGCCGCTCGGGTCGATGCGCAGTTCTCGGATGGTGTGCTCGTGGGCGCCATGGCGCTTTTTGATGACGGCGATGGTTTTGCGAATTTCGCCCGCCGCGTCGAAGTGCCGCAGCAACAGCAGCGTGTCGCACAGGTAACTCACCTCCAACGGCCCGGTGACGCCATGGCCTGCGATGCCATGCTCCCCGGCGATGAGCAGCGTCAGCACGCCGCGACCCGTGAGGAAGCTCAACAACTCATGGATCTGGGTGATGAGCAGTTGTTCCTGCGGCACGGAATGGAAATAGCCCGACACGCTGTCGATCATGACCACGCGTGCGCCTTCCTCTTCGACCGCACGGCGCACGAGGTCGGAGAACTCCCCGGGCGAGAGATCGCCCGCGTTGACCTGATGCACGGCGACGAGTTTCTGCTCGACGAAGGGTTTCAGGTCCATGCTGAGTCCCGCCGATCGCTTGAAGAAGGTGTCCAGCCGCTCCTCGAAGAGGAAGATCGCCGCGTGCTCGCCGCGTTTTGCCGCGGCGTGTACGTACAGGGTGGAAAGCGTGGTCTTGCCCGTGCCGGTCGCCCCCTGCACGAGCACCGCCGTACCCTGCTCCAGGCCGCCGCCGATCATGGCATCCAGGGCCTCGATGCCGCTCGGCAACGGGGGCAGCGGATCGGCGGCGGAGCCCTCGCCGACGACCAGCCGGGGGAACACCTGCAAGCCGCCCGTGCGAATCTTGAAGTTGTGGTAGCCGCCATGCACGGCCAGCCCGCGCATCTTTTCGATGATTAGCCGTCGGCGCACGTTCCCGTAATCCGCCGCATCACGTTTCACGCGGATGGCTCCGTGGCAGAGATCCTCCACGCCGCCGCTCTGCTCGTCGGAACTGTCCACCAGCAGGACCGTGCATTTGAGCTTGGCGAACTGGTGGCGCATGGCGAAGAGCTGCCGCTGGAAGTGGAGCGGATCGCTGGCGAGCGCGCGCACCTGCGCCACGGAGTCGAAGACCAGCCGGGCGGGCTTTACCCGCTCGATGACCTTGAAGACCTCGGCGGTCGTCTCGTTCAACTCGACCTCGGCGCTAAGAAAGACGGTCTGCGCAGCCGCCGCCTGCTCGGACGGACTAAAGGAAGCCATCTCATGGAGTTCGATGCCGTCGAGCGACCAGCCGTGGGAGCGGGCGATCTTGCGCAGGCCCTCGGCCGTCTCGGAGAGGGTGAGGTAGAGGCAACGCTCCCCGGCCTTGATTCCGGCGAGCAGAAACTGGAGGGCGACGGTGGTTTTGCCGGTGCCGGCGTCGCCCGCAATGAGATAAATCTCGTGCGCGGGCAAGCCGCCGTTGAGGAGATGGTCGAGACCGGCGATGCCGGTGGAGACCTGGTCGGGAGTGGGAAGAGCCATGGGTTCCAAGAACAGGGGGTGAAATCCTGTCTGCATAGCACGCGAAGCCACGGATGGACAAGAGCAACACGTCTTTCCCTGATGATCGGAGCGTTGGAATGGTGATGCCACCACCCACGCGGACCGGCTGGGCCAGCATCAATAAATTACTGCGCCTGAGCGCCGCCAAAGGACGGCCGCTCACTCGGGCGCTGATCGAAGAAGTGGTGGCCACCAACGACAAAAAGCGCTTCACGTTCAACGAGGACCGTTCGATGATCCGAGCCAGCCAGGGGCACTCGGTTTCCGTGGACCTCGGCCTCTCCCCGTGGCACCACCGCCCGTGTTGTTCCATGGCACGGCCACGCGCTTTCTGGAGTCCATCCGGCAGCATGGGCTCGTCAAGGGAAATCGGCAGCATGTGCATCTGTCTCCAGACGCGGGAACGGCGGCCAAGGTCGGTCAGCGGCACGGCAAGCCAGCGGTGCTTAAAATCCTCGCCGACAACATGCGTGTGGCCGGTCACGCATTTTATCTATCCGCCAACGGTGTTTGGCTGACCGGCCACGTGCCCGCGACCTTTATCGAAGTGGGGCCGTGACGCCCGGCGAATCAGAGGATCGAGTCATGATCGTTCCGCCCCCAACTACGTCCCGCAGAACGTCTGATATACCCGTTCGTGATGTTGCGGCGGCTCTTTATAACGCGCAAAGGCTGGCTGGTCGTCGAACGGCTTTGCAAGCACGCTTAGCAATTCGTTGAAAGGACCGAAGTCGTTCTGGTCGACGGCCGCCCGGATCATTGCCTCGACTTGGTGGTTGCGCGGAATGTAGGCGGGGTTCACGGCCCGCATCGCACCGCTTCGCGCGGCTGGATCTGTCCCCTCTTGTGCGAGTCGTTGTCGCCAGCGTCGCTCCCACTGGTCGTAGGCGGATGGGTCCGTGAACAGGCTTCGCACGTTTGCGTCGTTCCCCGGAACCGACGCCGCATCACCCAGCCGACGAAAGCTGAGCGTGAAGTCCGCGCCGCTCGCACTCATGGCTTTCAAAAGATCCCGCCCGAGCGCCGCGTCCCCCTCGTGTTCGGCAAGCAAGCCAAGCTTGCGACTGAGCCCTGCTTGGTAGGCTTTCTCGAAAGCGGGTGAGTAAGCACCCAATGCTTCCTGGGCCTGGGCGACGGCCAGGTCGTCATCTTCGGATAAAAGCGGCAAGAGGCACTCTGCCAATCGAGTCAGGTTCCATCCGCCGATCGTAGGTTGATTGATGTAGGCGTAGCGTCCCTGGCTATCGATCGCGCTGAAAACCGTCTCGGGCTCGTACTGATCCAGAAAGGCACAAGGTCCGTAGTCGATGGTTTCACCGGCGACCGACATATTGTCCGTGTTCATCACCCCGTGGATGAACCCGATCAACATCCATCGTGCGATCAATTCCGCCTGTGCTTTGATCACCGCGTCGAGCAGCGCGCGGTAAGACCGCTCCGCCTGCGCCGCGTCTGGATAGTGCCGGGCAATGACATGGTCGGCAAGCAGCCGCACGCCCTCCACGTCGCCGCGGCTGGCAAAGAACTCAAACGTGCCGACCCGGATGTGACTAGCGGCCACCCGCGTGAGCACGGCACCGGGGAGAACCTCTTCGCGGTACACCTTTTCCCCGGTCGTCACCGCCGCCAGCGCGCGGGTCGTGGGAATTCCCAACGCAGCCATTGCCTCGCTGACCACGTACTCGCGCAGCACCGGGCCCAGGGCTGCCCGTCCATCGCCCCGGCGTGAGAAGGGGGTTGGCCCCGCGCCTTTGAGCTGGATGTCACGCCGCTTTCCGCTCTGATCGATGACCTCACCCAGGAGGATGGCCCGCCCGTCCCCGAGCTGCGGGACAAACCCGCCGAACTGGTGGCCGGCGTACGCCGTGGCGATAGACGCGGCTCCATCGGGAAGCCGATTTCCAGACAGGATCTCCACGCCTTGCTCGCTGGCCAGCCAATGGGGATCGAGGCCCAAGTGCAAGGCGAGGGGCGTATTCAACCGGATCAGCCGCGGGGCACGGACGAGAGTGGGCGCGGTCCGCGTGAAAAACCGCTCCGGAAGCCTTGCGTAGGAATTATCAAAAGGGAAACGGACCATGATGAGGGATTTTGAGGTCGCGGAATATTCTCTCACTCATAGCTCCCAAATCGAAAGATTTGCGAAGGTGCGCCGTGTTTTTCGGACCGCGCGACCGGCCGTGGTGTGTTTGTTCAGACCGGGTATCGCTGCCGAGGGCAGTAACCACTAACGAGTGGTTGTGAGCCTGCAAATGCCGTGACCTTTCTCCCGCGAGGAAATAGTATGTCACTCCAACGATTGTGAGCAGAACCGTATTCGGCTCCCTCTTCCCTCATCTTCTTAATGAGCACTAAAAACCTGACGGCTTACCTACGGGACCACGCAGCTGGCGCGGCTGGCGCGTTAGACTTGGTAAGGCATCTGATTTCGTCTTCCACCGGCTCACCCGACGGGAAATTCTTCGAGCACCTGCGAACTCAAATCGAAGAAGATCGAGCGACGCTGGACGAGTTGCTTTCCCGGCTCCGGGGCAGTGAAAGCACCGTTTTCAATGCAATGAGCCGGCTCGGCGAAAAGGCCGCTCGCGTCAAGCTTTTGCTGGCTGGA
>CAZZYS010000136.1:0-9240 GCA_964658285.1 uncultured Verrucomicrobiota bacterium
GGGCCGAGATTGGACTTGTCGGTCCGGCGATTTCTCCTATCAATCATCTCCCACCATGACCCTCTCCCGCGCGCTCCAGGCCCTGCAACGCAGCCGTCCTGGTTTCTTGTTGGCCGGTCTGCTGGTCCTGCTCCTGGGGATGCGGCTCTACGTCGGGGTCCGCTGCCTGGTCGAGATCCCCCAGGCGGACGACGGCGTCATGATCACGTGGCTGCAAAAATGGTCCACGGGCGTCCACGATTGGTCGTTCATCTGGCGGTTCCACAACAACGTGCATCCGCTGGACATCTACTACCTTTGCAACCTCGGGCAGTACTTGCTCAACGGCTTCTGGGACGGCCGGACGGATTTTCTGGTTTCCGTCCTCGTCCACGTTCTCTACGCGGCCGTGGTGTTCTGGACGTTCGCCGACGTGCTGACCCGGCGGGACCGTTGGTGGATTTATCTGTTCACCTTCGTGCTGTTCGCGGTGCCGTTCGCGGGTTACCGCATCGGCTGGGGGCTGGTCTGGCCGAACTGCGCCCCGATTGTCTTCGCCCTCCCGGCGATCTACCTGGTGGCCCACCGCGGACAGGATTGGGCGTCCGTGGCGCTGATCTGCCTGTTGGCCGGACTGGCCGCCCTGAACACCGGGGGCGGCAGCCTCGCTGCTTTTCTGATCGCCGGCCTGACGCTCTTCAACGCGGTCTTGCGGCGGCGTCTGACCCGCTGGGACGTGACGGTTGCGGCGGTCGGCGTGGCGATTTTCCTGTCCGTTTATCTGAACATGGTGCCCGACAAGCGGCCGGGGGCGCTGGAATCGCTCGGCGCCCTGCTCAAGGCGCTGTCGTGGCCGGCGGTGTTCGTGCCGGGAGCCGGCTTGCTCACGCTGGGGGCGCTGGGGGCGCTGGTGGCGGCGCAGTGCTTCGGCCCGCGGTTGCGCGGCGCGAACGTCACCTTCGTCACCGGGGTGTACGGCCTGACCGTGCTCATCGCCATCGCCACCGGGGCGTTCCGCGGCGACAACAACAACATGGGGATGCCCTCGGGCCGGTACGTGGACCTGTTTCTCATCCTGCCGCTGGTCACCGCGGTGACGTTGTGCCTGTTGTACCGCGCGAGCGTCGGCCGCTGGCGGATCGTGTGCGCGCTGGGCGGCTGCGCCTGGCTCGCGTGCCAGATGATCGGCTTCTCGATCCAGACCGTGTACCGCGTCGTGCCGTTCCTGGCCCAGGAGACGGGCGAATGGAACGAGGCTCAGAAACAGGTTCTCTTCCGCGACATCGTCCGGGGACGCGCGCCGGTGCCGGACTTCGATGTGGGCGACGACGAAACGCTCGGCTTCCCGCACGAACTGGTCCTCAGCCTGGCCGCGCACGAGCCTCCCCCGGCGATGACGACCGCGATGGTCGCCGGGTTCGACCTCCAGCCGGGCAGCGAGGGCAACTACACGATCAACGCCTTCCATCCCTCCTACCAGGGGCGGCCGGCGCGGCTGTACTTCGGCAGTTTCGACCGCCAGGACCGGGCCGCCGCCGACCGCTGGTTCGTTTCCGGGCCTTTCCGGCCGCAGGCTCCCTATCTGACTCTCGACGTGCTGGTGGATAAAAAGGCCCGCTTCACCAATTACCATTTGGACGGCTTGCAACTGACCCTGCGCGACGAAACCGACGGCAGCCGCGTCGAACTCCTGCCCCGGCTGGCCCGCACGTTTCCCTTCGTCTTGCGCGACTGGGAGATGACTTACGCCCGGGTCACCCCGGGCCACGAGTACCGGATCGAATCGCGCGACCGCAGCCCGACCGGGTGGCTGGCCTTCAGCGAACCCCTGGAATCGGGGCGGTTGACGCCCGTGGTGGTCGGCATCTGCCAGAGTGGCAAAATGTTGTGCCTCTGCGGTTTGGGTCTGCTCGCGCTCGTGCTTTACCTCCGGTGGCTGGAGAACGGCTCCGAGGCCCCCGCGCCGACGGTGACCTGAGCGCACCGCCGGAGATCACCCCACCCGGGGTGGCAAGCGAGATTTTCGGGCTGGAAAAGGCGGCCGGCCTGCTTCATCTTGGCCCGGCATGGCGCAAACGATCATCCTGGACAGCCGCATCCGCAGCCTCATCGTGCTGCTGCCCGCGCTGGGCCTCGCGATGTGGGTCGCCTCCGAGCTTTCCTCGGAAGAATACATCCTCCCCCTGATCTTCATCATGGCGTTTGGCGCGCTGGTCTTTTTCAGCGTGTTCGTGCAGGTCGTCCGGGTCGAGGCCGCCGTGCTCAACATGCTGCTGGTCGGCTACATCGTCGGCAACCGGGGTTTTGCGGAGTTGACGCTCGCCAAGCCGTTTTACCCCGGAGAGGTCGCCCTGGCGGTGATCTCCATCGCCACGCTCGTCCGCTACGTCCTGAGCCGGGAATTGCCCGACCTCAGCGGTCTGCTGGCCCGGTTGATCATGATCTACTGCGTCCTGGGTGCGGTCCGGCTGTTCCTGGATTACAGCACCTACCACATGGATGCGGCGCGCGACTCCGCGATGGTGTACTACAGCATCTTTTTCTTCCTGGGGCGCGAGTTGGCCACGCGGCCGGCCTCGAAGGCCATGCTGGAAAAATGCCTGCGATTCAGCTTCCTCGCCCTGCTGCCCATCGCGTTGGCGCAACGGTTGTTCCCGGAGTTGTTCATGATCAACATCCTGAGCGAGAAGGATGATATTCTCACCATCTTCGCGGCGGTGGGGGTGTTCGTCCTCTACACCCGTCCCAACATCTACGGCCTGAGATGGCTGCGGGGCGCGCTCATCGTTTTCTACATCGGCTACATCGCCATCGGGGTGACCCGCGCGTCGCTCGTCGGATTGATGGTCGGCGGCATCGTCCTACTCGTCGCCCGGCAGTGGAGGTTTCTCTCGTTTTTCGCGGTGGCGTTCGTCTTCGGCGTGACCGCGCTCGGCGGTCTGGCCTTCACGTATGGCGATTCCAGCACCATCAATCCGGACGTGATGATCGAGAAGTTCGAGTCGATGGTCGATGTCACCGGCAGCGGGCAGTACAACAGCGACTTCGGCAACCTCAAGGCCGGCAACAACGAGTTCCGGCGCACGCTCTGGCAGTCCTTTTTCGACGATACGAACGAGACCTCCCCCGTTTTTGGCCGCGGCTTCGGCTATGATTTCATCGCCCGTTACCAGGACGTGTTCCACAAGGGCGAATGGGGAAATCTGCGTTCCGCGCACAATTTTTACATCACGCTCTACGGCCGGATGGGGATCATCGGCAGCCTCGTTTTCCTGTTGATCACCTGGCAGATCATCGCGGGCGGCATCCGCGCGGGTCTGGCGGTCCGCGCGGGCTGGCTGCCGCTGGAGGATCTGTGCTACTGGTGCGCGGTGTGGGGCATCCTGGTAGCGGCGCTCTTCGGCGTCGTGCTGGAGGGACCGATGGCGGCGACTGTCTTCTGGACCTTCCTCGGCATCGGTGTCAGGACGATGCAGGCCGCGGCGAACGAACGCCGGGAAGCCCTGGCGGCACCCGACCTCGAACTCGACCTGCCGCCCATTGAGGAACCACGGCGGCGGATCGGTCACCGCATGGCCTGAGGACCCGCGGCCCGCCCCGCTTTCTCGCCGCGATAGATTTCCAACAGTTGCTCGTAGTGCCGTTCCCAGGAAAGGGACGCGGCTTGCTCCCGGCCGGCGGCGACGCGGGCGGCGCGTTCCCCGGGATCGGTCAACAAAACGCGCAGATGCTCCGCGGCCGTGCCGGGGTCGTCGGGCCCGAAGTAGAGTGCTGCCTCGCCGCCGACCTCCGGCAGGCTGGTGACGTTCGTGCACACGACCGGGCAGCCCGCCGCCATCGCTTCGAGCACTGGGAAACCGAATCCCTCCTGCCGCGACGGGAAAACCAGCGCGTCGGCGCGTCCGTAGGCGGCGGCGAGTTCGGCGTCGGGGGCCCGGCCGAGTTCTAGCAGTCCGTCCGGCCCGAGCACGGAGCGCAGTTCGTCCCGCAAAGGCTCCGGCAGCGCCGTCCCCACCCTCACCAGGGTCAGGCGCCCGACACCCTCGTGCGGCCGGAGCTGGCGAAAGACTGCGGGCAGGATTTGCAGGTTTTTGCGTCCGATCACGTGTCCCACGCTCAGGATGACCTGACGGCCGGCGAGGGACGCGAGCCAGGGCGGAGCGGTTCCCGCCGCCGGACCCTCCGTGAACATGCCCGCGTGCACGCCGAGCAGCAGCACGCGCAGCTTCGCCGGGTCCAGCCCGAGCAACGCCACCGCCTCGTCGGCGCTGTGCCGCGAATCGGCCAGCACCAGGTCAGCGCGGTGGAGTTGATCGACGGTGCGCCGGAAGCGCCGGGACTGGCTGGCGGTCAGGTCGCTCGGGTCGCGCAACGGGGCGAGGTCGTGGACCGTGGCGATCTTGCGCACGCCGCGCGGCACGCGGGCCAGCAGGTGCGCGTAGGAATGGTCGAGCACGTGGACGGTATCCACCGACGCCGCGCGGGACCAGACCGCCGCCCGCCACGGATACCAGGCGTATTTCTGCCAAATCCGGCTCCAGCGCGGGCCGCGCTGGCTCCGCGCGGGCGGCGGCCCCAGCGGGCAGCGAATTTCCACGTCCGGACGCTCGTCGTTGCCCGCACGCTGGCGCTGGCGTTCGAGTTCGCGCCAGTAGCGGTCCATGCTGTCCGCCCCGGCCGAGGGATGCGCTGGCAGCCAGAGGACTCCGTGCATGGTTGAAAGGAGAGAAGGTCCGGGCGTTCCGGGAGCCCCGATAGTTGCCGCCGGGACCGCGTGAGTCAAGCGGGCACCCGCCCGGCCGTGGCGAAAAAGCACACGCCCCGAGGTTGCAACCCGCCGGTCTTTCGAGTTGGTTCGTCCCGTTTTGAAGCTCGCCTTTTCGCTCCTCTGTGAACACCCCGGACGCAAAACCGGCCTGACGACGCTCTTCCACGAGTTCGTCTCCCACGCCCTGGCGCTCTACCCGGAGATCGACTGGATCGTCTTCGCCGGTCCCGGCCAGGAGTGGACGGTGGACTCACCCCGCGTGCAGGTCGTGCGCCGTTACCCGGCCAACGACCACCTCGCCTGGCGGCTGTGCGCGGACCATTTCCTGGTGCCGGCGGCGGCGCGGCGGATGGGCGCGGCGGCCTTGCTGACGGTCGGGTTCGTGCCGGTGCGCAAATCGCTCCCGGTGGTGATGCACCTGTTTTCGCTCCAGCACCTCCAGGGTTCCAACCGCGTCGGGCTGGCCCGGGCGCTGTACCGCCGGTTGATCGTCAACCGCAGCGTGGATCGCGCGGACCGGATCATCGTGAACTCACGCTTCGCGGCCGAACAGTTTTTGCGGGTGTTTCCACGGGCGGCCGAGCGGCTGACGGTCAGTTACGAGGGTTTGCAGCACGAGCAGTTCAAGCCCGACGCGCCCGCGGACGAGACGGCGGCGCTGGCGAAGGAATTTGGCGGCCTCGCGCCGGGCTACGCGCTGTGGGTGAGTAATTTCTACGCGTACAAACAGGCCGACCTGCTGCTGGCCGCCTACGCGAAGCTGTCGCCCGCCCGCCGCGCCGCCCACCCGCTCGTGATGGTCGGCGGCGGCTGGTACGGCGGCATGGACGCCGCCCGCGCGCACACCGCCGCGCTGGGGATCGAGGGCGACGTGCGCTTCCTCGGCTGGATCGACGACCGCTGGCTCGCGCCGCTCTATCGCCACGCCCGCGCGTTCTGCCTCGCCAGCCGGGAGGAGACCTTCGGCCGTTGCGTGGTGGAAGCGATGGCCTGCGGCACGCCATGCGTCGTCAACCACATCCCCATCATGGACGAGGTCACCGGCGGCCACGCGCTGATCGTCGATTACGCGGACACCGACGCCACCGCCCGCGCGCTCGACACGCTGCTCGGCGACGACGCCTGCCACGACCGCCTGCGCGCGGAGGGGATCGGGTGGGTGCGGCAGTTCGATTTCGACCGGCTGGCGAGCGAACGGCTCGACGCGATCCTTGGTTTCCTCGGCCGCCCGGCCGCGCCCGTGCCGGCAAGTGAGGCAAATGGGGGTTGACTTCGCGGGCGCGATTCTTCCTGTTGTCTGTCGGTATGGAACGGCTCAAACTGGCGATGCGGGCGGTGGTCCTGCGCGTGGCGAGGCTGCTCGGCTCGCGCGTGGTCGATGCGCGCACTGGCCAGGTGCTCGGGCGGGCGCTGGTGGTGGCGTTCCGCGGACGGGTCCACGTGATCGGGCTGGACGCCATCGTCGTGCCGGAGTTCGTGCCGCAGGAGCGGCTGACGTATTGGAAGCAGGAACTGCGTTTCACCACGCATCCGCCGCCGGATTTCCCCCATGAGCCGGGTGCTTAACCTGTTGCTGACCCATCAACCCGCCCCCGCCGTCGCGCGGATGCTGGACTGGTGGCGCGGGTACTGCCCCGCCGGGGACGTGCTCGTCGTCTTCAGCGGCACCGAGGACGCACTCGCCCAGATCGCCCATCCACAGAAAATCCGCGTGGACGACGCCCGGCTGCGCACGGTGCGCCACGCGCACGAACGGCAAAGCTACGGCGCGGTCTGGCGAGGGACCTCGCAGTGGCTGGCGGAGCACGGGAGCGGTTTCACGCACGTGCATTTCGCGGAATACGACCAACTGCCGCTCGTCGAGGGGTTCAACGCGTTGCAGGTCGCGCGGTTGGAAGAGGAACACGCCGACGTGCTCGGCTTCCAGCTCGGGCGCGTGGACGGCACGAACCAGCCGCACCTGCTCTACCACCTGCTGCAACCCGGCTTCATGGAACACTGGGCGAGTTTCAGCGTCCGGCCCGATCCGGGGGTGGTGTTGTCGATGTTCGGCAGCGGGTCGTTCTGGACGCGCGAGGCGTTCGACGCCGTGGCGCGCACGGCCGAGCCGTTCCCGATCTACCTGGAAATTTCCTTGCCGACGACCGCGCACCATCTCGGCTACCGTCTGCGCGACTGGCGCGAACAGAACCGGCACATCCGCAGCCTGGGCAACTTCGTGGACCGCATCGAACAGGCCCGCCGCGACGGGGCCTGGACGCTCCACCCGGTCAAGACGCTGTGGAACGAACCCGCTTCGTGAACGGAGGCCGCGGAAACAGAAATTTGGCCGCAAAAAGCGCAGAAACGCAAAAGGGAGAGGAAGCAACTTACCTCGCAGGCTGCACGAATTTTTTCTTCCCCTTTTTGCGCTTTCTGCGCTTTTTGCGGCAATTCCTTCTTCCCTTCGTAGCCTTATGCGTGCGAATCCGACGAGGCCGCGTGGATTTCCGAGAAAATGTCGTCGAGCGACTTGGTCAGGTCCCAGCCGGGGAAATGCTCGCGCATCTTCGACAGGTCGCTGATGTAACAGATGTGGTCGCCCTCGCGCGCCTTGTCCACGTATTCGTAGCTCATCTTCCTGCCCGAGAGCGCCGCCGCCCGCTCGAACGCCTCCAGGATCGACACGCTGTTCGCCCGGCCGCCGCCGATGTTGTACACCTCCCCGCAACGCGGCGCTTCGTAGAAACGATGGATGAAACTGGCCACGTCGAACGCGTGGATGTTGTCGCGCACCTGTTTGCCGCCGTAGCCAAACACTTTGTACGTTCGCCCGATGACGTTGCATTTGATGAGGTAGCTCAGGAACCCGTGGAGTTCGACGCCGCTGTGGTTCGGGCCCGTCAGACAGCCGCCGCGCAACGCACAGCACTTCAGCCCGAAGTACCGCCCGTATTCCTGCACCATCACGTCGGCCGCCACTTTGCTCGCGCCGAACAGGCTGTGCTTGCACTGGTCGATGGAAAACGTCTCCGCGATCCCGCCGTCAAACGCCGCGTCATCATAGTCCCACCGGGTTGCCAGTTCCTTGAGTGCGATGCGGTTGGGCCCGTCGCCGTAGACCTTGTTGGTGCTCATGTGCACGAACACCGCCTCGGGCGCGTGCTGCCGCGTGGCCTCCAGGAGATTCAGCGTACCGCCCGCATTGACATCGAAGTCGTCGAAGGGCCGCGATGCCGCGAGATCGTGGCTGGGCTGCGCGGCGGTGTGGACGATCAGGCCGGGTCGGAGTTGCTCCAGACACGCCGCGACGCCCGGGCGGTCGCGGATGTCGAGTTCGTGATGTTGGAACCCCTCGTGCGTGGCCAGGAGGCGTTTCTGGTTCCAGCGGGTGTCGCCAGCCGTGCCGAAAAAATCGGCCCGCATGTTGTTGTCCACGCCGTGAACCGTCCAGCCAAGGCGGACAAAAAATGCGACGACTTCCGAGCCGATGAGGCCCGAGGAACCGGTAACGAGTGCGGTGGGCATCGGGATTCTTTCAACGTCCGGACATCGTGCGGATGGGTCAAGCACCGTTTGCGTCCGCTGCACCTGGCGATCAGGTTTCTTCGAGCGGATATTTCCTCAAACCGGTCAGTTGCAACAGGATTCGCCCGACGAAGAGCGGATTATAGACCAGGTACCGGTAGGCCAGTCGCCGGGGTTCCTGCGTCAGGCGGTAGAGCCATTCGAGCCCGCTGCGCTGCATCCAGCGGGGAGCCTGGCGCACGTGGCCGGTCAACAGATCGAAGGCCGCGCCGACGCCCAGCATCACCTTGACGCCGGGCAAGGTTTCCAGGAAGGCAGCCATGAACTTTTCCTGCTTGGGCACTCCCAGGCCGACCCAGAAAAAATCCGGCTGCAACTCGTCCGTCAGCGCCTGCAAGCCGGCGCGTTCGGCGGCGTCGAGTTCGCGGAACGGCGGGGTGTAGGTGCCGACCACGCGCAGGCCCGGGAAGCGGTTTTCCAACGTGCGCTTGAGGTCGTCCGCCACGCCCGGTTTGCCACCGTAGAGAAAATGGGTGAAGCCCTCCTCCACTGAATGCTCGCACAGGTTGAGCATCAGGTCGGGGCCGTAGACCCGGTCCATCGTGCGGTGGCCGCGCAGCTTGCCGAGCCAGACCATTGGCACGCCGTCCGGGGTGGAGAGGAGCGCGCGGTTGAAGATGCGCCGGTAGGCGGGGTCCTTCCGCGCCTCGCTGACGCTGTGGACGTTGGTCACGGTCACATAGCCGCGCCGGTGGCCGCGGGCGGCGTCGAAAAGAATTTGCCGGGCGCGCGTCTGGTCGAGGACGCTGATGCCGACCCCGAGCACGTTGATGCGTTCGGGCATGGAGGGCGGGACCGGCATGTCGGACCGTTAGCCGAAGAAACAGCGAGGCGTCAAGGCCGCTCACTGGAAACGCTCAAGTGCCTATCCGGATCACCGTCCGGATTCCTGTAGCCACGGCACTCCGTTGCCGTGTCCGCTCTGG
>CAZZYS010000136.1:9250-11256 GCA_964658285.1 uncultured Verrucomicrobiota bacterium
AGTGCCGTGGCTACAACCTGAGTGATTCGGGTAGACACGAAGCACCACCCCAACCGCCGACTCGGGCCGAACCGGACGATCCCTACTGCCCGCCGCCGATGCGCGGATCGTTGGCCAGCGCGCCGAGGCCACCCTTGTTTTCCCAGCCCTGCGGCTTGTTCCAGGGGACGTTGCTCACCTGGTCATCCCTGGAGAGCATCGCCGTCCGGTCGACGGGCACGTCGTCAGTCACGCACCCTGACAACATCGTCACGGCTCCCACCAGGCCCAGGCCGGTCAACACGAGACGGCGGCCCGCCGCACCTACCAACCACGAAGACAATTTTTTCATAGACGAAGAGTTCTAGCTGCCCCCTGCGAAAACCACGACATCACCCGCCTGCACGCTGACGCCCGCGGGGACGGAATTTGGCACGATGTCCGCGATGGACTGCGAGGGCTCCACCGACGTGATGCGCACCCGGCCGACCATGCTGTTGCCGCGCCGGATGATCATCGTCGCGTTGGTGTTCACGCCGCTGTGCCCACCGAGGTTGAGCACCACGAAGTTCCAGTTGCGGTCCACCGCCAGCACCCGGCCCTGGAGGCCGTTCATGGCCTGGCCCTGGTCACGCATGGCGACCTGGCGCTGGTAGACCTGCGTCTGCGCCTGCGCGCTCTTGAGCTGGCTTTCCAGGCCGTCCTTGATGACCTGCAGTTCCGCGAGTTGGTGTTTGGCCTTTTCGAGTTCTTCGTTCGCACCGGGAGCCGGGGTCATGGTGGGCGGCGGGGTCGCGGCGGCCAGCTTGACGTTGAGGGCATCGATCTCGGCCTGCTTGGCCTTGATGCCGTCGTTGGCGGTGTCCACCTGCGCCTTGAGGCTGGTGACCTCGGAAGTCGAGGCGGTGACCGCCGATTGCAGTTCGCTCGCCTTGGACTCGGCGGCGGTCTTGGCCGCCTCGGCCTTTTTCTGCGCGTCCTTGGCTTTGGCCGCGTCGCTGAGGGCGATGGTCGAAGAAGCCTTCGCATTGGCGATCTCCGCCTGCTTGTCGGTCAGCTTGGCCTTGTTCAAATAGCCGAACACCGAGGAGCCCACCAACAGGAGGGCGGAGGTGATGAGCATGAGCGAAATCTTGGACATATTGGGGAGGGGGAGCAGCAGTTTCCTTCTTCACGGTACCCCGCGCGGAGCTGGGACGGGCGGAAAAATTGCCCTGTAAGTAACGGAAAAACCCACCCCCACGCAAGCCCTTTACGAGGCCAAAGAGCGATTTTTCGGTGAATTTCGGTGTTGCGGGCCGCGGTGAGGCGGGTTCTAGTGGCCGTGCCAGGGACGATGGATGGAAGCCGGGCAAACCCCGCCAGGGCCGGAAGGCAGCAACGGTAGTCTGAGCTTGCTTGCCGTCGCTCTCTGGTCTTTTTCTTTCCCACGACCGTTGCCCGCGCCGCGCGGACCGCGCCCCTCCCCTCTCTCACCGACTCATGGAAATCCTCGTGACCGGCGGCGCCGGCTTCATCGGCTCGCACTTGGTCGAGGCCCTGCTCGCGGCGGGCCACGGGGTGGGTGTGCTGGACGATTTCAACGACTTCTACGACCCGCGCATCAAGCTCGCTAACCTCGCCGCCGTCCGCGACCAGGTGGAAATCCACGAGGTGGACGTGCGCGACGCGGCGGCGGTCTCGCGCGCGGTGGGCCGGGGACGCTACGGGGCGATTTTCCATCTCGCCGCCCGCGCGGGCGTGGGTCCGTCCATCCACGATCCGCGCCTGTACGTGGACACGAACATCACCGGCACGCTCAACCTGCTCGAAGCGGCGCGCGACGGCGGGGTGGAGCGGTTCGTGTTTGCCTCCAGTTCGTCCGTGTACGGGCTCGCGCCGACCGTGCCTTTCCGCGAGGACATGCCGCTCTCGCAGACGATCAGCCCCTACGCGGCCACCAAGCTCGCGGCCGAGCAACTCTGCTCCAACTACGCGCACCTCCACGGCCTGCGCGCGGTGTGCCTGCGGTTTTTCAACGCCTACGG
>CAZZYS010000137.1:0-11212 GCA_964658285.1 uncultured Verrucomicrobiota bacterium
CAGTTCAAGGCGTACATGGCCCGGCAGGACACCTACGGCCGCCAACGCCCCGGCGCGAAGGGCACGCCCGGCGGCAAGGGCAACGACCTGATCGCCTACTTTTCGGCGGAGTTCGGGTTCCACGAGTCGGTGCCGAATTATTCGGGCGGCCTGGGCATCCTCTCGGGCGACCATTGCAAGAGCGCCAGCGACCTGGACCTGAACTTCTGCGCGGTCGGCCTGCTCTACCGGCACGGTTATTTCAAGCAACAGATCAACCGCGACGGTTTGCAGGAAGCCGTCCAGCTCAACCAGAATTTCTACAACCTGCCCGTGCAGGAAATCCACGCCGACGGCAGCACCGACCCGCTCAAAATCGCCGTCGAACTGCCCGGCCGGCAGGTGTTCGCCAAGGTCTGGAAACTCGCCGTCGGCCGGATCAACCTGTACCTGCTCGACACCGACATCCCCGAGAACAACCCCGAGGACCGCGCCATCACCGCGCAACTCTACGGCGGCGACCTGGAAATGCGCATCCGCCAGGAAATCGTGCTCGGCATGGGGGGTCCCCGCGCGTTGGCGGCCCTCGGCCTCAAGCCCGCCGTCTACCACATGAACGAGGGGCACGCGGCGTTCCTCGGGCTGGAACGCGTGCGGCATTTCGTGCGGGCGCACAAGCTCGACTTCCGCTCGGCGCTCCAGATCGTCGCGGCGGCGAGCATCTTCACCACGCACACGCCGGTGCCGGCGGGCAACGACGCGTTCCCGCACGAGCTGATGGGCTCGTACTTCGGCGATTACCCGGCGCAGGTGGGCATCGATTTCGAGTATTTCCTCTCGCTCGGACAGGCGACGATCAACAAGGAGAACACGTTCTCCATGACCATCCTGGCGCTGCGCTCCAGCCGTCACGCCAACGGGGTCAGCAAGCTGCACGGAGAGGTCTCCAAGGGGCTGTGGAAGGACGTGTGGGCAGGGGTGCCCGAGAGCGAGGTGCCGATCACGAGCATCACGAACGGCATTCACACCAAGACCTGGGCCGCGCCCGAGTTCATGGACCTGTACACGAAGTATCTCGGGTCCGACTGGGAGGAAAACCTGACGAACGTGGACTACTGGCTGCGCGTCAACCGCATCCCGGACGAGGTGCTCTGGGACACGCACCAGAAGCTCAAGGCGCGGCTGGTGGATTTTTCGCGGGAGCGGCTGCGGATCCAGCGCGAGCGGCTCGGGGATTCGCCGGCGGCGCTGCGGCAGGTGAACAACATCCTCAACCCGGAAATCCTGACCATCGGCTTCGCGCGGCGGTTTGCGACGTACAAGCGCGGCGCGCTGTTGTTCGGGCAGCCGGAGCGGCTCCTGAAGCTGCTCAACGACGCGGAACGGCCCGTGCAGTTCGTGTTCGCCGGCAAGGCGCACCCGAAGGACGACGGCGGCAAGAAGGTCATCCAGGAGGTTTATAAATTCACGCGCGACCCGCAGTTGGCGAACCGGGTCGTGTTTCTCGAAGACTACGACGCGCACGTCGGCCGGCGGCTCTACCAGGGCGTGGACCTGTGGCTGAACAATCCGCTCCGCCCGTTGGAGGCCAGCGGCACGAGCGGCATGAAGCTGCCCCCGAGCGGCGGGCTGAACCTGAGCGTCCTCGACGGCTGGTGGTGCGAGGGTTACAACGGCAAGAACGGCTGGCCCATCGGCGCGGAAATCATCGAAGGCAGCGTCGATTTCCAGAACGAGGTGGATATCGAGAGCCTGTTCCACACCCTCGAAACCCAGGTCATCCCGCTCTACTACGCGAAGCCCGACGGCAAGCTGCCCATCGCGTGGCTGCGGCTGATGCGGGAGTCGATCCTGAGCGTCACGCCCGTCTATAACACCCATCGCATGGTCAAGGAGTACCACGAACGGCTGTACGAGCCGGCGGCGAAGGCGTACCACGTCCTCAACGCCGACACCGGCAAGCAGGCCGTCGAGTTGAGCGAGTGGAAAAACAAGATGCGTCGCGATTGGCCGCAGATTCGCATCGACGAAGTGCGACTCGACCACGCCGACCGCACGAACATCCAGGTCGGCGACCAACTGGGTGTCGAGGCGAAGGTGCATCTCGGACCGACCGCGCCGGCCGAGGTGAAGGTGCAGGTGTACTACGGTGAGAACCGCGAGAACTCGATCAGCCAGCCCACGATCCTGGAGCTGACCCGCTCCGAGAAAGTCGATAAATCGGGCATTTTCCTCTACAAGGGCGAAATCCCCAGCACCGAGAGCGGGGCGTTTGGCCTGAGCGTCCGGGTGGTTCCCACGCATCCGAACCTCACGCAGGAACACGAGTTGCGGCTCATCACCTGGGCGTAGGCAGAAAATGCAGAAGTCAGAATGCAGAATGCAGAAGTTCCAGATGCGGAGATCGGAATATTCGCTTCCGTACTTCTGCATTCTGCATTCTGACTTCTGCATCCGCCTCCCATGATCGTCATCGTCGGAGCCGGTCTCGCCGGGTTGGTCTGTGCGAAGGAACTCGCCCGGCGCGGCGTACGCGACGTTCTCCTGCTCGAAGCGGAGGACGAACCCGGCGGCCGGGTGCGTTCGCGGCGAACCGCCGATGGGTTCGTGCTCGACCGCGGGTTCCAGGTCTTGCTCGACAGCTACCCGGCCGCGCGTTGGCACCTCGACATCCCGGCGCTTGAGCCGCGTTACTTCGATAGCGGCGCGATCCTGCACGACGGCGCGGAGTCGTGGACGGTGGCCCATCCCTTGCGCCATCCGGCGGATGCGCCCGCGAGCGCCGTCGGCACGATGTTCCCGGCCGCCGACAAGGCCCGGCTCGTGGCGCTTGCAGCGGAAGTGCTCGCCACGCCCGACGACTGGCTGCTGTCCGAGGCCACCTCGGAGCGAGATGTCAGCGCCGCGCATTACCTCTGGCGTCGCGGATTCACGACGGCGACCATCGAACGGTTCTTCCGCCCGTTTTTCGGTGGCGTCTTTCTCGACAACAAGCTCGGGACCAGTGCGGCGCTCCTCCGGTATTATCTGAAGAAATTCGTCACGGGGCGGGCGTTATTGCCTGCATCGGGGATCGATGCGATCCCCTGGCAACTCGCCTCCGCCCTGCCTCCGGGGACGTTGCGGCTCGGCTGTCGGGTCGAATGCATTGAACGGCTGGGTGATAGGGCGGACGCCGTGCGCACCGTGGCGGGCGACCGGATTCCCTGCGAACAGCTAATTCTCTCTACCGAAGCCCCGGCCACCGCCCGTCTCCTCGAACGCCCGCGCCTCGCCGGTCCGCCTGCCCTGGGAACGACCGTGATCTATTTCGTCTCGGAGGTGTCCGTGTACGAACGTCCGATGCTCGTGCTGCCCGCCGGACGCTCCAGGCTCGTGCGCCATTTCGTTCAGCTCACGAACGTCGCCCCGGAGTACGCTCCGCCCGGCAAGCATTTGCTCGCGGCGACGATCCTCGACCGGCACGGTCTCGACGAACGCGCGCTCGTCGAGCAGGCGGCACGGGAGATCGCGGAGTGTTTTCCCGTGGCGGCGGGGAAACTCGCCGCCCTGGCGCTCGTACACGTCCCCTACGGACAGCGGCAACAGCCGGCCGGTTTCCTGCGTGGCTCCCCCGCCCCGCCAGCGCCGACTCATCTACCGAATGTCTGGCTCGCCGGCGGACAAACCACGGCGTGCAGCATTCAATCCGCAATGACCAGCGGTGAACGTGCCGCCGCCTTCCTGGCGGGAGAAAATCGCGCGCGGGAAAAGGATTTCCGGGATTGACGCGTTGCCGCCGCCGCCGTTTTATTTTGCACGGATCGAGGCCGGAACCTACGCTCGCCGGGTGGGTCGGTGGCAGCCCCCGCACCTCCCCGGAAGCACGGAATGAATGTGACCGCCCTGGATGCATCGCGCGAACCCGTCGCCGTGAGAAGCGCAGCGTTTCCACGCCGCCGTGACTGGTGGGTGCTCGCGGCGGGGTTGTGTTTGCTGTTCGGGTTTTGCCTTGGCTCGCGCGGCCTCAACGAACCCGACGAAGGGCGCTACGCCAACGTGTCGATGGCGATGGCCCGGCCGGGGGGTGACTGGTGGGAGCCGCGCGAATCGGGGTTTGGCCACTACGATAAACCACCACTGGTCTACTGGACCACCGCGCTGGCTTTCCGCGTGTTCGGCTTCAACGAATGGGCGGCGCGCGTCGCGCCCTGCCTGGGTGCGGCCCTGGCGCTGGCCGGGCTCGCGTGGGCGGGGGTCCGCCTGCACGGCCCGCGCGTCGCGTGGTGGTCGGTCTTCATGTGCGGCACCAGCCTGCAGTTCTGGGTCATCGGCCGACTCCTGTCGCCGGACATGCTGATGACGGGCTGGTGCACGCTGGCCGTGGCGGCCTGGCTCGAATGCCGCCACCGCCAGGGCGCTTGGAATCTCTGGCTGGTGTCGCTCGCGTGCTGGACGCTGGCATGGTGGACCAAGGCGACGCCCTCGCTGATCCCGCTGGCAGGCGTCCTGGTCGGAACCTACGTGCACGGCGACACCGCCGGACGGCGGGCACTGCGCGTGTCCCTGCTGCTGCCGGCGATCATCGCCCTCGGATCGCCGTGGTATCTGTCGATGCTGCACCGCTACCCGGAGTTATCGCAATTTTTCTTCCGGCGCGAGCTGGTCAATCGCGTCGCCGGTCACGTGGACGGCCGGCGGGCATCCCCCTTTTTCTACCTGCCTTTCAGTTTGATTGCGTGGCTGCCGTGGTGGCCTGTCGCAGCCTGGAAAATCTGGTGGCGGCCGGTGGGCTCACGTTTCGCCGGCTGGTACCGGCGAATGGGCGTCGAAGGCTGGATCGTGATCGTCGGGCTCCTCGTGTTCTCCTTGGTCAACTCGAAACTACCGACCTACACGGTCGTACTTGCCCCCTGGGCGATGCTGCTGATCGCCCGCGCGGTCTGCGGCGCACCCGGCGTGCAGCCGGGGGTGATGTGTCTTTTGCCCGGCATCGCCGTCGCGGTGCTGATGCTGGTCGGCGTGGCCGTGCTGCCGCCCATGATCGAGTCGCGGTCGGGACCAAATTCCAGCCTGCGCGAGGTCTGCCGATACCTCCGTGCACACGGCGCGCGGGAGGTCGATGCGGACCACCACTGGCCCGGCGCGGAGTTCTATCTGGAGGACGCCCACGTCCGTTACGTGCTGCGAGCGGCGGACAACCAGCGGGAACGGGCGTCGGACCCGGGTCTGGTTCCCGACCGATTCATCGATCCGCGGGACTGGCTCGACCAACCGGGCCGTCCAGCGGCGTCCCCACCCGCCTCGGGCGAACGCTGGCTGGTGCGGTTCCGTGGGCAGAGGGAATCGGCGTTCGATCCGGTGTTTTCTCCGGCCGGGCCGCCGAAGGTCGTGACCATCGGCCAATTTGATCTCTATCACGTCGTGTTAACCGACGGCCACGTCGTCGAGTCACCCGTCGTCCTGCGCTGATCGCTGGTCCGGCGTCCCTGCCGCCCAACTTGGCAAGAACCGGTTGTTGAGCGAACTTGGGGTGTTTCAACGTCCCAATCATGGAAGCAGCCGCCGACGCCAGCCAGTTTGATCCCATCGATGCCGTGCTCGCCGACGTGCGTGCCGGCCGGCCGGTCATCGTGACCGACGACGCCGGCCGCGAGAACGAAGGCGACCTCATCCTCGCCGCCGAGATGGCCACGGCGGAAAGCGTGGCGTTCATGGTCAAACACACCAGCGGGGTGATCTGCGTGCCGATGGAAGGCGCGGAACTCGACCGCCTGGAACTGCCGCTGATGACCCCGCTGGCCGCCAACACCGAGCGGATGCGCACGGCCTACACGATCAGCGTGGACGCCGCCCAGGGGGTGACCACCGGGATCTCGGCGGCGGACCGCGCGCGCACCATCCGGCTCCTGGCGGAACCCGGCACCGCGCCGGGCGACCTCGCACGGCCGGGCCACGTGTTCCCGTTGCGCTACCGCGAAGGCGGGGTGTTGCGCCGGGCGGGCCACACGGAGGCCGCCGTCGATCTGGCGCGGCTCGCGGGGCTGCGGCCGGCGGGCGTCCTCGCGGAAATCGTCAACGACGACGGCACGATGGCCCGCGTGCCGGAACTCCTGCGCTTCAAGGCGCAGCACGGGCTGAAGTTTTGCACCATCGACGCGCTGATCGCCTACCGCCGTCAGCGTGAAAAACTCGTCGAACGCATGGAGGTGATCCAGCTTCCGACCGACTACGGCGACTTCCAGCTTTACCTGTACCGCAACGTGCTGGACGACAAGCACCACCTCGCGCTCGTTAAGGGGCGCATCGATCCAGAGGTGCCGGTGCCGGTGCGGGTCCACAGCGAGTGCCTGACCGGCGACGTTTTCGGGTCGCGCCGCTGCGACTGCGGCGGCCAACTCCAGGCGGCGCTGCAACAGATCGAGGACGACGGCGCGGGCGTGCTCGTGTACCTGCGCCAGGAAGGACGCGGGATCAGGTTGGCGGCGAAAATCCACGCCTACAAACTCCAAGAGGAAGGACTCGACACCGTGCAGGCGAACGAAAAACTCGGGTTCGCGCCCGACCTGCGCGATTACGGGCTGGGCGCGCAGATCCTGCTCGATGTCGGCGTGCGGAAATTCCGCTTCATGACGAACAATCCCCGCAAGGTCGTCGGCCTCGAAGGCTACGGCCTGGAGATGGTCGAGCAAATACCCATTCGCACCCAGGCCAATCCCCACAACGAAAAGTACCTCCGCACCAAGAAGCTCAAGATGGGGCACTTGCTGTGAGGCTCGCGTCGCGGTCACGAGAATTTCGCCTCCGTGCGCCTTGCGGGCGGCGCGCACATCGTCAACAGTAGCCGCGATGTTGAAGCTCAGAGTTGGCGGTCCACGGGTGCTCGGCGGCGCCCGCCGCACGTTCGCCCTGGTCGCCAGCCAGTATAACCCCGAGTATGTCCAGGCGTTGGTCGATCACACCGCCGTGGAGTTAATGCGGGTGGTTCCCAACGCGCGGCTGATCCTCCACCAGGTGCCGGGGGCCTTCGAGATTCCCATCGTCGTGCAGGAACTCGCCGCCCGGGCGGATAGCGAGATCGATGTGATCGTCGCCCTCGGAGTCATCCTCCAGGGGGAAACCGAACACGCCAATCTGCTCGCGCGCACCGTGACCGATGCCCTCCAGCAGATCGCGCTCAACCATCGCCTGCCGGTGATCCATCAGGTGCTCACCTGCAAGAACGAGGCGCAGGCGAGGGTGCGCTGCATCGACGCCAAGTTCAACCGCGGCACCGAGGCCGCGCGGGCGGCCGTCAGCATGTCGAACCTGCTCGCGCAGCTCCGCGAATAATCCGCTGTCTCGTCCGAGTTATGGGTAAACGTCGTGAGGGCCGCGAGGCCGCCGTGCAATTTCTCGTCTACTGCGACCTCAACCAGGGCGCGGGAATCGCGACGGCGGCGGAGTTCTGGGAACTGCGCCCGGCGAGCAAGCCGATCCGCGATTTCGCGGTGAACCTAGTGGAAGGCGTGCTCCGCCACCAGCGGGAGACCGACGAAAGGATTTCGCGCTACGCCGAGAACTACGAGTTGGGCCGCCTCGCCGTGGTGGACCGCAACATCCTGCGTCTCGCCATCTACGAGATGCTCCACCGCCACGACATCCCGCCGGTGGTGTCCATCAACGAGGCCATCGAGATCGCCAAACGCTTCGGCACCGAGGAAAGCAGCCGGTTCGTCAACGGTATCCTCGACCGCGTGAAACTCGACCTCACCCGGCCCCTGCGAACTGCGACCGGTGAATCGAACGGCCACGACGGCGGCAGCCGCCAACACGGCGCATGAGATGTTTTCGCGCTTGAGGTTTGCGCGTGCTTAGGATTTAAGGAGTGCACCCACGGTGGCTATCGGCTTTTTCAAATCTCTCCTCCAGAAGTTCACCGGTCGTCCGGTCGATTGGGATGAACTGGAGGAAACTCTGATCCGCTCCGACCTCGGCGTCCCGCTGACCCAGCAAATCCTCTCGACGCTCCAGACACAGGCGGAGAGACCCACCGCCGAGGACGTGGTCTACGTGACGCGTTCGGCCATCCAGCGCCTGCTGCCGCCGGCCAGCCCACCCATCCGGCCGCTGCCCAACCGGCCGAAGGCGATCCTGATCGTCGGCGTCAACGGCACCGGCAAGACCACCTCCACGGCGAAGCTGGCGAACTATTTCAAGCGCAACCGCTACGGTGTCATGCTCGCGGCGGCGGACACGTTCCGCGCGGCGGCCATCGAGCAACTCGGAGTCTGGAGCGAGCGCATCGGCGTCGAGATGATCCGCGGCCAGTACAACGGTGATCCCGCCGCGCTGTGTTACGACGCCTACACCGCCGCCGAAAAAAAGAACGTCGAGTTTCTCCTTTGCGACACCGCCGGCCGCTTGCACAACCGGGAAAACCTCATGAAGGAACTCGGCAAGATCGGCCGGTCGCTCTCAAAGCACGATCCCGAGGCACCGCACGAGCGGTTGCTGGTCGTCGACGCCACCACGGGCTCGAACGCCGTGTCGCAGGCGCGCGAATTCCAGGCGGCGGTCGGACTCACGGGCCTGATCGTCACGAAGCTCGACGGCAGCGGGAAGGGTGGCGTCCTGGCCGCCATCCAAAACGAACTCGGCATCCCGACGCGCTTCATCGGCACGGGAGAAGGGATCGATGACTTCGAGCCCTTCGATCCGCAACGCTTCGTCGAGACCATTCTCTAAGTCCCTCTCCCCGTCCCTCGTATGAACCCTTCGGGCACGTTGCCCACCACCAAGTTGCAGTTCATCGACCGTTGGGTGGGCATCCCGGCCTGCTTCCTCCTGACGCTGGCGAGGAGGGTGTTCGGCCGGTCCGGTCCGCCGGAAGGACCGCCGAAGGGAAGGATTCTTTTCGTCAAGCTCGCCGAGATGGGCTCGACCGTCCTTGCGTACACCGCCATCCGGCGCGCGGTCGAAATGGTGGGCCGCGAGAACGTGTTCTTCGTGGTGTTCGCGGAAAACCGTTTCATCCTCGATTTGCTCGACCTGATCCCGCCGGAAAACGTGTTTGCCATCAACGCGGGCGGCTTTCGCACGCTCGTCTCCAGCGCCCTGGAAATCCTCCGGCGCATCCGGGCGGTGAAGTTCGATGCGGCGGTGGACCTGGAGTTTTTCGCGCGCTCGTCTGCGGCGTTCACGTTTCTGACCGGCGCGCACCGGCGCGTGGGCTTCCAGACGTTCTTCGGAGAAGGCCCCTACCGGGGCGACCTGACGACCCATCGCCTGCTCTATAACCCGTACCTGCACACGAGCCAGATTTTCGCCCTGATGGTCGAAGCTCTCCAGGCTGACCCGCTACAGTTGCCGACCTTCGGCGTCCAGCCGCCCGAGACGGACTCGGGTGACAGCGCCTTCCGGCCGCGTGAGGACGAGGTGGACGCCGTGCGCGAAGTTCTCCGGCAGGCGTCGGGCGGGCGCGGCGTCGGCGCGCCGCTGATCTTGCTCAACGCGAATGCCAGCGACCTGCTGCCGTTACGGCGCTGGGCTCCCGAACGCTACGTCGCCCTTGCCCGGCGGATCCTGGCGGAGTTCCCCGAGGTCTGCGTCGTTTTCACCGGGGCCCCGGGCGAGGCCGCCGCCGCCGAGCTACTTGTCACGCAGGTGAGTTCCGAGCGCTGCTTCTCGGTCGCGGGCAAGACGAGCTTGCGTCAACTGCTCGTGCTTTACACGCTGTCGGAACTGCTCATCACCAACGACAGCGGGCCGGCGCACTTCGCGTCGTTGACGCCCGCGCACGTGGTCACGCTTTTCGGCCCGGAGACGCCGCGTCTTTTCGCCGCGCGCACCCCGCGCAACGTCGCGCTCTACGCCGGCGTGGCGTGCAGCCCGTGCGTCAACGCCTACAACAACCGCCAGTCGCCCTGCCGCAACAACGTCTGTATGCAGCAGATCACCGTCGATCAGGTGTTCGCCGCCGCTTGCGAAACGTACCAACAGCGTGTTCGTCCTGCGGCGGCCACTTCCGCTCTACCCGGATGAACGCGGAGGAAACCGCACCCGCTCCGCTAGTCGGCGCGACGTGGGCGGGCTGGCGGCATTGGTTTGAACAACCGCGCCGGGTGACGGGTGCCGTGACTGCTTTTTTCCTGTTGCTGACCCTCGCCGTTTTCGGCCGCGCCCTTTTCGCGCCTGACGACCAGATGATCGGGGACGGCGCGACCGACCTCCAGAAACAGTTTATCCACTGGCGTCCCTTCGGCTTCGCGCAGTTGGCCGCCGGTCACCTGCCGCTCTGGAACCCGCACATCTACGGCGGCACCCAATACTTCGGCGGGTTCCAGGCGGCGCTGCTGTACCCGCCGAACTGGCTCTATCTCTGCCTGCCGCTGGCGCGCGCCGTGAACATCGGCATCGCCCTGCACGTTTTTCTCGCCGGGTGGTTCATGTATTTCTGGGTGCGGCACCGTGGTTTGCACGTTGTCGCCTCGGTTCTCGCGGGCGTGCTGTTCATGTTCGGCGGGACGTATTTTTCGCACATCTTCGCAGGTCATTTGCCGAACCTCTGCACGATGGTCTGGGGTCCGCTGATTTTGCTGTCCATCGACGGCTGGTTCTCTCGCCGCACGTTCTCCTGGTTACTCCTGGGTGGCGGCGCGTTGACGATGCAAATCCTCGCGGGCCACCCGCAGTATGTCTTTTACACGGGCGTGGCGTGCACGCTGTATGCGGTGGCAAAACTGTGGAGCGACCCGCAACGCTGGCGGATGGCCGTCGGTCTGGCGGTGATCCCCGTGGCGGGCGTGGCGTTGAGCGCCGTGCAGCTTTTCGAGGGCCTGCACGCGGGCGGCGAGTCGCTGCGCAGCAAGGGCATCAACATCGGCTTCGCCGGAAGCTTTTCGTTTCCGCCCGAGAACCTGCTCACGTTCATCGCGCCGGGCTTCTTCGGCGACATGGTGACCACGCCCTACTGGGGTCGGCAGTTGCTCTGGGAAACGTGTCCGTTCATCGGGATCAGTGGTTTCGTGCTGGCTCTATACGCGTTGATCCGGGTGCGAGGGCGCGATGTCTGGGTTTGCGCGGGCATCGCGGCGGCGCTTTTCGCGGTTGCGCTCGGTCGCTACACGCCTTTGTTCGAGCCGCTCTACCACTACGCGCCGGGCTTCAACAAGTTCCGCGGCTGGTCGAAGTTTATTTATCCCGCGATGTTGTTCGTGGTGATGCTGTCGGCTATCGGGTTCGATTCCATGTTGCGCCGGGGTATCGCGTCGCG
>CAZZYS010000138.1:0-11170 GCA_964658285.1 uncultured Verrucomicrobiota bacterium
TTTTTCCTTTCCGACCTTTTCCGGTGGTTGGCACCACCGGCTAATCTCCGCGGTCCCTCCGGGACGAGTAACGACCGCGACTCAAAGTAAACGCTCTAAATATCCGCGGTCCCTCCGGGACGAAAGAGCGGAAGCGACTCAAAAT
Organism: uncultured Verrucomicrobiota bacterium; assembly: GCA_964658285.1. Taxonomy (GTDB): domain Bacteria; phylum Verrucomicrobiota; class Verrucomicrobiia; order Chthoniobacterales; family SZAS-18; genus CAHJWO01. The sequence continues at coordinate 146 of CAZZYS010000138.1, forward strand.
AAAACGCTCCAGTTCCCAACCCAATCCAGAGTAACCCCCACCAATGAAAACAGTTTATCGCCGCCTCGTTTCCATCAGCCTGGTCTGCATGATGCTGGCCCGAGCATCCGCCGATGCGCAGACCGCCGCACCGATCAGTGCATCCTGTGGAGAACTGCCGTTTGATTCTTTTCCTCCCAACCAAGTGCTGAGTTCTGACAACCGCGGCGGAAGCGTCTCCCGCGTGCTGCAAGCCGGCAGGCCCGGGAGCTGGGCCGAGTTCTTCGTCAGGGTGGATCGTGCGGGCACTTACCGCGTCGATGTCGGTTCGTGGAAAGGGCCTGACCAGGCGGCCTTCCGGTTGCTCGTTGACGGTGACCCGGTCGGGGGGCAGGTGGATGGTTACGCGCCCCAGAGCACAACGTCGCCCGTCGAAACGCTCGTGGGCGACGCGACCTTCCAAAAGGCGGGAACGCACGCGTTCCGGTTCCTCGTGACCGGGAAAAACCCGTCCGGCAGCGGCTCCTTGCTTTCCCTGGAAAAAATCACGCTGACGCCGACCACGGGGTTCACGCTGCTCTCGCCCAACGGCTCGTGCGCGGAGGGGCCGGACGTGCTCCTGCGCTGGAACGCGTGGAACGCGGCCAAGCAGTATCAGGTCGAGGTGGACGGCCACCCGGCAGCCACGGTGGACGCCCCGGCCACGGCCTATCCCGCATCCGCGCTGGCCCGGGGTGCTCACCGCTGGCGGGTCGTGGCGGTGGATGCGGCGGGCAAGCAAACGCCGTCCAACTTTTTTTCCTTCGTGGTCGGACCGCCGCCGCCTTATCCGTGCCGGGAGTTTAGCGAATCCTTTGCTTCGAGCAACGCGGCCGCCTGGGCGTTGGAGTCGATGACGCTCGCCAGGGACGGCACCGCCGGGTCCCTCCAGGCCACGGGGGCGGGCAGCGCCACCCTGCAAGACGTTCGCCTGGACAAGACCGAGGGGGAGATGGCTGCCCACGTCACCCTCGGCACGCCGGACGCCGTGGCCGGGGTGGGTTTTCAATCCGACGACGGCACGCGCCTCTACGCCGTGGTCGATCTCAAGCGCCAGCAACTCCGCCTGGAACGCCGTCTCCCGGCCGCACTGCGCTATTCTATCTTCGAGGTCACGCCCAAAGCCTATCAGGTGCCCGGCTGGGCCGAGCGCGTGGAGGCCGACGGCACGGTGTGGGAAATCGCCGCCAAGCCGGTCCAGCTCCAGCCGGGAACGGCGTGCGAACTCAAACTCGCCTACTCGCGCCGGTCCACGTGCATCATGGCCACCCTGACCCCGGCCGATGGCTCGCCGCCCATCACCCTGCGCGACCTCACGGACCTGCGCACTCCCGATCACCCGCTGCTGATCGTGCTCTCGGGTCCGGCGTCGTTTAAGGACACGTCGCTGCGCCTGCTCAACAAGTTGGTCTACAAGTGGAACCCGGACACCACGCGCATCGTGCTGCGGCCGGGAGGAGCCGGGACGTGGGACGAGAAGGGCGCATTTAATCCCGCCATCATCGTGCGCGACGGCCAGTGGCACATGATCTACCGGGGCAACTCCAAGCCCGCGCCGCCCAATGGCCCAATCGACAGCGAACTCGGCCTGGCCACGAGCCCCGACGGCATCCATTGGACAAAATATCCCGCCAACCCGCTTTTCCCGAAGGAAGCGAAGAACGACTCGCTGGAAGACCCCGACCTGATCTGGCCGAAGGGGAGCGATCGGGTCTATCTGGAGTACCATTCCTTTCACGTCACCGTCGGCCAGCCCACCCCCGCGGACGTGAACGGCAAACCCGGCCGGTGGCCCCACGGAGAGATCATGCGCTCCAGCTCGGATTTCATCCACTGGAGTGAGCCGTGGATTCTCAACATCGGAAAAACTTTCGGGAAAAACGGCGGCTTCGTCGATACCGAGGATGCCGACATGCCCGGCGTCCGGTATGACGGTGCTTCTTATCGCTACGTCTCGATGATCGAGGAGGGGCGCATCGATCTCTCCACCGACCTGCACGAGTGGGTCAAGGCGGGCACTTCCAATCTGAAAGGCTCGCCGAACCAATGGTGCGACAGCCACGAGTGTTCGGGCGACATCTTCGTCGATGCCGACAAGAACATCCGCTTCGAGTCCCAGATCGGCGTGAACCCGGAGCCGGGCGGCCACGGTGGCCCCGTCGTGGGCAACCGCCTCTGCACCATCGGCGAGGGCGTGCTGAGCGGCACCGACCCGACCACGGTCCTCTGGCGCAGCGACCTCCCGTGGCTGACCGACTGGTACGGCGATGCGCCGACCGGTGCGCCCGAGGATTTCACCGCGACCAACGGTTCGGTGTTTCCCGGCCAGACGATCATCCATGACGGCTGGGCGCGGCACTACAGTGGCGGCAACAACCACTGCGTCTTGATGACCGAGTGCTGGTACGGCCCGCTCTTCGAGTGCCGCGATCTGCAAGCCGTCACGGATGCCGCCGGGCAATGTGCGGTCCGCGTGATCGCTCGCAACGTCGGCAGCCTGAATGGAGCGGGATCGATCACCCTCTTCATGGACGGGCAGCCGCTCCCACCACAGCGGGTCACGTTGAACCGCGATGCGGAATCGACGCTACAATGGAAGGTCCCTGTCTTTGGCGGCGTCCATACCCTCGCGGTCGATCACCTCTCGGTGACACTCAAACATTGAACACCGTCCCCCTTGCATCATCATCGCCTCCGGATGATGTACTACGGCGCGGGCGACCGCCACGTCGGCCTCGCCACGGCACCGATGAACTGACTGCCGCGGGTGCCGTTGTTGAATAGGTATGAGTATTCTGGAGCAATCTAGAGCACTCCTCGTTTGAGTCAGCCGCAAATTCAGGTTGTAGCCACGGCACTCCGTTGCCGTGTCCGCTCTGGAAACGCCCTCCCGGACACGGCAACGGAGTGCCGTGGCTACAGCGAAAGCGCTACGAGCAGCTGGAAAGCGCTTTAGTAGCGCCCGCTCACTGGATGCCCCACGTCTTGTTCGGTTGCGAGCCCATTACCAAGTCCAGGGTCCCGCCGGCCGTTATCTCCGAATAGTCTAACCAACAGCGGTTGATCGAACGGCCGTTCAACATGGCCGATTGGATGTAGATATTATCAGGCGAATTGTTCCGCGCCGTGATGGTGAAGGTGCCTCCTTTGGTGTACGCCGGATCGAGCCGGAATGTCACCTTGTCAAAGAGCGGGTTCACGATCTCGAAGCGCGGATTCCCGGGGCAACTCTGCGTGAGACCGGCGGCTGCCAGCACGTACCACGCGGACATCTGGCCCACGTCGTCGTCGCCCGGCAGTCCTTCCGGGCCGGTGTAGTATACCGCCATCGACTGCCGCAACCACTTTTGCGTGAGCCACGGAGCGCCCGACCAATTGAATAGGAACGGGATCAGTTCCGTCGGCTCGTTGACCGGATTATTATACGGGTTCCACCACGGCTCCTGCCCTCCGTAGATGTGGGCGGGGTTTCCCTTTCCCATGTAAGGATTCCACTTGCTGAAGTCAGGGGTCCGGCTGAAAAAATCGTCGAGTTTCGCGGTGAAAAGTTCCTTACCTCCCAGCAGTTGAATCAGGCCCGGAATATCGTTGTAAGCGGTCCAGCCGGCCTGATAAACGGTCGCCTCGCGCGTGTACTTGGGAGAAACGAGACCCGGCCAGGGTAGGAAATTGCCTTTCCCGTCCTTGGCGCAAAACCAACCCTTCCACTCCGGACGGGAATCCTTGCCGGCCTCGTCATAGGTCCACGGCACGTCCGGGTTATAAATTTTCTTGTACGCCATCGAACGCTCAAGATATTTCGCGGCGTCCTCCTTCTTGCCGAGCGCGGCGGCGAAACGCGCCATGTTCCACTCACTCAGTCCGTACTCGGTGGTCTCGGAAATCTGCCCGGGACAATACCCGAACTTCGCGTTTCCATATTTCTCCGAACTGTTGATCGAGTAGGCATACGCCTTGTCGGTGTCGAAATCGCGGATGCCTTTTTGCCAGGCGTCGTTGATTACGATCACATCGGGGTTGCCGATCATGCAGTCCGTGTAGTTGCCCATGATCTCCCAGCGGTCCAGGTAGTGCTTGCCGTTGAGTTCCGCCAGGGACAACATGCTGCTGATCTGGTTCCTCACCATCTTGGGCTCCACGAGGGTAAGTAGAGGATACTCGCTGCGATAGTCATCCCAGCCGCTGAAGATGGTGACGTTCGTAAAAGCATCCGAGCGATGCGGCCGGTTATCACCGCCGGGGTACTGCCCGTCGAGGTCCGCGAAGGTCATCGGGAAAAGCAGAGCCCGGTAAAGGGCACTGTAATAGATCGTCTTATGATCTTCGGTCCCGCCTTCCACTGCCAGGCGGTTCACCGCTTTCGTCCACGTGTCGCGCGCCTGCTGGAGGACCCCGTCGAAATTCCAGGCCGGGATCTCCGCCGCAAGATTGGCCCGTGCTCCGGCGATGCTCACGAAGGAAAGGCCGGTCTTGACCAGGACCGGTTCGTTCGCCGCGGCGGCAAACTCCGTGTAGAAGCCGAGATGTTGTCCTTCCTTTTCCTTGCAGCCGGGGATCACTTCGGCGTTCTTGCACGCTTCGATGAACGCTGGGTCGCTGGTGTGATTGCCGTTTTTGCCTCCCCAGGGAGTGGGCGGATTTGAACTCCATTGGGGAGGAAGGGTGGCACTCCAGACCCCGTATTTCGTGAAGGGCTTGCTGAACTCGGCATGATAGTAGGCCGTGTACCGGGTGCTGCCGCCAAAGGTCCATCCCCCGCCGGCGCCCGTGCATTCGATCATCCCCTCGATGGTATGGTCGTCCACCACTTTCACCGTCTGGTGCAAGGACGTGCCGGCATTCCGGTGGGACAGGTCCACCTGGATGCGGGCCGGCGCGCTGGCGGGAAAGGTGAAGCGCAGGATCCCGCTGTGCATGGCTACCGTGGCCTCCGCCCGGACCTTATAATCGTCCAAGGTCACTCCGTAGTAACCGGCGGATGCTTTCTCGGTGTCCTTGGAGAACGCCGACAGATAACCGGACCCAGGTTTGCCACGGTCTCCCGAATAGCATTTCAGCGGTCCGGTCGTCGCCATCACCAGGAAGTTGCCCAGTTCTCCCCCGTCCGCTCCGCCGAGCTGGTCAAAGCCGAAGCCCTGGACGGTTTTGTCCTGAAAGGTGTAGCCCAAACCGTTGTTGGTGATGGGGTTGATCTTCACCATGCTGAACGGAAGAGACGCGCCGGGAAAATCCTTTCCCTGGTGTCCCGTGCCGACGAACGGATCGATATAGTCGATGGGGTCCTTGGCTTGAAGAGCGGCATCCAAAAAGAAATTGATGGCGAGAATGCCAAGGGGGATCAATCGCGCGAGACGCACCAGGCGCCGTTTCCGAGCGCTGACCGGATACCGGGAAGCGTCAGCGTCGTGATGAACGGCCTCCTCTTCAACCGATGGAAATCGGGCTGGTTCGCTGGTCCGACTGATGGGGGTGCTGCGCATGAAGTTTGGGGGTGTGCCGACGTGGAGGGTCGCGTCAACGATGGTACCGGCACGGCGGCCCGGGCTACGTTACGGTCCCCGCCCCCAATAATACATCATCCACCGGTTGTCATGCTGGATGATGGAGTGCATCCAAGGACGATTTCTGTTCCGGCCGCTCTCGTCAGGGGCCTGCCTCGGTGCCCTCCACCAGCATGACCCGGTATCTTGCTCCCTTGAAACGGTGCTCGCGTGCTGCCTGGTAGGCGGGGCTCGCGTACCAAGCCCGGGCGGCGTCGAAGGTGGGAAATTCGAGGATGACTATTCCCTCTGCTTCCCCTCCTTCGAGCACCTGATGACGCCCATAAAAAGCCAGCGCTTCGGCGGCGTGGCCTTCGAGCGTGAGCGGAGCCTGCCGCGCGTAGGTGGATAACTCGGCCGGGTCCAACGTCGCTTCCCGGATGAAGATCAGATAGGCACTCATCGCGTTTGTTCCCGCCGGTTGCCGCGGATCACGCGTTCGTGCCGCCGTCCACGGTCAGGTTTGCGCCCGTGATGTAAGACGACTCGGGACCGGCGACAAAGGCCACCAGCGCGGCCACCTCCGCGACCTTCCCGTAACGACCGAGCGCCGTCACCGCTTTTTGCGGAGTGGCCCAGTCACCCGAAGCGGGGTTCAGTTCGGTGTCGATGGGACCGGGCTGCACGTTGTTGACCGTGATGCCGCGGGCTCCGACTTCCCGGGACAACCCTTGGGTGAACATCTTGACCGCTCCCTTCGTGGCCGAATACGCCGCCAGGCCAGGCGTGAGCGTCCGCTCACCCACGCACGAGCCGATCATGATGATCCGGCCGCCGTCGTTGAGATGCTTGAGCGCGGCCTGGGTGGCGTAGAACATGCCGCGCACGTTGAGGTCCAGCACCCGGTCGAGTTCTTCGATGGTCGCCTCCACAAACGGCTTCGGGATCGCCGTCCCGGCATTGTTCACCAGGATGTCCAGTCCGCCGAAAGCCGCGACCGTTTTCTCGACGGCGGCCTTGACCGCCCCGGCATCGGTGGCGTCCGCCTGGACCGCGAGGGCCTTGCCACCCGCGCCTTCGATCTCCTTGACGACCGCGTCGGCGGCATCCGCGCCTTTCGTGTAGGTGATGGCGACATGTGCGCCATCCGCTGCGAGGCGTTTGGCAATCGCGGCACCGATCCCGCGTGACCCGCCCGTGACGAGGGCGACTTTGTTGCTCAAGTTAGACATATGTTAGTTTTCTTCGTGATTTTGTGATGTGATGAGTGAGTCAGTGAATTTCAAGGCGATCACGCTTCGATGAACGCCAGCAGATCGGCATTGATCAGCTCCGCGTGCGTGGTGGGCATCCCGTGAGGCAACCCGGGGTAAGATTTGAGCGTCCCGTGCTTCAAGAGTTTGACCGATTTCGCGCCGCTAATCTCGAAAGGGCAAATCTGATCGTCCTCGCCGTGCATCACCAGGACAGGAATGTCGATGATCGCCAGATCGTCATGGAAATCGGTCTCGGACAGTACCCGGATACATTCGTACTGCGCCTGGATGCTGCCCATCATGCCTTGCCGCCACCAGTTGCGGCGGATGCCCTCGACGACGTTTGCGCCGGGCCGGTTGAACCCGTAGAACGGCATCGTGATGTCGATGTAGAACTGTGAGCGATGGTTCGCCGTGCCGTCGCGGATGCCATCGACAACCGCTTTCGGCACGCCGTCGGGATTGTTGTCGGATTGCATGAAATGCGGCGGGATCGCGCTGATGAGAACGGCCTTGGCCACGCGGCCCTTGCCGTGCCGGGCGACGTAGCGGGTCACCTCGCCGCCGCCCGTGGAGTGACCGATGTGCACGGAGTTCTTGAGGTCGAGCGTGGCGACGAGTTCGGCCACGTCGGCGGCATACGTGTCCATGTCGTGGCCCTTCGCCGTCTGGGTGGAACGGCCGTGGCCGCGCCGGTCGTGAGCGATCACGCGGTAGCCGCGCGCGAGGAAAAACATCATCTGGGCATCCCAATCATCCGCGCTCAGCGGCCAGCCGTGATGGAAGAACAGAGGCTGGCCCGTTCCCCAGTCTTTGTAGTAAATCTGCGTCCCGTCCTTGGTGGTGATATAGTCCATTGATGTTGTGGCGTTTATGGTTCGGCAGGCATGTTATGAGATGGTCACATCGATGCCTACTTCATTCTCAGGAATTTCTGACCCGGCATCGCAAAGAAAATGCGGCCGATCCGAATGATGACCACCGACCGGCCCCCGCGACAGCGGCGAGCGGGTGCGAGTGCGTCTGGAACATTTTACTTTGCGTGGTGAGCGGATGACCTCCGAGAGCGCCAACGGCGCGGCTTCAGTTCTAGCCTGGGGCAACGCCCCAAGTAGGCGGGGGGTTATGCCAAGCCCTGAAAGGGGGCGACTCCTCTCGACTCGCCACCCGGATGAATCGCCCCTTCAGGGCTTGCCCCTTGGTCGGTTTCAACCTGGGGCGTGACCCCAGGCTGGAACTGAAGCCGCGCCGCTGGCGCTCCCGGAAGTCTGCCACATCTCAAAGTAAGATGTCCTAGCCGACGAGCGCCGGGGCAGGCTCGACGGGTTTCCCTCCGGCCACCGCGTGCGCATGGCTGTGGTTGACCGGCCGGACGCGTCCCGTGATCCGTTTCTCGAGCGTCCGCAGAACGACGTAAAAAACCGGGGTCAGGAACAGTCCGAAAAGCGTGACACCGAGCATCCCGGAGAACACCGCCACACCCATCGCGCGGCGCATTTCCGCGCCCGCTCCCTCGGAGATGACCAGTGGCAGGACGCCCATGATAAAAGCGAACGAGGTCATGAGAATCGGACGCAGCCGCAGCCGCGCGGCCTCGATGGCGGCAGTGAGGGTTTCCCGACCATCGGTCTCCAACTCGCGGGCGAACTCGACGATGAGAATCGCGTTCTTACAGGCCAGCGCGGCCAGCACGAAAAACCCGATCTGCGTGAAGATGTTGTCGTCGCCCTGGCTGATCCAGACGCCGCAGATCGCGGAGAGCAAACACAGCGGCACGATCAGGATCACCGCGAGGGGCAGAAACATACTCTCGTACTTGGCCGCCAGCACGAGGTAGACGAGCAGGACGCAGATCGGGAAGACGATGAGGGCTGTGTTCCCGGCGATTTCCTGTTGGAACGTCAGCTCCGTCCACTCGAAGTTCATGCCTTTGGGCAAGGTCTCCTTGAGGATGCGGACCACGGCCGCTTGCGCCTGCCCGGTGGAAAAACCGGGCGCGGCCCCGCCGTTGAGATCGCCGGAGCGATAGGCGTTGTATCGCATGGCGCTTTCCGGCCCGGTGGAATCGCTCAGCCGGATCATCGCGCCGAGGGGCACCATGTCGCCATGCGTGTTGCGAAGCTTGAGTTTGAGAATGTCGTCGGGCCGGGAGCGGAAGGCCGCGTCGGCCTGTGCGATCACCTGGTACGTGCGGCCGAATTTGTTGAAGTCGTTGATGTAAAACGATCCCAGGTAAATCTGCATCGTGTCGAAAACGTCCTGCGCGGTGACGCCGAGTTGCTGCGCCTTGGTGCGGTCGAGATCGGCGAACAGTTGCGGGGTGTTGATCTGGTAGCTGGTGAAAACCCCGGCGAGTTCGGGCGTCTTCGCGGCTTTCGCGGCCAACTGCTTCATCGTGGCGTCGAGCGCCGCGTACCCGAGGTCCGCGCGGTCCTCGACCTGGAGTTTGAATCCGCCGATGGTGCCTAACCCTTGCACGGGTGGAGGCGGGAAGACGGCGACGAACGCACCTTTTACGCCGTTGAATTTTGCCTGGAGTTTGCGCGCGATGGCGGCACCGGAGAGTTCCCCGCTCCGGCGTTCCTCGAACGGCTTCAAGCCCAGAAACGCGATGCCGGCGCTCGGACTGTTGATGAAGCCGTTGATCGATAGTCCGGGGAATGCGACGGAGTTGCGCACGCCCGGTTCCTTGAGCGCGATGTCGGTCATCTCGCGGATCACTTTCTCGGTGCGCTCCAGGTTCGCGCCGTCGGGCAACTGCGCGAAGCAAACGAGATACGCTTTGTCCTGCACGGGCACGAACCCCGGCGGAACCTTCAGGAAGGCGAAGTAAGTCGCGGCGATCAAGGCGACATAGACGACGAGGGCGAGCGACTTGCGGCCCACCATGCCACCCACCCCGCGTCCGTAGCCGATGCTGCTGCGCTCGAACACCCGGTTAAACCCCCGGAAGAACCGTCCGAACAGCCTTTCAATCAACCGCGTCAGTCCGTCCTTCTTCTCGTCTTTCCCCTTCAAGAGAATCGCGGCGAGGGCCGGGCTGAGCGTCAGCGAGTTGAAGGCGGAGATGATCGTCGAAAAAGCGATGGTCAACGCGAACTGGCGGTAGAACTGGCCGGTCAACCCGCTGATGAAGGCGATGGGAACGAAGACGGCGCACAGGACAAGGGTGATGGCGATGATCGGACTGGTGACCTCGCTCATTGCCTTGATCGTGGCGTCGTGCGGAGACAGGCCTTCGTGGATATTGCGCTCGACGTTTTCGACCACGACGATGGCGTCATCGACCACGATGCCGATGGCCAGCACCAACCCAAATAAGGACAGGGCATTGATTGAACCGTGGATCAGGTTCATCACCGCGAACGTACCCACGATGGAGACAGGCACCGCCAGCAGCGGGATGATCGAGGCACGCCAGGTTTGCAGAAAGAGGATCACCACGAGCACGACCATGACCAGGGCTTCCAGCAGCGTGTGCAGGACCGCCTCGATGGAATCGCGCACGAAGACGGTCGGATCGTAGGCGATGGAGTAATCGACATCGTCCGGGAAGTCTCTCTTCAGCTCGGCCATCGTGGCGCGCACCTGATCGGAGATGTGGATCGCGTTCGCGCCGGGCAGCGCGAAGATCGGCAGCGCCACGGCGTCGTGGTTGTCGAGGAGGGAGCGGAGGCCGTATTCGGACGCTTCGATCTCCACGCGGGCCACGTCCTTGAGACGCGTGACCACGCCGTCGGCGTTGCGCCGGACGATCATCTCGCCGAATTCTTCGGGATTCTTGAGCCGGCCCTCGACGTTGACCGGGATTTGGAGTTCCCCGCCTCTCTGATAAGGCGGCCCGCCGATCACGCCGGCGGAGGCCTGCACGTTCTGGCTGCGGATGGCGGCGACTACCTCGTCGGCGGTCAATCCTCGCTCCGCGATCCGCTCCGGGTTGAGCCACACGCGCATGGCGTAATCACCCGAGCCGAACATCTGCACACGGCCGACGCCCTGGATTTTCGCCAACTGGTCCTTCACGTTGAGGACGGCGTAGTTGCGCAGGTAGAGCATGTCGTAGCGCCCGTTCCGGGAAACGAGATGGACCACCATCGTCAGGTCCGGGCTGCTCTTGATCGTGGTCACGCCGATGCGTTGCGTCACCTCCGGCAGCCGGGGCAACGCCTGGTTGACCCGGTTTTGGACAAGCTGCTGCGCGAGGTTCGCGTCGGTGCCCAGCTTGAAGGTGATCGTCAGGGTCAGCGTCCCGTCGCTGGCGGCCTGCGAGA
>CAZZYS010000139.1:0-11149 GCA_964658285.1 uncultured Verrucomicrobiota bacterium
TCGGGCCGTTGCTGAGGTATTCGATGCTGGGATTGACGATCCACACGCCGACGTGTTTGGTGCTGCTGCTCCAACCCCACGCCGGGGTATCCGCGAATAACATCGAGTAATCATATTTGTGTTCGACCTGTCCGGCGTGGATGCCCGTGATCATGCGCCGGGCTTCCTTCAGGTTCAACGGCTGGCCGTGCATCCAGTCATAGCCGTTGATCATTTGCAAATTCCGGCGGCTGTCGATGGTGAGATGGTCGAAAATACTCGCGTTCAGCTTCATGCAGAAGGTGTTCGCTTCCTGATCGAAGGCGGGATAGCCCGGCTTATGGGTAACGCTGGTCCAGGCGTACACCCCTGAATCGCCCCGGTGCAGGGTATAGCGGATGGCGATGTCCAAGGGTTCGGCCTTGGTTCCTGCCTTGTAGGGATAGAGCAACTCGATCTCGCCGATCTCGCCACCGTTCCGGGCGGGGTCCTGAGTGACGGTCAACACCGCCGGCGTCCCCTTGACCTGGGTTTTTACCGCTGCTTTCGGGTCGTCCACCGGAGTGCTCCCGTAGACGTTCCAGTAGGCGGTGCCGCCGCCCACCATGTCCATCGACTGGTACTGGAGGCCCAGGATGTCTCCGCTTGCCTTGTTGATCTTCACGGAGACCGATCCGTTGGCCAGCGTCACGGTGTCTCCCCCGTCGGCCACGGTGACCGGTGCTTTGTCCGGCGCGCTCGCGGGGTCCGGTGCCGCGTGGGCGAACGCTGGGAACTGGCAGGCGAGCAGGATCGCGGCGAGGAAAAGAAAACGGTGCTGGATCATGGGTCGAGGGGTCGACGATTGCCTTTCGCCGGGGGGAGAGACAACCAGAAGCGGCAGGCAAGCCGCTGATTTTCGGGTGCCGCCTACTGCCCGAATCGCTTCACGCTCAGCAGACGCCACTTGGTGTTACGGACCGCGGCGGAACTGCTGATCGAGCCGTCGTTCGAGGCGGCGGGTTTGGTGCCTGTCGTGTCAGTGGTAATGCTGTCGCTGTTCGGATCGAAATACTTCTCAACGGTGAAAGCGCCACGGTATTCGCTCGTGACCAAATCCTTGCCTTCGTTCCATATGGCCTGGTTCGTATCGGTGGCGATCTTCTTCAAGCTCTGGGCGAGCACGTGCACCGTGAAGATGTTCGACTTGGTGGTCACGCGCGGATAGATCAGCGAGTAGGGCCGTTCAATGCTGTTGTCTCCGGTCAGGAGGTTCTGCTGCCAAAAAGTGGACACTTTCGTCAGCCCGGGAGTAGTACCCGCTGGAGGCTGATAACCTTGCGGGATGAGCGGCAGGTCGCAGATTTGTGATGCGGAGACGAAGAAATTCGGGAGCGCGGCGGTATGCGTCGTCCGCGCGAATTCGGGGTAAGGATTCGTCGTATCGGCGGGCGACGTGGTGTTCACGGGCGTTTGCGTGATCTGACTCAACGTCTGATCCAGGTCGAGCGGGTAGCGATCCGTCGCTTTATCGTTTGCGGACTGACCTTTACTCCCATCTGTGCCGTAAGCATTCTTATAGCCGCCGATGAGCGTGCTGGTAGTACCAGAAGCGATTTGGTTCGGGTTCAGTCCCGTCAGCATGACAGATTTCAAAACTCCCCGCAGCCCGGTCGTCCGGGTGATGTAGGTGAACGGTGCGATCTGCGTGTTGAGGTTGATCTTGCCGGAGGTGGCGAACGGTTCGCTGATGCCGTACGGCTCGACAATCGGCATCCAGAACAGATCGAGCAAAAGATGATCCCGGATGGTAGCGTCCGACCCGCCGGGATGCGTATATCCTCCTTGAAAACCAGGCAATTTGGCGGGGCGAAACAACAGGGTGCGCCAGGGGTGGTCCAGGCCGACCGGCAGCGACCCGAACATGACCGGCGAGGAGATTTGCAGGTTCGGCGAGAAGTACACGCTGGAGGCCGCATAGTAACTACTCGTGTTCTCGCCCGCGCCGATGTACGGCATGCTACTCGGGCCGTTCGTGCCATTCGTCTGGTTCTGACTCTCGCCCTCGTTGGGTTTATTCACGAAGGGTCCATCGATCATCAGCCCGGGTCCATTGTCCCAATCACCCGCATTTCCGGCGTCGAGAGAAGGCGCTGATGCCATCTTCGCAGACGGAACGCCCGGCGGCATTTCAGGGGTGCGGCCATACGCCATCGTGCCCGTCAACGGAATCAACGAGCCTTGAGCACCATTTCCAACGCGAAAATATGGTGACATCCGCAAACTGGATACCTGGTAGTCGGCGCTCGTTGCATCCGTTCCCCCCGTGACGGTGCCACCGCCAACATTTTTCTGTGCGAGTTTCCAAGACTCTTTGAAAACTTCCGAACTGGCTGCGATCAGGCGCAGATCACCGTTGATCGCAATTCCGTTCAAGGTACCAGTCGGCACGAGCGAACGCACCACATCTGCCCCCGTGCCCCCGTTACTACCGTCACTCAGTAGATGGTCAAAGACATTCGTGTTGTCGAACCGTCGTCCGTTTGGCCCCCCTCCCCGACTCGTCTTATCCGTGCTGTAATTAAAGGTTACTGTCTTTGATGAAGAACTGTAGCTCCAGGTCGCGCCTCGAAAGGTCCCCGTCGCACCACGAGCATTCGGGTTGGTTGGGGTGGGATCCCAGTAAACAACAGCTGGGATGGGGACGGGAGTAGCGCCTGTAGGAAATTCGAAGTGCAAGGTCTGCACGGGCGTGCCCCCGGTCGCGGCCGAGCCGTTGGGAGCGTAGATCGTGACATCCACGTCGCCCGAAATCGTCACCGTGCCACCATTGTAGGAGCCGTTCATCGCGTTGGTGCCGTTGACCACACACAACCCGGTCGGAATCATCGTTTGAGGCGTCTGACTTCCTCCCAGAAGAAATCCGCAACCCATCAGCCCGCCGATGACGGAGTCCCGTCCGTTGTTCGGGAGCCGTCCGGTGTTGTATTCATCCGCCAAGGTGCCCACCGCTTTATCGGGGATGGAAACACCCCCGATCTTGAGGCCCTTCACCGCGAATTGAACCCGGAAATCATTGCCCAAGCCCGCGTAACCCGCCATCGGCGTGAAGAACTTGGGAAGAATAGCCCATTCCAGGAGCGTCTGTTTCGACGGGTCAATGGTGGTGGAGGGAAGGGTGGGCGAAGAATCGCCGGAAAAAGTGAGGTTGGTGGCGCGATTGTTGGGACCCTCCGGCGTCACCGTGTACTCCGCGCGATCATCGACTTTTACCAGTACCAGGGCGAGTTCCGAGATCGTCCCGATCCGGCCAATGCCGCGGTTGTTAGCCGTGCCTTTCGTCGGCACGACCTGTCCGACGGCCACGTTGACGTTGTTGCTCCCGGCCGGGGTGCTGGGTGTGTAGCTATCGGCGGCGGTGCCATCCGCCTTGAGTTGACCGTCGCTTTGATCGGCCAGGTTCGTGCAACGGATATAATCGAAAATCTCCGTGAGGATCTGGCTCGTGTCGGTCGTGCCGTATTTGGTGGAGAAATTGCCTCCAAAGCCCGGGACCGCCCGGCCCATCAGGGTCTGGAGATAACCATAGACCTGCTGATTGCGCGCGATGTTGAAATCGGTCGTCGGACTGGTCGGGTCTTTCCGGGTAAAGGCCATCCGGTGGGGATCGCTGGTGGCGGCGGCAATGGTCGCGCAATGAATGATCTCCTTGTCGAAATCGCTCCGTCTCGTCGCGTTCGAGTCATCCCACGTCGGCCACATGGCGACGCGCGGCAACCCGAAGAGATTTAGCTCCGGGGACTTGCTGTGCGCGGTCAGGAAAAACCGGCAGGTGTCCACGAGGTTCTGCTCGGTCTTCTGCATGTCCGATGTCGATCCAAACGTTTGCGCGCTGCGTGACGACGCGGTGGCCGTCGGCGCCAGGAACTGATATTCATCCAGATTGGCATAGAGCCGGTCCTTGTCGGGTGCTAGCGGCGCGGTGTTCACCGACCCCGGGTCCTGCGTGCCTCCCATCGACGAGACTCCGGAATTTCCGGTGATGACGCTGTAGTCCGACACTCGTGGAATGGTATCGGTGATCGTTTTTACCAGAGTGGCCCGAAGTGAAGCGGTGCCCGCCGTGCCGAGACTGTTGAGGACCGTTCCGAAGACCGACGACAGACAGGTCGTCGCCGGATGGCCCGGATACCGCTGATACTCGCGCTGCGCACCTTGGTTCAGGGCGAGCGTGACATCACCGATCGCCGCGGTCTGCGGGTAGACAAAGGAGTTGGGCGTGGTGCCGGTACTCACGCTCGAGCCGACGTTCGCAATCGGCGTGTCGGCGTAAGTGCCCTCCGAGGCCACGTTGACGTTGAGCTTGGCGTCTTCGTCGTCCGTCCAGAAGGCCACGCGCCCCACAATCGGGTTGGCAAGCGTCGGTTTCGCGTTGGCGGCGACGTTCGCGCCGAATGTCGCGGTCAGATTTTTCGTCGAGGTGGGCGGGACTGGCCCGTCGGGCACGGTCATCGTGCCGTCGCGGAGAACGTACATCCAGCGCACCGGCATCGGCAGCCGCGCGGTGCTGTCAGCCGAAAACTTGGTGGGTTGCGCCGCGGTGGTGGTCCCCACGGCCGCCCCCGTGACGGGGACCAAGCCGTCGAGGGTGCTACTGGTCGCGCTCGTCGAGAAGCCGTCGACTCCCAAATCCTGCGCGCGAGGGTCCACGATGGGGAAGATCGGCTGCGAGCTGCCGCCGGTCCCCGTGAGCACGGGGGCGTTCAGGTCCGCGTAAAGCGCAGGCGACTTGTCCCAGTACTGAGGGACCTCGTTGGCAAAGCTAAAATTGGTGACGCTCGGGGAGGTGGTCGTACTGACGACCATGCTGTCCGACGAATAGAGCTTGTAATAAGCCAGCGGGTTCGCGGACGCGCCGCCGCCGACGTTCCCGTAGGTGCGGATCATCCCTGGCTGGCAGGCCCACGCGGCCGTCGTGTCCGTGGTGGGTTCGGTGGCACTGGTGATCGTGCCTTCGACCAGTTGCACCGCCGACGCGGCCAGTTGCGAGGCGGAGGTCTCCGACGCCGCGGCCTTCTCGCTGACTCCCGAACTCAGCACGCTCGACATGAAGGCGACCACGAGAACCGTCGCCAGGGCGATGAACGCCAGCACGATGATAAGCGCCACGCCCCGCGTCCCGGTGGGTCGCGCCGACAGGAGCGGGCAGCAATCTTCATCAAAAATCCGGCGGGGGCCGGCGACGCCGGGGGAGTGCGTTTCTCTCGTTTTCATAACATCGGTCTGGGGCCGGACAGGTCTTCAGTTGGGAGTGAGGGTCACGGTGGCGGAAAACACCCGGTAGTTGATCTTGTACTGGGCTAACTTGCCGATGACGGTATTCATGTCCGCCATCCGTTGAGTGTAGGAAGCATCCGTCAGGATACCGGTGAGACCCAGGCTGGTGGAGGGATCGGTGCCGCCGTTGGGTGCCTGATAACGCGCGAAGGACTGCTCCTCGACGGCGATCATCACGATCCTCATCAGCGGGGGAAGCTGGTTGTAGGAATCAGGCGTCAGACCCGACTTCACCGACGTGTCGTAGAGATAATGGGGCGCGATGTCCGTGGAGGTGCCATCCGGTGCCGGCCCGCCGCCGCCCGCAGGAGGCTGCGCGTCCCGGGGTGCCACCATCGGCAAAAGGGCGAGGAAAAGCACGTTGGTCGCAATGGCGTGCGCGGGGCGCGTGCCGGTGCCGGACGACCCACTGGTCGGCAACGGGAGGGCCAGCGAGTTCTGGAACCAGTCCTTGCCCGTGTAAGTCCAGGATTTGGACTGGGTCGGGGTAGTCGATGGTTTCGTCCCGGAGGTATAGTTGTAGACGGCCAGATTCTCGGTGGGTTCGACCATCTCCATCAGCCGGTAACGGTAGCGATAGGGGATGGACGCCGGCAGGAAAGGGGGGCGCAGGCTCTGGTCGCTGTTCCACTCGACGAAGTAGCCGCAGGTGTTGAGCAACTGGATGAGTCCGGTCAGGTTCGCGCTGCTGGTGCCGCCCTGCACGGTCGCGTTGGTGTAGCCCAGCGGAGCCTGGAAAAACGTGGCGTCCGTCGGGTGCGGCAGCGTGCCGCTGCCAGGGATGAGCGTCGTCGCATCGCCGGAAATGAAACGCAGCTCCGACGCCCGGGCATACGCGTTGGCCGTGCCGGTGGCCGTCGGGTCCAGGTCGTCGTAGGAATTGAGCGTCGCCTGGGCGATGCGCCGGTTCATCGTTTCAAAGGCGCTGCGGGCTTCGCGGAACTCGGCGATCTGGTTGGACGTTTTCGAGATGACGGTGCGCAGCCCGCTGAAAACCTGGGTGGAAACCACCAGGATCACGATCAGCACGGTCATGGCGACCAGCACCTCTACCAGGGTGAAACCGGGCGATCTCCGGACGCGCCGCATCGAGAGCTTCATCAGAAATTGCGGGCAACCAGCGTTTCGTAAGTGTACACGGGAACGGTGATCCCGTTGCTTTTCCCGGTCCAGTAGTTGGCCACGGTATCCATCGTCAGGTTGCCGGGATTATAGGCGACCTGGATGGCGACGTTCGCCAGCGCCGCGTTCTGCGTCGGGGTGGTCACCCCGTTCTGCACGTACGGAGTGGACGCGGCCACGCGGACGTTCACCCGGTAGACCACGCTGGCCTGCGCCGTGGGATCGGTCGGGGAGACTTCCTGGCCCTGCTCGTTGAAACAGCGCGAGGTCGTCGCTCCCGTCTGGCTGCCGGGCGGCGGCAACTGCCAGCTACTTCCGGGTAGCGTGGGACCGATCAACTCGGCGAACGTCGTGCTCTGCACCTCGCCGAAAATTTGCTGGGCGATCAGGGAGGCCACGCTGACGTTCTTGGTCTCGCGGAAGCTGCTCAGACCCACGGGCATCAACCCCAGGATGGACACGAAGGCAAAGCCCATGATGCCCATCGCCAGCGTCACTTCGATCAGGCTGAACGCCCTGGCGAGGGCGCGCTTTGTCCGGTGTTTCGAGCGGGGGGGAGGGGAGATCATGGCAAGGGCAGGATAAAACTAGGGTCTGAACTGCGAAACGTGGCCGCTGTAGGCATCTACCTGGATCGTGTAGTAGTTGTTGGGCGGATTGGGGTCCGGGTTCGGGTCGGTCGCGTTGTGCACCGTCAGAAACCACAGGGAGGATTGGTTCAAGTCCGTGGTGCCATCGGGTTTGAATCGAAAAGAGACGTACGTATAATTCTGGCCATACGACCCCAGCGGCGGGTTGCTGTAGTTGGTGATGGGTGCCGCCGCGGTGGCACCGTTGGGACTGACCAGGGTGGAAAGGGTGGTGCCCGAGCCGGTGCCCGAATCGATCACCACGGAGTCGCTGATGAACGTCGGCTTGCCAATCGGCTGGTACACGGGTTGGTTCAAGTTCACGGTGTTGACCGTGGTCGTCACCAGCAGGGGCAGCAGGGCCGAAAACTTCCCACTCCCGTTCACCTGGCACAGGCGCACCTCGACGCTGCGGTTGTTCGTCAGGGCGGCCTGCCGGGCGAGGTCCAACTGGCTTTCGATCAGTTGCCCATTCTGGCTGATCTGCAGGCCGCGCAGGATCGACGTGACCGCGGGGATGACCAGGGTCGCAATGAGGCCAACGATTGCCAGCACGACCAGCATCTCTACCAGCGTGAACGCCGTTGGCCGCTCGTGCCGCGCAGCCGTGCAAAGCCGCGCGCGACGCGATTCGTCAGGTGGTTTCACGAAGTTGCGGACACGCGGAGTTGCCTGGCCGCTTCCCAACCGGGAGACCAACCGGGAGCCTGCGTGGAACGCGTGGCCAAAGTTTGGAAAGCTGCAGGCGGTGAGATGGTCGAGCATCGAGGGAGGCCGGGGTTTGGCGCGATCCGGAGAACGGGGGGTGATGCGAGCTTCTTCGTGTGGGCACGGACGGCATCCAACAGGATCCGGCGCAAGAAGTCGTATGTATTTACATTATCCAATGTTTTAAGAATGCATTACTTCTTTCCGGTGCCATTTTTGCACGTCCGATGTGACTTTTTGCGAAGCCGGGATGTTCACGCGGCCATGCGAACACTCGAAAAATTGCATCGAAAGGCCTGGATTTGTTTTAAATGGAATTGTCATATCGACGCGGTCCAAATTTCTCGCGTCGCCGTTCTGGCGCGGTCATCCCGGCGGATTCCGCGTTTCAAAAGCGCACTTCTGCGGATGAAAACCGCACATAAATCTGATGTGCGTGAGACAGGGCAGATGATAATTTCGCCGCGACGCAATCCTTCCCGGCCTGTTCGTCTCTCCTTCTTTCCCCACCTGTGAAGCCTTTCCGCCTCGTTATGCCCATCCATCGCCCC
This sequence comes from uncultured Verrucomicrobiota bacterium, assembly GCA_964658285.1. Taxonomy (GTDB): domain Bacteria; phylum Verrucomicrobiota; class Verrucomicrobiia; order Chthoniobacterales; family SZAS-18; genus CAHJWO01. The sequence continues at coordinate 8,306 of CAZZYS010000139.1, forward strand.
CTCCCCAGCGCCACGCCCTTTATCCTCGCTTCCGGAGTGTCCTCCCGCGTTGCGCGTCCCCGTTTTGCCATTCCCGCGATTGTTTTGTTCGCGGGTGTGACGCTTTTTGCCGGGCGGGGGGCCAAGGCCGCTGACACGCAATACAATGTCATCAACGGTCAGACGAACCTGTCCGCCACCACGACGTACACGACCGGCGGCACGTCCGGCACGGGCGCGGGCGGCACGGCGGCGACCAACCCGCCCTCGGTGACCAGCGACGTGCTCTTTAACAGCGGCGTTGCGTACACGACCCCGACCGCTTTCACATTGGGCACCAGTGCGACTTTTGGCTCGCTCAACGATCTGAGCACGACGGCCATCACGATTTCCAACACCGGCGGCACGGCGGCGAGCACGCTGACCCTGGGCGGCCCGGGTTTCCTGGGCGACGGGGTGCTCGGCTCGAACGCGGCCGACCTGTTCTTCGTGGGCACGGGAGCCAACCTGACGCTGACCGGCGGCACGGGGGTCACGGCGCTGGGTCTGGCGCTCGGCCAGAGCGGCAACTTCGACGTGGTGGGCACGGCGGCGATCTCCTCGATCATCTCGGACGGGGGCTCGAATTTCGGGTTCACCAAGACCGGCGCGGGCACGCTGACGCTTTCGGGTGCCAACACCAACGGCGGCCTGACGCAGATCAACGCGGGCCAGATCACGCTGACCACCGCGACCGCGAAACTGGGTAACGGCGGCGTGACGATCCAGGCGGGTACCTTGCTGGACACGTCCGCTAACGCCGCCGCCCTGGGCACGGGTACGCTCACCTTGGGGACGGCTTCGACGGGAGCGGGCACCGCTACGTTCAATTACAACGCCAACACCGGCGCGCCGGTCATTGCGAACGCGATCAACGTGGCGGCCGGTCCGACCGGGGCTCTCACGGTCGAGACGACGGCCGGTGCCCTCCAGTTGGGCGGGCTCATCACGCTCAACAACAACCTGAACGTGGTGAACACGAACACCGCGGGAGGCAACTCGTTCAACCTGACGGGCGGGGTCACCGGCACGGGCAACCTGATCTTCAACGCGACGAGCGCGGGCGGGTTCATCCTCGGGCCGGGGGGCACGGTCAACTTTACGGGCACGATCTCCAACGTCAGCACGGGCGGGGCGGGCTTTGGCATCAGTGCGAACCTGACCGGGGCGGAGTCGATCCTGCAGAACAGCACGACCTCCACGACGACGGTCAGCGGCACGAACACCAACACCGGCACGGCCACGGTCACACGCGGCGTGCTCGATTTTGCCAAGGAGGTGTCTCTCTTCAATGGCACGACGGATACCCCGACCGCGACCACGTCGAATTTGATCGTGCAGGCTGGCGGGACGGCGGCGTTCCAGGTTGGCGGCGTGGGGACTTTCAGTGTGACGGACTTGGCCACGCTCAATGCGCTGGGTACGGCGACGGGCGGCTTCGAGAACGGCTCGCGCTTCGGCATCGATACGACGCCCGGGAATTTTACCTACGCGAATGCGATCACCAACAACAACGGTGGCGCGAATGCCATTGGCCTGGCCAAGCTCGGCACGAACACGCTGACCTTGACCGGTGCGAATACGTACACCGGTCAGACCTTCATCACGGGCGGCACGCTGCAAGTTGGTGCGGGCGGCACGGTAGGCTCACTCGGCACGGGGTCGATTCAGAACAACGCCACGCTGACTTTCAACCGCACGGACAACTACGGAGGGCCCATCACCCAGTCCATCGGCGGCACCGGTGCAATCACGGTGGTTGGAACGGGCGGCACCCTGACCCTTTCCGGGGTGAACACGTACTCGGGCGGCACGGCGGTGTCAGCGGGCACGCTGGACGTGGCCAACCAGTTCGCGCTGCAAAACAGCACGTTGACCCTGAGCGGCACGGGCGTGCTGACCTTTGACAGCGCGGTGACGAGCAACGCGTTTACCATCGGCGGCCTGGGAGGCAACCCGAACATCGCCTTGCAAAACAACGCGGCCACGCCGGCGCCGATCACGTTGACGGTGGGCAACCCGATCAACAACGCGAACACGACGACCTCGGGGGTGTTTAGCGGGGCGGGCAACCTGGTCTTCTCGGGCTTTAGCAACACGCTCACGCTGACCGGGGCGAATACCTACACGGGCACGACGACGGTGACGGGGGGCACGCTCAACCTGGGCGGTGGTGGTGCCAACGGTTCCATCGGCACGGGCAGCAACGCGCTGGCGCTGGGCGGCTTCGCCAACGGGGGCCTCTTCAACTACACGCGCACGGGCACGGTGACGCAGAGCTTTGCGAGCACGAGCCTCGGAGCAGGCGAGAACGCGGTTTCGACCTCGACGGCCACGCAGACGCTCAACCTCGGGGCGCTCAGCGCGACGGGCGGGGCGACGTTTGACATCAACCCGAACACGACGAGCGCGATCACGACGACCAACGGCAACGTCAACGGCATCCTGGGTGGGTACGCGACCTTCGGCGGCAAGACGACGTGGGCGGTGGCCCCGGCCACACCGGGCGGGGCGATCACGGGGCTGGCGGCAGGCTCTTACACCGCTTCGGCGACGGCGGGGACCACGCCGGCCAACTACGCGAACGCGAACGTGGACGTGACGGCTTCGGAGGTGCTGACAGGTCCGATCACGCCCAACAGCCTGCGTTTCAACACGGCGACGGCCTACACGCTGACGTTGACGGGGGTCAACACGATCACCTCGGGAGGCATCCTGCAAACGGCGGCGGCGACGAACGGTGGCACGATCACCGGGGGCACGCTGACCGGATCGACGGGCGGGCAGTTGGCCATCACCAACGGCAGCGGGTCGGCGTCGCTGAGC
>CAZZYS010000140.1:0-11102 GCA_964658285.1 uncultured Verrucomicrobiota bacterium
CGGGAGCGGCGGATCGAGTCCGACGGGCGGCGGAAGCGACGTGTCGAGTCCGGGGCGGTGGTGACTGCCGCGGCAAACCGGGTTCGTCCGCTCTGGAGGAGCCTTGCAGATTCGGGGCTGGCTGGTATCAATTTTTAAAACGTGCCGCCTCGCCGCCCGCCATCCGCAACCTGCGACGAGCGGATCGCACCCGACCCGCTCGCGGAGGCATTCTTCGACTATCTCGAAAACGAGCGCAATGCCTCCACGTACACCGTCGGCAATTATTCCCGCGCGCTGGCGGCTTTCCGCGTGGCCATGCCGGGCGCGCCGGGCTGGCTGGAGTGCGACACCGAGCCGTTCCGCGAGTACCTGTTCCAATGCATGAAGCGCAAACAGTCGCGCGCGTACGTGCGATTGCAGTTCGCGGCCTTGCGGTCGTTTTACAAGTTCCTCTGTAACCGGCGCGGGCTGGTGGTCAATCCGCTCAAGGCCCTGCACCTGCCCAAGGCCGAGAAGAAACTCCCCCAGCTCCTCACCGTCGCGCAGATCGACGAACTCTTCGCCGCGCCCTTCAAGGTCGAACGCGAAAGCCAGGCCCCCGCCTGGATGCCCGCGCGGGACGCGGCCGTCATGGAACTCTTTTACAGCAGCGGCCTGCGTCTGGCCGAACTCGCCGCGCTCAACGTCGAGGACCTCGACCCGTACACCGAAAACGTGCGCGTGCTCGGCAAAGGGCGCAAGGAACGCGTCTGCCCGGTGGGCTTGCCGGCCCTGGAGGCGGTCTCGCGCTACCGGCAGGCGGCGGGCGTGCAGACGGGGCCGCTGTTCATCAGCAAACTGCGTGGCCGCATCGCCCCGCGCTCGATCTGGCTGTTGCTGAAGAGATATCTGCGGCACACGAGTATCCCGGTCGCGCTCAGTCCGCACAAGCTGCGGCACTCGTTCGCCACGCACCTGCTCGACAATGGCGCGGACCTGCGCAGCGTGCAGGAACTGCTCGGTCACGCGAGTCTTTCGACGACACAGATTTACACCAAGGTCACCGTGGAACGGTTGCGCAAGGCCTACAACGACGCCCACCCGCGCGCTTAGCCCGGGGCGTGTCCGTTTTTTGTCCGGGTGGCTGATTCGTGACAGGTTTCCCGTGCTCCCGCGTGGTAAATCGGTGGTTTCGGCCGTTGAAACCCATCGGCACACGCTTTGCTATAGAGCTGCCCCGCCACCGAAAACCGTTGCTTAACGCCCGTTTCCCGTAGAGAAGTAATTTCGTCGCTCCATCCGTCGTCTCCCTATGAAAAAGATCGAAGCCATCATCAAACCGTTCAAGCTCGAAGAGGTCAAAGACGCGTTGGCGGAACTGGGCATCGAAGGCATGACGGTCAGCGAGGTCAAGGGCTTCGGCCGCCAGAAGGGCCACACGGAAATTTACCGGGGCAGCGAGTACACCGTCGATTTCCTGCCGAAGATCAAGATCGAGGTCGTGCTGGCTGACAGTCTGCTCGACGACGCCACGGCGGCGATCATCAAGGCGGCCAAGACCGGCAAGATCGGCGACGGCAAAGTGTTCGTGTATTCGATTGAGGATGCCATCCGCATCCGCACCGAGGAGACGGGCGAGCGGGCGGTGTGAGCCAAGGCGCGATGGGTTCGGAAGTCGGTCCATCCGTTTGATCAACAGCTCCACTGATGGCAAGTTCGTTTGCGCATGATCACGGACATCCGCAAGTTTCTTCAAGCCCAGCCTTTTGTTCCTTTCACGGTGCATGTCGCCGATGGGCGAGAGTACAGGGTTCCTACGCCGGACCACGCTCACGTTTACCCTACCGGTGTCCGCGTGAGCATCTACTCGGACGAAGGCTTGGAAGCCATTCTTCCGCCTCTGTTGATTAGCGGGATCATTTTGGATCAGCCACAGTCCGTCGAAGCGTAGCGGACTTCCCGATTCAAAGCGCCATCCTCGTTGACGGCCGGACGGGGGCGAGGTTCCTTGCACCTCTGACTTCCGCCGATCTCTACCCTCCGGCCGAGCCCGCCGACGATCTGTTCGCGCGGCTGCATCCACGCGTGGCGGCGTGGTTCAGGCGGACGTATAAGAAGTTCACCCCGGCGCAGACACTCTGCATCCCGGCCATTCTCGCCGGGCGCTCGGTGCTGCTTTCCTCACCGACGGGCAGCGGCAAGACACTCGCCGGTTTTTTGGGAATCATCGACCGGTTGGTGCGCGATGCCCCGCCGCCGGGACGCATCCACGCCATTTACATCTCGCCGCTGCGTTCGCTGACGTACGACATCCAGAAAAACCTCACCCGCCCGTTGGTCGAGATGGGGCTTGAAAAGGACATCCGCATCGGCCTGCGCACCGGCGACACCACGGCCCGCGAACGCGCCCAGATCAAGCAGCGCCCGCCGCATCTCCTGCTCACCACGCCCGAGTCCCTCGCCATCCTCCTCGCGCAACCGGCCTGGCACCCCGCGCTGGCCACCTGCCGGTTCGTGGTCGTGGACGAACTCCACGCCCTCGCCGAAAACAAACGCGGCGCGCACCTGAGCGTCTCGCTCGAACGCCTGGAACGCCTCGTGATCGGCCACGGCGCGCCAGGACTTTGCCGGGTCGGGCTTTCGGCCACGATCAGCCCATTGGAAACGATGGCCGGTTTCCTCGTCGGCGAAGGCCGGCCTTGCGTGCTGGCCGAGGCGCGCAACCAGCGCCGGGCAATTATTGAGGTGTTCTCACCGGTGCGGCGCAACCCGTATCCACCCGCCGGGCAGAGCGCGGGGCGCGTGTTGCTCGAACTCGGCGCGTTGATCCGGCGGCAGCGTTCGGTGCTCATCTTCACCAACACCCGCGCCGGGGCGGAAGGTTTGGGGATTCGCCTGAAGACGGCCTTGCCACGGCTGGCGGGCAAGATCGAGGTCCACCACGGTTCGCTCGACCGCAACTTGCGCCTCGACGTGGAAGACCGCCTCAAGAACGGCGAACTGCGCGCGGTGGTCTGTTCCACCAGCCTAGAGATGGGCGTGGACATCGGCGCGATTGATCTGGTCGTGATGATTTCCGCGCCGAAGGGCATCTCGCGTACCCTCCAGCGCATCGGCCGTTCGGGACACGCGGTCGATGCCACCAGCCACGGCATCCTGGTGGCGACCAACGTCATCGACCTCGTGGAATGCGCCGTCACCGCCCGGCTCGCGCGGGAACGCCGTCTGGACCCGGTGCGCATCCCGGAAAACTCCGCCGACGTGCTCGCGCAGCATATCGTCGGCATGGTGCTAGAAGAACCGGGCATCGCGGCGGAAATTGTCTGGGAAACGGTGCGCCGCGCGTGGCCGTTCCGGCGGCTGGAGCAGGGGGCTTTCGACCGCGTCGTCGAATACCTCCAGGGCGGGGGGCGTTCGCTGGCGCAGGCGTACGCGGACACGTTCGGCAAGGTGCGCGTGGATGCGGACGGCGCGTTGTGGGCGGCCACGTCGCGGGTGGGGCGGGAATACCTCGTCAACGTCGGCACCATCGCCACCGAGGGGCTCGTTAACGTCACCCTGGGCCGGCGTTCGCTGGGGACGGTGGACGAGTTTTTCGTCAAGGGCCTGAAGGTGGGCGACGTGTTCGTGCTCGGCGGCAGGGTCGTGCGTCTGCTGGAGGCCGGCTGGCAGGCAGCCAAGGTGGAAGCCGCCGACGGCGCGCAGCCCAACGTGCCGTCGTGGTCCGCCAGCCGCCTGCCGATGACGGCCGGACTCGCGGCGGAAGTCGCCCGGCTGCGGGGCGACATCGACGCCCGGATGGCGGCCGACGCGCCGGACGTTGAACACCGCGCGGTGTTGGACTGGCTGGTGGAAACGTGGGATTTTTCGTCGGCCAACGCGCAGGCGGTGGTCGCGCAGTATGCGTTGCAGCGGCGGCATTCGATGATCCCGCGCGACGGGCTGACGCTCATCGAGCTGCACCGCGAACGCGACACGCCAAAGGGGCTCTCGCACTATTTTTTTCACACGCTCGCGGGCAGGACGGTCAACGACGCCCTCTCGCGGATCGTCGCCCGGCGCGCGGCCCGGTTGGCGGGCGGCGGCAACGCCCAGGTGACGGCCGACGACTACGGGTTCCTGCTGACGCTGCAACGTTTCCAGGAACTCCCCCTGGCGGGGTGGCAGGAGTGTTTTGCCCGCGCGGGAACGGAGGAAGAACTCCGCCTCGCGCTCAAGGAGGGTGAACTGGTGCGCGGACAATTCCGCGCCGTGGCGCAGACGGGCTTGATGGTGCCGCGGCAGTTTCCGGGCAAGGACCGGGCGATCAAGCAACTGCGGTTCAGTACGGAAATCCTCTTCCGGGTGCTGGAGCAGCACGAGCCGGATCACCCGCTGTTGGAGGAGGCGTACCGGCAGGCGATCACACTCTATCTCGATCTGGCGGGGGCCTGCGCGTGGATGGAAAAAACGGCGGCACCCGGCTGGCGCTGGGAGTTGCTCGAAACCCCGCTCGTGAGTCCCTTCGCGTTCAGTCTGTACGCCTGTCGGCGCAAGGAAAATCTGATGTTCGAGGACCCCGACGAGGCCATCGAGCGGCTGTACCAGCAGTTTTACGCGACGGGCGGGGGGTGAGGCGCGTTGCGCCGTTGCGCCGTTGCGGAGTGCCCTGCGGGCACGTTGCGGGTTGCGGGGGCGCTGCGCGCCGTTGCGATGCGCCTGACAGCGCGTTGGCAGAGGCAGTGGAGTGTTTTTCTCTCCTGACGTGCCGCAGGCACTCCGCAACGCAGGCGCAGCCTGCACCGCAACCCGCAACGTGCCCGCGGGGCACTCCGCAACGGCGCAACGCGCCCGTGGTCCGCCGCCTGCTACAGAGGGAATCCGTCCCGGTTCTCTCAATTCTGCCGCCTAAACCATGCTGCGTTCGACCATCGGCAAAGCCAAAATTCTCATCGTTGACGACGAACAGGCCAACGTGCGCCTGCTCGAACGCATCCTCGAACTCATCGGAGCCACCCGCATCGAGAGCACCTGCGACTCGCGCGAGGCGATGGCCCGTTTTCTGGATTTCCGGCCGGACCTCGTCCTGCTCGACCTCCACATGCCCAACGTCACCGGCTTCGACATCATGGAGCAGATCAAGGCGCTGACCACCGGCGAAAACCCCGTGCCCGTGCTGGTCCTCACCGCCGACGTGACCACCAAGACCAAGCACCGCGCCCTCGCCGCCGGAGCCAAGGATTTCCTGACCAAGCCGCTCGACCAGTCCGAGGTGTTGCTGCGCATCCGCAACCTGCTGGAAAACCGCTTCCTGCACATCCAGCTCCAGAACCAGAACATCCTCCTCGAAGAACAGGTCCGCGACCGCACCTCCCAGTTGGAGGACACCCTCCTGAAGCTGCGCACCGCCCAGCACACCGCCATCAAGCAGGAACGCCTCAGCGCCCTGGGCACGATGGCGGCGGGCATCGCGCACGATTTCAACAACGCGCTAACCATGATCCTCGGCCACAGCGACCTGATGATGTCGGTCGCCAAGGCCCGGCCGGACAGCCCGGAGGCCGCGCACCTCCGCGCCATCACCGCCGCCGCGCAGGATGCCGCGCAGATCGTGCGCCGGCTGCGGGAGTTCCACCGGTCCGACGAGGGCGAGGAAACGCGCGTGACCCTCCAGCTCAACCAGATCATCGAGCAGGCCGTCACCATGACCCGGCCCAAGTGGAAGGACGAGGCCCGCGCCCGCGGGATCGAAATCAGCGTCCAGAGCAAGACGGCCGACCTGCCCCCGCTGGCGGGCGACCCGGCCGAGCTGCGCGAGATGTTGACGAACCTCATCTTCAACGCCGTGGACGCCATGCCTCTGGGCGGCATCCTGAACATCGACACCTCCATGGACGACGGCGAACTCTGCCTGCGCGTGGCCGACACCGGCACGGGCATGAGCGAGGAAACGCGCCGGCGTTGCCTGGAGCCTTTCTTTACCACCAAGGGCGAACGCGGCACGGGCCTGGGATTGTCGGCGGTGTACGGCATCATCCAGCGTCACGGCGGCATGATGGACATCGAGAGCGAACAGGGCTGCGGCACGACCTTTTGCATCCGTCTGCCCGTCGCACCGGCCGGGACCGCCGAGCAGGAGCAGGAGGGCGACACCGCGCCGAAGGAAGTCGCCGGCATCCTGCGCATCCTCGTGGTGGACGACCTGCCCATCATCCTCGACGTGCTCCAAGCGCAACTCCTCGAAGACGGCCACCAGGTGGAAACCGCCGGCGACGGCCGGGAGGCGCTCGCAATCATCGAAAAGCAACCATTCGACCTCGTGATCACGGATCAATCCATGCCGGGCATGACGGGCGAGGAACTCGCGGTGGTCGTCAAGGAGCATTGTCCGAAAACGGCGGTGATCCTGCTCACCGGCTTCGGCGGCGCTTCGCCCGAAACCGTGGACGTGGCCCCGTGCGTGGACATGGTGCTGGGCAAACCCGCGACCTCGGTGGAACTGCGCCGGGCCATCGGGCAATTTATGAAGTGAGTATGTTTATCGAGCGAGCGGCGTGACCAACCAGCGGTTATCCACCGAGCGATGCTCACGTCCGATGATCGGTAGGAAAATCTGGTCGCGCTGCTCCAACTTTATGCCCGCAGCCGAGAACTTCTCTTGCAGTTGGCCCAGGTATTCGGCGCGATGGACTTCGATGAGGAAATAATTAGATGGATTGAGCCATTTTCCGCCCCCCTCGATGACATCAATTTCCGCACCTTCCACGTCGATCTTGATGAGAGTCGGCTTTGCCCGGAGGTCCGGATTCTCGGTCGCCACCGTGTCGAGGCTTGTCATGCCTTCCTTATTTTCTCGCCCGACGAGGCATTGTTGGATCGTGATCTCGACCGCCAACCCCGGTTGGTGTTTGAGCGAGGCACGCATCTGATCGCATTCACTCGCCTGTGGCTCAAAAGTAATGATGCGCCCCCCTCGTTGCATGCGCCGGAAAGCCGCCGCGCAACCGAAAGCGAAGTAGCCATTGCTTCCTCCCACATCGAGCACAAGGTCCACGCGATGCATGACGACCTCCAGCCATCCGTTTAGTTCATGCTCGTACAATCCAAACATTTTGCGCAGATTGTCGTGCGGCACCATCTGGATGCGAGCACCCCGAAAGGGGCCGAACATGATCGGCACGAGCATTTCGCGTTTGGGAATGATCGATTTGAGAACGGAGCCAAGCATGGAAAGTGTGGTTTAAACGATAGGGTAATCGGCACCGTGGCAACAGATAAAATCGCGTCCTGACAGGAGTTCTGCGTTTGACAGGCGAGGGACAGACGAACATCGCAAAACAAGACGAGGTTCATTCGGCCGACACCGTGCGCGGGAGTTGTCAGCGGACAACACGGAGTCGTGTCAGGAACAGGGCGAGATTTGCAAGCAAGAACACGGCGCTCCACAAGAGAGTCGAGGTCTCTCAGGCCGCGCTCCTGAGCAAATACTCGTCCACGATCTTGAGAAACTGCGTCACGTTGAACGGCTTGAGGAGATAATTGTTCGCTCCGTTCTCGTGGAGCTGGCTGTGCCGGATCGACGCCGCGTCCGCGCTAACGATCACCACCGGCACGTCGCGCGTGCCCGCGTCGGCGCGCAGGTCGTGGAGCACGTTTTCGCCGGAGGTGTCGGGCAGATGCACGTCGAGCAGGATCAGGTCGGGATGGTATTTTTGGGCCAGTTCCAGCCCCTCCCCACCGCGCGAGGCCGTCAGCAGCCGCAACGCCGGGCGCTGGGACAGGAGCATCTCGATCAGGCGCTGGTTCGGCTCGTTGTCCTCGATGTGCAGCACGATGCGCTGCCGGGGCACCGGCAACGGGCGCAGCGGGATTCCGCGCGCGGGCAGGGGAGCCACCGGAGGCAGGTCGAACCCCGTGGACGCGTCCGGCGACGCTTCCCCGTCGTCCTCGAAAAGCTGGGCGTGGATCAATTCATCCAAAATCGAAGGCCCGGTGCCTTCGTGCAACGGCGCGGCGGCGACCGGCAGGTCGATCCAGAAGGTCGAACCGGCCTCCGGCGCGCTTTCGACGCCCATGCTGCCGCCCTGCGCCTCCACGAGCCGCTTGGACAACGCCAGGCCCATGCCGCTGCCTTCCACGTCGGTGTTCTCGGCCCCGAGCCGCTCGAAGGGCGTGAACAACAACGGCAGCTTGTCGGCGGCGATGCCCGCGCCGGTGTCGGTGACGGACAGGCGCACGTGCCGGGCGTCCGGGGCGATGCCGCTGCGCAGGGTGACGGTGCCGGCGGGGCGGTTGTACTTCACCGCGTTGGAAAGCAGATTCAGTAACACCTGCCGCAGCCGCTGGCGGTCGCCGAGGATGTACCGGACGCTGCCATCGGCGGCCAGAGCAAAAACCACCGTGATCCGCCGCGCGTCGGCGAGCGGCCGGATGAGATCGACGGCCTCGCTCCAGAGTTCCTCGACGGCGAGCGGCTCGGGCACGAGGGCAATGTTGCCCGAGTCGATGCGGCTGATGTCGAGCACCTCGTTGACGAGTTCGAGCAAATGCCGGCCCGCGCGGGTGATCTGCTCGACGCTCTCACGCTGGCCGTCGTTGAGCCGCTCGATCTCCAGGAGTTGGCTGAACCCGAGGATGGCGTTGAGCGGCGTCCTCAATTCGTGGCTCATGCGCGAGAGGAAATCGATCTTGGCGTTGTTCGCCTGCATTGCGCCGAGCTGGGCCTGGCGGACGGTTTCCTCCGCGCGGCGGCGTTCGATGGCGGTCGCCAGGACGTTGGCCACGCTTTGCAGAAAATGGGTGTCGTCGGCCGTGAAACGCCGCCGCCGCTTGCAGCGCGCCGCCAGCAGCCCAAACGGCGCGTGCCCGTCGCTGATGACCGCCGACAGGCCGCTGACCACCCCGGCCTCGCGCATCCCCTCGGGAGCTTGGAAGCGCGTCTCCTGGTCGAGGTCCTCGAACCACACCGGCGCACCGGCGCGCAGGGCGTAGCCCGTGGCAAACGCCGGGTCCGTCGTGGCAACCACCGTGCCCACGGCCGTTTCGGGCCAGCCGAACGTCGCGCGCAGGACGAGATCGTCGCCTTCCGGGTCGGCGTGTTCCAGGATGGCGCAGTATTCCAGTCCCAGGACGGCGGCCACCATGCCGACCGCCTCGTTCATCACCTCCTCGATGGGGGCGCCGGCGAGTGCGTGGCGGCCGAGTTCGGCGACGCTTTCCTGCTGGCTGGCACGGGAACGGAGTTGCGCGGTGGCGGCGTCGAGTTCGGCCGTGCGGTTTTGCACGACGTTCTCGAGTTCCAGGCGGGCGGCACGGAGTTCCTGCTGGGTCTGGAGGCGGCCGGTGATGTCGCGGCAGAGTGAGACCATGCGCGCGTCGTCGCCCTGGCCGAGGATCGAGGCGTTGATCTCCACCGGCACGCGACCGCCGGCGGGGTCCGTGAAATCGACTTCCAGGTTTTGCACGGACCCGCGTTCCCAGCAGGCGTCGAACCCGGCGGCGAGCCGGTCGCGGTCTCCGGCGGCGGTCCATTCCCGGGGGTGCCGGCCGCGGATCTCGTCGAGCGTGGCGTGGCCGGTCAGGCGGACGTATTCGGCGTCGGCGTCGATGACGCCGCCGCGCGCATCGACGATGACGTAACCCGTGCCGGTGTTCTCGATCAGGCTGCGGCAGAGTTGGTCGGCCTGCTGGATCGCTTCCACCGCGAGCCGGTGCTCGGTGCAGTCGCGCGCCACGCAGAGGTGCAGGCCGGGCAGGAAATGGGCGCGGGCGCGCACTTCGGCGTGACGCAGGCCGCCGTCCGCGCAATGGACGACGCACTCGACGGTGCGCAAGTCCCCGCCGGGAGCCTCCGGCAACCCCGGGATGGGTACGGGCTCGAAATAACGCTCGACCGGCGCGCCGAGGAGGGAGTCGCGCGTGGCACCGACGAGTTCGCAAGCGGCCGGGTTCACGTCGGCCAGCCGGCCGTCGGCATCCACGACGAAGATCGCGTCGAGGGCGTGCGCGATGACGGCGCGGCACTCCTCCCCGTCCAGGATGCGGCCGGCCGGGGCGGGATCAGCGGTCACCTGCGTTTCACGGTCTGGGCGATCTGGCATACAACGAGAGATTCCCAGGTGGCCGGGCGTCACGGGCGGGCCGGACCGGCCGGGCAAGGCAGTCCGCGCCGAACCTCCGCGGGGCCGGGCCTCCTCAACTGGAGACCACCTCGCTGAGTTGGAAGATCGGTAGGAAGAGCGCGATAACGATGCCGCCGACGATGACGCCGAGCACCACGATGAGGATGGGTTCGAGCAGGCTCGTGAGCGCGGAGAGCGTCGCCTCGATTTCCTCGTCCCAGAAGTCGGCCATCTTTTCGAGCATCTCGTCGATCTTGCCGGTGGACTCGCCGGCCGAGACCATGCGCAGCATCATCGGCGGGAAGATGGTCTTCTTGGACATGGCCACGGAGAGGTTGTCACCTTTTTCCACGTCGGCGCTCACGCTCTTGATGGATTTCTCGATCACGGTGTTGCCGGCGCTGCCGCCGACGATTTCGAGGGTTTCGAGGATCGGCACGCCCGAGCGGATGAGCTGGGCGAACGTCCGCGCGAACCGGCTCATGGAAATCTTGTGCACCAATGGACCGAAGACTGGCAGTTTGAGCTGCCACTTGTTCCACAGATCCTGGCCGCTCTGGGTCTTGAGGAAATACCGGATGCCGAAGAAGACGGCCACGACGATCCCGATGATGTAGTACCAGTCGTTGCGCATGAAGTCGCTCAGGTCCACGAGCCACTGCGTGGGCGCGGGCAGCGGCTTGCCGAAGTCCTTGAAGATTTCCGCGAAGACGGGCACGACCTTCACGATGAGGAAGACCGTGATGAGGATGGCGATGGAGATGACGGCAACCGGATAGGTCATGGCCGACTTGATCTTTTTGCGCAGCCGGGCGCTGGCTTCGAGGAAGCCGGCGAGACGGTCGAGGATCTCGGCCAGCAAACCGCCGGTTTCGCCCGCCTTGACCATCGAGATGTAGAGGCGGTTGAAAATCGTGGGGTGCTTGGCGATGGAAGCGTTGAAACTTTCGCCACCCTGGACGCGGCTGGTGATGTCGCCGATGATCGTGCGCAGGTTGGCCTGTTTCTTCGGGTCGGCGGTCTCGTAGAGGGCGGTCAGCG
>CAZZYS010000141.1:0-11035 GCA_964658285.1 uncultured Verrucomicrobiota bacterium
GGATGGGACGGATGCGTATGTAGAAGAATGGAGATAGACGGCCCCTCCCCAATCCCGCCGCCAAAAGCCTAGCCCGCACCCCGCCGCTGCCCACATCCCGCCGCCCGCAGCCCGCAGCATTTTTTCACAAACACCGCGTTGCATTCCGCCCCCCGGGTACTAACGTGCGCGATTCCATGATCAAACCGGGCAGCGACTGGGACATTCCCTCGGCGACGAGCGCCTACAACATCGACCGCTGGGGAGCGGGATATTTCTCGATCAACGGGCAGGGCAACTGCCAGGTCACTCCCCTGCAAAACCAGGGCGCGGCCATCGACGTGATGGCCGTCGTGCAGGAAGCACGCGAACAGGGGCTCGGCTTCCCGCTGGTCATCCGTTTCCAGGACCTCCTGCGCCATCGCGTGCAGACGATCTGCAAGGCGTTCGCCAGCGCCATCGCGGAGGCCGGTTACCAGCAGCCGTACCGCGGCGTGTTCCCGATCAAGGTCAACCAACTGCGCGAGGTCGTGGAGGAAATCCTCGACGCGGGCGCGGAATACCACTTCGGGCTGGAGTGCGGCAGCAAGCCGGAACTCTTCGCGGCGCTGGCGGTGCACCGCGACCTGGAGAGCGTCATCGTGTGCAACGGCTACAAGGACGCCGTGTTCATCCAGAACGCGCTCATGGGCCGCAAGCTGGGCAAGCAGATCATCATGATCGTCGAGAAGATCGAGGAGCTGCGCCAGATCGTGGAGATTTCCAGGGAGATGGGCGTCGAGCCGCTGGTGGGTCTGCGGGTGCGTTTGCAGACGCGTTCGTCAGGCAAGTGGGCGGCCAGCGGCGGGGAGAACGCGAAGTTTGGCCTGTCCACGTCGGACCTCGTGTGGGCGAGTAATTTCCTCAAGGAAAACGGGTTGGCGCATTGCCTCAAGCTCGTCCATTTCCACGTCGGCAGCCAGGTGCCCGACATCTCCACGATCAAGAAGGCCGTGCGCGAGGCGGCGCGGTTTTATTGCAAGCTCACGAAGATGGGCCACGAGATCGGCTACATGGACGTGGGCGGCGGCCTCGGGGTCGATTACGACGGCTCGCGCACGGCGTTCGATTCGAGCACGAACTACACGCTCCAGGAGTACGCGCGCGACATCGTCTACAATCTGATGGACGTGTGCGACAGCGAGAAAGTGCCGCACCCGGTGATCGTCAGCGAGAGCGGCCGGGCCCTGGTGGCGCATCATTCGATGCTGGTCGTCGAGGCGTTCGGGGCCATCGAAAAAGACGGCGCGGCCGGGCCCATCGAGGTCACGGAAAAAGACGCCAAGCTCGTGCAGGACATCTCCGAGACACAAAAGGGTCTGTCGCGCGAGAACCGTCTGGAGGCCCTCCACGACGCGCTGCAATACAAGGAACAGGCGCAGGCGATGTTCGACCTCGGCCTGCTCGACCTCGAAACCAAGGCGAAGGTCGAGGCCCTGTACTGGCAGATCGCGCGCAACGTCGTCAAGTTTCACGAGGGGATGCGCTACATCCCGGAGGAGGTGCGCGACCTGTCGATTTCGCTGGCCGACCAGTACCTGTGCAATTTTTCGGTGTTCCAGTCGCTGCTGGACCATTGGGCGCTCGGACAGCTTTTCCCGATCATGCCCATCCACCGGCTCAACGAATCGCCCGAGCGCAACACGACGCTGGTGGACATCACCTGCGACTCGGACGGCAAGATCAACAAGTTCATCGACCTCCAGGACGTGAAGGACACGCTGCCCTTGCACGCGCTCAATCCGGGCGAGCCGTACTATCTCGGGTTATTTCTGGTCGGCGCGTACCAGGACATCATGGGCGACCTGCACAATCTCTTCGGGCGCGTGACGGAGGTGCATGTGTTTCTCGATGAAGACGAGGACAGCGGTTATTACATCGAGGAAGTCATCGAAGGCAGCACGATTGCGGGCGTCCTGGCGCTCACGCAATGGCAGACGGGTGATCTGGCGCGGCTGATGAAGGCGCAGATCGACGCGGCCATCAAGAGTGACCGGTTCAAGCCCAACGACGCGATGCGGATGCTGGCGACGTTTGAAAAGGGGCTCCAGGGGTATACGTACCTGACGTTCAACGGGACGAAGTGAGGCGTGTCGGCGGGTGCTGAACAGGCCGCGAAGCGGCCGGTCGTTCCAAGGTAGGGATGGCTCTCCGAGCCAGTCCCTATTTCGGATCGGATCATCGTCACTGCGACGACACGTTTCCCAGAAGAAATTAGGGACTGGCTCGGAGAGCCATCCCTACCTTCGTTGGACGCACGCCCACGGCAGCGAATCTGCTTATTCGGAGTGGGTCGCCATGCCTGCCGCCGCCGCTTCCGTTTCCTCCGCCGACGAGCGCCACCTGTGCTGGCTCGATTGGCTGCGGTTCCTGGCGGCGTTCATCGTGATGGCCGACCACACGCGCGCGTTCAATTGGATCGAACACGCCCGTGCGCACCACGATCCGCACCCGCTCGCGTGGGCCGTCTTCGTCCCGCTGTTCTCGCTCGGCAAACAGGCGGTGGTGCTGTTTTTCGTGCTCAGCGGCTGGCTGGTGGGCGGGCACACGATCCGCAAGGTCCGCGCGGGCACCTTCGACGCGGCGGCCTACGCGGCCGACCGGTTTTCGCGCGTGTACGTGCCGCTCGTGCCGGCGCTGCTGTTCACCGCGGCGGTCGTGAACGTGCTCGACCAATACCTGCCGAGGGCGCGGTTCGTGGCGTGCCTGTTCGCGGTGCAGGACGTATGGGTCAAGACGCCGGACGTGAACGCGCCGTTGTGGACGCTGGTTTACGAGGTGTGGTTCTACGTGCTGGCGGGTTGCGCGGCGGTGGCGTGCCGGTCCGGGCGCGCGGGCTGGCAGCGCGTCGCGGGGATGGCCGGGGCCGCGCTGGCGGTGGGCATTTGCTGCCGGCTCGGCTGGGCCTACCTGGTCTGCTGGCTGCTCGGCGCGGTGGGGGTCTGGCTGCGCGACCGCATCGCACCGGCGCTCCGGCCGTGGACGGCGGGCGCGGGGGTCATCGTCATGGCGGCGGGGACGGCAATTTTCCAGATCGACGAACACATCCTGCCCGTCCCGCCGGCCGACGTCGCCGGTCTGCTGCCGCTGGCCTCCGGCGCGCAGTTGATCGTCGCCATCGGCGCGCTGCTGCTCGTCGCGAGCGTGGTGGCGATGGCTCCGGCGACGGACACCGCCCGGCGGATCGAACGCGCGGGCGTGCCGCTAGCCGCGTTTTCCTACACCCTGTACCTCACGCACTACCCCACGCTGTGGGCGCTCAACGAATGGTTTGGCCCGCTGCCGCCGTTGTTGAACGGACCTTCCCTGCTGCGGGCCGTCGCGTGGGTGGCGGTTTGCTGCGGCGTGGCCCTGGGGATGTACGCGCTGTTCGAGGCGCGGACGCCGCGGGTGCGGCGCTGGTTGCGGGCGCGGTTCGCCGCCGTTCTGGGCGGCGGACACCCCGTGACGGCGGCCCCACTGGCAGCGAACCTGCTTGGATAAAGGGTCGTCCACGTCCACCGTCGTTCCGCCTGTCCCGGCGGAAACCTCCCGATGCCCGCCCCGCTCCCCGCCGCCGCCGCCACCGGGCGGCACCATCTGTATTGGATCGATTGGCTGCGGTTCCTGGCCGCCGCCACGGTTTTGCTCGACCACGTCTGCGACGCGAACTGGATCGGCCAGAACGTCGCCGCCGATCCGCGTTACAAGACGCTGCTGACGCTCCTGGTCGCGCCGATCCACCTCGGCCGCGAGGCGGTGATCGTGTTTTTCGTGCTCAGCGGAGCCCTCGTCGGGGGCCTGACGCTGCGCAAGATGCGCGACGGCACCTTCGACGCGGCGGGTTACGCGGCGGACCGGCTCGCCCGCATCTACGTGCCGCTGGTGCCCGCCCTGCTGCTGACGGCGGCGAGCGTGCGGATGCTCGACGATCCGCTGGCCCCGTTGCAATACCTGGGATGTTTGTTCGGATTGCAGGGGGTGGTGACGCACCATCCCTACGCGAACGGTCCTCTGTGGTCGTTGTCCTACGAGATCTGGTTCTACGTCCTGGCCGGTTGCGTGGCGGTGGCTGCCGGCGGGCGGGGACGGTCGGGCCGCGCGCGCCTCCTGGCGTGGGCGCTCGGCGCGTTGACCCTGGGCATCCTGTGCTTCCGGCTCCACTGGACCTACTTCGCCTGCTGGCTGCTGGGAGCCGGGGGGATGGCGTTGAGCGAACGGATCACCCGACCGGCCCGCCCCCGGGCCGTGCTCGCGGGAGTCGCCCTGATGTTCGCGGGAACTGCCGGGTTCCGTCCAGACCTACTCGCCGTGGTCCCTCCGCTCGGGTTCGTCGGCCGGTGGTCCGGGCTGGAGACCGTGGCCACGCTGACGCTGGGCGCGGGCACGCTGCTGCTCGTCGCCAGCATCTGCCGGTCGGTCCCGGCCTCCCCGAGGGCCGCGCGGATCGAACGGCTGGGCACCACGCTGGCAGCGTTTTCCTACACGCTGTACCTCACGCACATGCCCATCCTGCGGATTTTCGCCAGCACCAGCACGCGGCTGCCGGAACTCGTGACGTGGTACGCGTTGTTCCGCCTCGCGTGGTGGACCGCCGCCTGCCTCGCGGTGGCGCTGGTGATGTACGCCCTCTTCGAGAAACAAACACCCCGCGTGCGCCGGTGGTTGCGGGCGCGTCTCGACGGGACCGCGCGCGACCGCGCCGTGCAGGCAAGGCCCGCGCTGGCGGCGGGAGCGTAGGAACGCAGAAGGCCAGAAGGCGGGCCGCTCCGAATCTAGAGCGTGAGCCGCCCACCTCGTTTTTCTCCGGCCTTTGGCCTCTTGCCTCTCGTCTTCTGCCTCTTCCTCGGGGCCTGCCACCGCGCCGAGACCGACGTGGCCAAGGGCAACCGCGAACAGGTCCTCCTGCTCGGCAACGGCGCGGAACCCACTGACCTCGACCCGCACGTCATCACGGGCACCAAGGAGTTCGCCATCGCCACGGCGCTCTTCGAGGGACTGGTCAGCGTGGACCCGGTCGATTCGCACCCCACTCCCGCCGTCGCCGAACGCTGGGAAATCTCCCCCGACGGGACCGTGTACACGTTCCACCTGCGCCCCGACGCGCGATGGAGCAACGGCGACCCCGTGACGGCCGACGATTTCGTGTACTCGTGGCGGCGCGAACTCACCCCGACCCTCGCGGCGGAGTTTTGCTTCTACCTCTTCGACATCCACGGCGCGGCGGACTTCAACGCGGGCAAGACCACGGACTTCTCGACGGTCGGCGTGCGGGCGCTCGACCCGGCGACGTTCCAGGTGACGCTCGACCATCCGACGCCGTACTTCTTGAACCTGCTGCGCGCGCCGCCGTTCTTTCCGGTCCACCGCGCGTCGGTCGAGGCGGCCGGGCCGTTCGACCATCGCGGCACGGGTTGGACGCGCGCCGGGAAGTTGATCGGCAACGGCCCCTTCGCGTTGTCGGAATGGACGGTCAACAAGGTCGTGGATGTGCGCAAAAATACCCATTACTGGGACGCCGCGCGCGTGCGGCTCAACGGCATTCGCTTCTTTCCCTGGGATAACCTCGACAACGAGGAACGCGCCTTCCGCGCCGGGCAGCTCCACCGGACCTACGGCGTGCCCTTCGCCAAGATCGACACCTACAAACGCGACCAGCCCGACGCCCTGCGCCTCGATCCGTATGCACGCACGCAGTACCTCGCGTGCAACACCAAACGCCCGCCGCTCGACGACGTGCGCGTGCGCCGCGCGCTGGCCCTGGCCATCGACCGCGAATCCATCGTGCGCAACCTGACGCGCGGCGGCGAACGCGCGGCCTACTCCCTGGTCCCGCCCGACACCGGCGGCTTCACGGCGCGCGCGCGGTTGCCGTACGATCCCGACGCCGCCCGCGCGCTGTTGGCGGCGGCGGGTCATCCGGGCGGCCAGGGGCTGCCGCCGGTCGAGTTGTTGTATAACACTTCCGAGGCGAACCGCGTGGTCGCCGAGGCCGTCCAGCAGATGTGGAAAACCGTGCTCGGCGTGAACGCCACCCTCACCAACCAGGAATGGAAGGTCTACCTGGCCCGGCGCACGCAGCAGGACTACCAGATGTTCGAGGGCGGCTGGACGACGTTTTACCTCGACCCGACGGGGTTTCAGGAATTATTTGTCGGCGGCAGCATCATCAACCAGACCGGTTGGGCCAACGCCGCCTACGACGGGGCGTTGAACGACGCGCACACGGTCGATCTGGCGGCGCGGCAGGAGAGCCTCCAGCGCGCGGAGGAAATCCTCATGGACGAGGCCCCGATCATCCCGATCTACCATCACGTCCGCGCGTACCTGCTCTCGCCGTCGGTGCAGGGGTATTCGTCCAACCGCATCGACGATCACCCGTACAAATATGTGTGGCTCAAGGAGTGAGGCGGCGCATCGTTTCAAGGTAGGGATGGCTCTCCGAGCCGTCCCAAGATTGGCTTGGATCATCTCCGTGCGCACGACGCGCCTCGCCGGAAATATTTGGGACGGCTCGGAGAGCCATCCCTACCTTGTTGACGAACGCCTGCGGCGTGGAGGCTTCCAATCAGGGTCCGGCCTCTGGGCAAGACGACCGGCGCATGGTACGCTTCCCGTGCGCTCCTCCCTTATGCGTTCTTTCTTTCTCTCCCGCGGTCTCGCCGCACTGGTTCTAGCCGCCGCGCCCCTCCCGCTCGCCGCCCAACAGCAGTCACCCGCCAAATCGGCCAATGTTTTCGGCGACACCGGCGGCTTCGAGAAGAGCACCGTGAAGGACAACCTGTGGGACGGCGTCGATGGCGACGGCAACCTGGCCGGGTTCACCTTCAGCGCGGCGGTCATCACCGAGAAGGCCGCGTTCGGCAAGCTGGCCATGCCGCCCTCGGTGGCGTTCGTCGATCTCAACGGCGACGGCAAGCCGGACCTCATCACCGCCGACCCGACCGGGTTCTTCCGCTTCTATCCGAACAGCGGCACGCCGACCGCACCGAAGTTCACCAGCGCCGAGCTGATGCCGTTTTTCGTGTCGTTCTCCCCCCGGCCGCGCAAGGCCGACTACGAGAACAACGAAGACAACGACGAGACGCGTTTTTGTCCGCGCTTCGCGCTGGCGGATTGGCGGCGCACGGGTCTGCTCGATTTCCTGATCGGCAACTACCTCGGCGAAGTCTTGTTTCTGCCCAACAGCGGCACCGCCCGCCAGCCGTCGTACCGCTGGCCGGGCACCATCGACAAGCTGCGCCTCCCCACCAACAGCCAGGGCCGCTACTGGGCCAACCTCCTTTCACCCGTGGCCTACGACTGGACCGGCCGGGGCAAGCTCGACCTCATCACCGGCGAGGGCACGTACTCGGCCAACGCGATCCACCTGCTCGAAAACATCGGCGACACCGGCACGCCGAAGTTCACCGAGGCCAACGGCAAACACACCTACCTGGCCTACGGCGACGGCCGCGAACACCTCATGCCGACGGTGGTCGATTACAACGGCGACGGCAAGCCGGACCTGCTCGTCTGCGACCGCACGGGCGAGGTCGGCGTGTACCTGAACACCGGCAAGCCCGGCGACGAACTCACCCGCGCCTCGACGATCACCTTCGGCAACACTTCCAAACTGCCCGGCCTGTGCAGCCTGTACGCCGCTGACTACAACGGCGACGGACTCTTTGACCTGCTCATCGGGATGCCCAACGGACATATCGCCGTGGCGCTGAACACCGGCACCAAGACCGAACCGAAGTTCGGGCCGCCGCAGGACATCAAGGGCGAGGACCGGCTCAAGCGCGAGGTGCGCGCGCCCGACGGCTGGTCGATCAACACTTGGAACATGAACGGCAACGCACTGACGTACGCCAGCGTCGTCACCAACGAAAGCGACCCCGGGTGCAACCCGCCGGAGGGTCGCTCCTGCCTGAAGCTCGGCTACTGGCCGACGACGCAGCCGACCTTTCCGATGCCCGCCGACGGGATGCCCGGCGCGCCGCGCCACTTCACGTTGATCCGCAAGGGAGTGTCGCTCGAAATCGGCAAGCACTACCGCTTCAGCTTCAAGGCCAAGGGGACGGCCACCGAACGGTTGAGCTGGGAGTTCCGCGGGGAGTACCGCGGTGCGCCGGGGACGTTGAAGGTGGACCGCGACGAACGCGGCGGGGCCAAGCGCTTCGGGTACGTGGCCGCGGAAGAGAAGTACACGAGCGATTTCAAGGTCGGCGACGCCTGGGGCACGGTGCAGGGAGACTTCACCCCGCGCTGGAAAAACCCGGCGCTCGCCGACGAGAAAACGATGGCGCTCACGCTGTACGTCGAGTTCTGGGCGACCAGCCTGACGGGCAATCTGTACCTGGACGATTTCCAGTTGGCGGAAGCGCCCTGAGTGCGGGCTTGGGCAGAGGGGGGAATCTTGGCCGCAAAAAGCGCAAAAGGCGCAAAAAGGGATGGGGATACGGCCTGTCTCTTTTCTATTTTTGCGTTCTCTGCGCTTTTTGCGGCTAAAATTCCCCGCACCGTTGCGAGCGCGCGCTTTACTCCGAGCCGGGCTCGGTGCCACCGAGGGGGCGGATTTTGCGCCTCGGCGCGGAATCCTGCGGCCGGTTAGGCACGGTGCCGTTTGACGGGTTGCCCGGCGGGGCCGGCACCGAACCGATGGGGCCGCCACGGCGCACGACGTTGGTCATGGGCGGCGGGGGCGGCGGGGTGCCGGTGAAGCCGGGCGGCAACGGCGGGTTGGCCATGCCGGCCTGATAGCGCGGTGGATTGCTCGGACTGAAAGGCTGGGGTGCGGCCGCCGGCGCGGAAGCGACCGCCGTCGGATCGAACCGCAACGGCGGCGCGATCTCCGTGCCCTTGCGCACGGTGACGGTGGATTGGTCCGCGCGCTCGTTCCACTGCACACTGGCCAGCAGGAGGTGGCTGTCCTCGTCGGGTTTGCCGCTTTCGAGCACGTAGCGTTTGTTGTTCGACTTATCGACGACGGCGGCGAAAAACGTGCCGCCCGCTTCCATGAGCGAGGTGACGACCATCTGGTCCCACCAGTGCGGACCGGCCGCCACGGGGGCCGGGGTCGGCGTCGGGAGCGCGGAGGTCGGGGCCATGAACGGCGAGCGCGACGCCATCGGCTCATAGCGCCCGGCGGGCTGGGCCTTGGGCAGGGCGTCGTCCGCGCGCAGGGACGGCGGCAACGGCGCGGAGGCCGCCAGCGCGAGCAGCGCGGCCAGGGTCAGGCGGGACGATTTCACGACGGGTGAACCTATCTCATTTCCCGGCGGGCGCATACCATTTCGAGATCAGGAAATGGCATTTGGTCTGTTTGGCGTCGGCCGGATTGCTGCGCAGGCTCGCCAGCTCGAACACGAGGAAATTCTCGGGCTTCTGGAGTTCCGTCAGGAAATGCACGGTGTCCTTCCAATCGCCCTGCGTGTCGGTCTCGACGCTGACGACCTGCGGCGCGTCCCCGTCGTCCCGGGCGGCCGGTCCGGCGGGAGTGGTGGCGGCGGGCTTGATCTGCAGGGCGCTGACGATCACCTGCTTGGCGCGGGCGAGGTTTTGCACCTGTTCGTAGAGCGCGGTGCCGGCGCGGTCGCGGTTGGTGAGGACGGGTTGGGTGGATTTGAGCCAATCGCTGCGCTGACCCCACATCCCCTTTTGATCGGCCAGAATCTGCAGCCGGAGCGCGTCGCGGCGTTCCTGCGCGTACTCCTGAGTGAGGCTGCTGTAGGCGTCGAGCAGGAACCGGATGGCGAGGAGGTTCAGGAGCACGAACACCGTCCCGGCCACCAGAAGGGTCAGCACGCGCTCACGGCCGTTGAGCCGCTGGAACCACGCGAAGGATTGGACGGGCAGGCGCATGGGCAAAAGAAAATCAACGGTCCGGCAGCGTGCCCTTGATGTAAAACCGCGCGCGGCCGTTGGCCAACGGCGCGGGCGGCTCGGCCTCGAAGTGATAGGCCCGCAGACCCGGCCGGGCCTTGAGCTTGTCGGTGAAATCCACCGCCGCCGACGGCGAGGGGGCCTCGCCCTGGATCGTGAGCGAGCGCGGCGTCACGTCGAAGGTCGTCCACAACACGCTGCTGTCCGCCGGCAGGCATTCGTAGACCTCGCGCATGGTCTCGGTCAGGTAACGCGACGGATCAATCGCCGGGGCGAGCGCGCGCCAGTGGTTGCTGGCGGCCTCGGAATAGGCCGCCGGCGCGCGCAGCTTGCTCAGATGCGCGCGCTGCACCCGCAACCGCACCCAGAGCGCGCCCGCGCCGACGAACGCCAGCAGCAACACGCCCAAATAAATCCCCACGCCCAACACCAGGCGGCGGCGCAGCCGGGCCATCCGCTCGTTGCGCAAGCGTTCGGCCCGCCAGCCCGCCGGGGACAGGTCGCCCGCCTCCCCGCTCCGCGCGGTGGAGGCGGCCAGCAGCCCCGCGCGGCCGGCGTCGAAGGGTTCCACGGGCACGTTGAGCGCCGCGCGCAGCACGTCGGACCAATCCTCCGCGTGGCGGTCCAGGGACAAGGCTGCGAAATTCGTCGGCACGCCGTCGAGTTCCGCGCCGAGCAGCGCGGCGGGCAGTTCAGCGGCGAGGTCTCCGGCCGTCTGGCCGCTGACCGCCTGCGCGAACCCGAGTTTCCCGTCCTCGCAGACGCCCAGCACGGATTTGCCTTCTTCCCGGTAGAGGAACGCCACCGTCTCACCCGCCGGGACGCCTTCCGCGATGGCCCGGGCATGGAAAACCACCCGCAACGGCCACGCGCCGCGTGAGACAAGCGGTTGGCAGACCGCCGTCAACCGGTCGGAGTGCACGGTGTCCACTGCCACCGTCACCTCGCTGTCGGTGCGGGCGATTTCGGTGAGCGCCAGGCTGACGGATTCCACCGGGTAGGGCAGAATTTTTTCCAACTGGATGCGCGCCATGTCCTCCAGTTCGCCCGGTTCGGCGGCCGGCAGCGTCAGGCGTTGCACGAGACCGAGGGAAAGCGGCAGGGCGAGCACGAACCGCTCGGCGTCCGCCAGGTTGACGGCGGCAGCTTCCAGCGAGGCGAACGTCTGGCG
>CAZZYS010000142.1:0-10875 GCA_964658285.1 uncultured Verrucomicrobiota bacterium
GCCCACCGCGGTTCAACGAAAAAAAGCACCCATGAAATGGATTTTCCTTTTGGCCTCGCTCCTCGCCGGGGTCTGGTTCTACCACTACGGCGACACCTCCTGGATGATTTACGGCGGGCCGGCGGTGTTCGGGCTTTTCGGCGTGTACACCTGCGTGGCCGGGCCCACGGCGACTGCCTCTCGTCAACTGGGCCCCGGATCGACCAGGAAGCACCACACCCTTGTGCTCAAGGGATTGACCTGGGACCGCAACGAGTTCTGCCGCGGCTGGCTGATTCGCGGCAAGACCGGCTGCGGCAAGACCAAGAGCGGCATCCTCAACATCATGTTCCAGGTGTTCACCAACGAGCCGGGCTGGGGAGGGGTGTGCATCGACGAGAAGGGGCTGTTCTGGGAAACGCTTTGCGCCATGGCCCGGCACTTCAAACGCGAGCAGGATCTCCTGCTTTTGCAGGTCCGCCCGGAGGGAGTCGGCGGCGATTGGAAGCCTTCCGCGTGTTTTAACCTGCTTTCCGACACCCGCATCCCGTATTCGACGTATGCGAAGGCGGTCGTGGACACGGCCACCTCGCTCGGGCAGAAGACCAGCAACTCGTTTTTCAAGGAGCAGGCCGAAACCCACATCGGCAAGGCGATGGAGCTTTTGGATGAAGCGGGTTTTCCGGTGACCATGACCAACGTGCTCGATGTGCTCATGAACAACGTAGACCCCCAATCGAGCGAGCGGTGCATGGACCTTTGCTTGGAGGTGTTGCGCGAGAAGCTCGACAGCCCGCGCCGCGTCGAGGTCTACAACCATTTTCAGGAGAATTACACGAACATCGCCCCCGAGCAGCGCGACGGCGTGAAGGGCACGATCTCCAATTACCTGAAAAACTATGTGCCGCCGGACATTGCGCAGGTGTTTTCCCCGTCGCAAAACAGCTTCGAGTTCGCCGACATCGACAGGGGAAAGATCGTCTGCATCGCCATGCCCCAAAAATATCAGACCGAGCGGCGCTACATTTCGACGTTCCTGAAGATGCTCTTCTACGGCCACGTCCTGCGCCGCTTCGACAAGCCCGAGGGCGAGCGTCGCAAGGACAACCTGCTGATCCTCTGGGCGGACGAGGCGCAGAACAGCGTCACGGCGGCCGAGGATGGCCTGAGCGACTACAACTGCGTGGACAAAATCCGCGAGGCCGGCGGCACCGTCGTGGCCGCCACGCAATCCACGACCTCGTTCATCCCGCCCTTGGGCAAGGACAAGGCGAAGGTGTTCACCCTGAACCTGAGCAACCAACTCATCTTCCTTTCGGCGGACGAGGAGGACGCCAAGGATGCCGCCGACTTCATCGGCCAGCGCGAGGTGGTCAAAAAATCCTGGGGCACCTCGGGTGGACGCACCAGCTACAACTACAACAAGGTGGACCAGCACCAGGTCAAGCCGCACCGCCTGCGCAAGCTGCGCAACCACCAGTGCTACCTAGTGCACTGCAACGGTCAGTTCAAGAAGGTGTACTTGGAGCCCATCGAGCCGGATGGACGGATTTCACCGTGGTTTCCCAACTCGCCAGCCGCAAGGTTTTGGCGTTGGTTGCAAGCTGGTTAGAACATCCGGTCGGACTTGAGTTTCGAGCGGCGACGTTTGCTCATGCATCGATTCGGAGCGCTGGCAACCCGTCCGTGGTATGGCACGGCGTTAGCCCGCAAGAGCAACGCTTGCCCAATGGCCGACCTGATCCCTGAACGCCTGCCCACACGTGCCACGTCTGAGAAATTATCCAGGAAACCGCGCGTCATAACCTGTTCTTTGTGGGAAGTTTTGAGGCATGAACACGCCCAATCTTGACCCGGAGCCGACAGCGATTATCCCCGAGCCGGAAAAACCCGGTGGGTCTGCTGAGCCGCCGACCGACAAGAAACGGCCTTGGAAACTCTCCGCGTCCACCGAGGCGTTCATCGCGCAGATGGCGGAGAACCTGCGAACCCACGATCCGGAGAATCCGAAAGGCAGGCTCAGGAAACGGACGTAAGCACGGCTAGCTGGCATGTATCTTCGGGGGGAGTGCGGGTATTAGGATGTTTTTGCTCAATGTCGTGCGGATGCCGGGTGGACGCCGTTCCAGTTGGAAGCAAAATCACGCATCCCGCTGAATATGAACACCACACCGTCAGGAAGTAGCCACGACAACCACTCGAAACGAGCCAGCATTGGCGAAGTCGACCGTCAGACGCGCACCCGCACTGCACTCACCCAAGAGGACTTGGCCGAGAAGGCGCGGGTAGCTACAATCCTCTTTTTCGCTGGAAAGGCGGTCGAGAGGGGACATTTACTGTATGTTGAGGGGTTTCCCTCTCCCGCTGCCGTCAGCGGTCCACCATCTTTTCCGAGGCTTCGCCGTAGCGGTGCCCCTGCACCTCAATTTTCGCGGCGGCTTCCTCGATGTCGCGCAGATCGTCCGGCGTCAATTCAACTTCCGCCCCGCCGACGTTTTCTTGCAGTCGATGCAGCTTGGTCGTGCCGGGGATCGGGACGATCCAGGGCTTCTGCGCCAGAATCCACGCCAGGACGACCTGCGCCGGGCTGGACTGCTTGCGCGCGGCGATTTGACCGACGAGATCGACCAGTGACTGGTTCGCCTTGCGCGCTTCGGTCGAGAAACGCGGGACGGTGTTGCGGTAGTCGCCTTTGTCGAAGGTGGTGTTCTCGTCGATCTTGCCGGTGAGGAACCCCTTGCCCAGCGGGCTGAAGGGCACGAAGCCGATGCCGAGTTCTTCCAGCGTGGGCCAAGTCTTGGTTTCCGGCTCGCGCCACCAGAGCGAGTATTCGCTTTGCAGCGCCGTCACGGGCTGGACGGCGTGGGCCTTGCGGATGGTGGCAGCCCCGGCTTCCGAGAGGCCGAAGTGTCCGACCTTGCCTGCCACGATCAGATCTTTGACGGCACCCGCCACATCCTCAATCGGCACGTCCGGGTCCACGCGGTGCTGGTAGAACAGGTCGATGTGGTCGGTACGCAGGCGCTTGCCGCCCCCGGCCTCCGGCGCTCTCGCCGCCGGGCTTGCCGCCGCTGCTCCCACCGTCCTTGAGGCTGCGAGCAGCGACTCGGATGCCGCTGCTAAACCGGAGACGGTCGACACCCAAATTGCTGCTCCCAAGAGCCTGCCCTATCTCACGGAGCCATGCAGGGAGAAGTCCGCAAAGGCGACATGATCTATCGTTCGCTTGGCAGCACGGGCGAGATGGTTTCCCTGATCGGCCTGGGCGGCAGTGGTGAACGCGGTTGTTGTTAATCGTTGGCTAGCCGTTTGGGGCGATGGCTTGGCAGAAGGCGGTTTTGCCGCTCTACTGGTTGCCTCATGCCCAAAACTCCTGTTTCCTCAGAAAAGAAATCCACGATCAAAAAACCGAACGCTGGCTTCGCCAAACCTGTGCAACCCGATCCAGCATTGACTGCCGTTGTCGGCTCCTCTCCGATGCCGCGCACGGAATTGACCAAGAAGCTTTGGGAATACATCCGCGAGCACAAGCTCCAGGACCCGGCCAAAAAGACGCTCATCAACGCCGACGACAAGCTCAAGGCGGTCTTTGATGGCAAGGCGCAGGTGAGCATGTTCGAGATGACCAAGCTCGTCAGCGGTCACGTCAAGTAAAGCCGATCCCAGTGAAAGCACCGCAAACCAGCGTTCTATGAAGTCGGTTTGGCAAGCCGTATTGGAGTCACTGGGAAGCATTGAGGCTCAGTTGCCGAAAGTCTGGCCACCGGAGCTGCCGCCAGAATCTTCTCCAGACTTTTGGTTCCGTGCGTCCGAGCAGGAAATGCGTACCCGCTCTGAACTCTCGGAAGCCATCCGGGAACTTTTGACTGGAAAAAAAGTTCCCGATATGACGCCGCTACAAGGCTGGTTGTTCCAGCGTCGCATCGAATGGGCTGGACAATTCGTGCTGGCGGCAGTCCAGCGAGGTTTGGAACCGACAGAGCCGTTGGTTGAAGTCTTAGATCATGTGCTCATCCGCACTTGGGAGACCAGTGGCTGTGTTGGATTATGGTACCACGCTGAAAGGGACGGCAAACCGCATCCCGAGAACATCGACGGGCTTTCCCCCTTGGGATGAGTTCGCCGTCGCTTGGCCATTTGTGATAAGGTGTACAGCGGAAGGTGAACTCGTTTTATAAGCTTGGAGCATTTCACCGTGCTTTGCGATGAGTGCGTCGGAGGCGAGGCTGTGGATTTTGAGAATGCGGTGGTGTCAACGCGGCGGGTGCAAGTTCGACCTTCCGTTCCGTGGGTTGTGTCAACGCGGAGGCGGCCAGATGGTGCGTGTACGTGTAGGTTCCGCAAACCATCCCGGCGAGTGCGAGAACTGTCAGGCAGATCATTCTGAGTGCGGCCATTCCATGCTTTGTCGCAGGGGCGGAAACACTGCCTTTGATGGAGGTACAGAACAGGTCGGCTTCCACGCTGGCGGTGAAGGCATTGGCGGGTTGCGAGGCAGAAAGATTCGATTGGTGGTAGGTCAGGGCCATGCACGCCGCGCCGTGTCAACGCGGGAGTTCCCGGCGACGGGAGGAAGGTTCTCCTTGTAGTGCCTCAAATTACCGGAAACACTGCACTTTTTAGGCACTACAATGTTCATCCGCATCAAACGTCGGAAGGCTGTCGATTCGCTGCGCCGCAGGGTCCAGAAGGTTCCTGCCGACGTGGACCTGTTCACCTCGAACTTCGTGGTAGTGCAATCCGTCCGCACCGACAAAGGACCACGTCAGCGCGTGATAAAACACGTCGGGCCGATTGCGGAACAACCGCTCAGCAAGCGTGAAGTGGCCTTGTTTTACCAGTATCCTGTCGAGCGGGCATTGCGCCAGGTGGCGGCCACCGCCGAACCGGGAACCTACGAAAAGCTGCTGGCGCAGATGCACAGGCTGCTGCCACCCGTGGAGATGTTTCTACCTCGGATGGACCTTGAAGAATTGGCGAGGAATATTAACGCAATTCATCGAAGTAGAAGCAGATAAAACACTCACTCGCTATGCGCCGAGTAGAGCGAGTAGATCATGGAAGATTTGCTCTTCTCACATCGGGCCGGGGAAAAGTGTTTCCCGCGCGAGAGCCGCAGCGGCTCCCGCTCCCCACTCCAGCGGGGACACTCCGCAACGCCCCGTCGCAGCGGCCACCGCGCCGCCGGAAGAACAATCTCCACCCTCGCGGACTCGGGTCGTATTCTTCTTGCCCCGGCGCTTTGCATGGCCCCGCCAGCGGTAGGGGTCGAATTTCGCTTGAGCGAAATCCTGTTCGGGGAAATAGGTTTCTTCGACGGAATGAACGAGTTGTCCAAGATGTGAAACGCCTAATCCAAAGGCTCAGGGAGTCCGAATCCGGGAGGAAAGCTCCGGGGCAGCGAGCTGGCAAAAATCCTCCAAATTCCAGGTGTAAATGCTCTCAGCTTTGGACTTCTCGGCGCACCGCAGAATCAATCCGTCGTAAATCTTCCCGCCCCCAATCCCCCGCCCCGCCGCGGCGGCGATCACCTCGTAATACTCGCGGTCGCTCAGCGTCACGACGGTAAACCGCTCGCGGATCGACTCGATGAAAAGCAGTCCTTGCTCCGGGCTGATCCGTGGCCGCACCGGAAGCCGGGTCATCACCGAAAATACTTCAGCCAGCGTGTGCGCCGCGCAGGACGCCGTTTTCTTCGTCGCCGATTGGATGGCAGCTAGGCTCGCCGCATGATGCACATGAGCGCCGTAGAACGCGGCCACCAGCACGGAACTGTCGAAGAACGCTTTCACTGATCTCTTTCCTTCCCTGGCGTCCCCACGCCGAGCAGCGCATCGGCCCGCGCCTCCCGGTCATCGGCAATCAGTCTCTCCGCACTCGCCCCCCCTCCCCCCGCCTGCGGCTGGCCGGTGTAAACCCAGAACCCGTGCCGCTTTTCGAGCGGCATGGTCTGACGCACGGGCTTGAGGGTGATCTGTTCGCTGGCCTCCGAAAGTTCGAGCACGTCGCCCGGCCCGACCCCGAGCCGTTCCCGCAGTTCCTTCGGGATGAGCACGCGTCCGCCGGTATCGACGGTGATCTGTGTTTTCATGTAATGGGATTCTACGCCAGCAAATCCCATTTCCAATCCCCAAAGCAATTTTTCAATCACGCTCCCATTTTGCTTGCCACTCCCCCACCCCTGCCTTCAGTATGGATAAAACCGATTATCCACACTGAAGCATGAGCATGAGCGAAAACGAAGCTGACAGCCAGATTGAGGCGGTTCCCGCGTTGGCAGCCGGTTCGCGGGTGCTGACCGCGCCCGAGTTCCAGGGGTTGGCGGCGATGCCGGCGGAAATGGAGTGGTTCGCCAACATCGACAATCCCCGGACCCGCAAAGCCTACCGGATGGACGTGACCGACTTCATGCGGTTCGTGGGAATCCAGCGCCCCGAAGAATTTCGGATCGTCACCCGTGCTCACTTCATCGCGTGGCGGCAGAGTCTGGAGGGGAGGGGGCTTTCCACCCCGACGATCCGGCGCAAGCTCTCCGCGCTGTCGTCGTTGTTTTCCCACCTGTGCGACTCCAACACCGTCACCCACAATCCGGTCCTGGGCGTCAAGCGGCCGAGGTCGGAGACGGCGGAAGGTAAGACGCCCGCCATCGGCGACGGGCAGGCCCGGGCGCTGCTCGATGCGCCGCCCGCCGACACCCTCAAGGGCAAGCGGGATCGGGCGATCCTCGCCACGTTCCTTTTTCACGGACTGCGCTGCGATGAGCTTTGCCAGTTGAGGGTGAAGGACCTGCACCTGCGCCGCGGCGTGCTGCACCTGCGCGTCCACGGCAAAGGCAGCAAGATTCGGTTCATTCCGGCGCACGCCGCTGCGCTCGAAAAGATCAGCGACTATCTGGAAAAAGCCGGGCACGCTGACGACCAGAACGGGTATTTATTTCGCCCCGAGCGTAATCCGACCGGGAAGGGGAGGCTCGACGGCAGGTTGTCCTCCGGGGCCATCTACGCGCGGGTGGTCAAGCACTACGCCAAGGCGGCAGGGGTGGACATGCCGGGTTTTTGCACCCACAGCCTGCGGGCGACGGCGGCGACCAACGCGCTCGACCACGAGGCAGACATCGCCAAGGTGCAGGAATGGCTCGGGCACGCCAACATCGCTACCACCCGGCTCTATGACCGGCGGCGCACCCGGCCCGAGGACAGTCCGACGTTTAAGGTCGCCTACTGACAAACTGGCTCCCCCTACCCCTGCATCACTAGAATACTTGGTCCATTGCAATGGGCAATTCAAGAAAGTTTACCTGGAACCCATTGAGCCGGATGGACGCATCTCGCCGTGGTTTCCCAATTCGCCAGCCGCAAGGTTTTGGCGTTGGTTGCAAGCTGGTTAGAGCGAACGGGCGGACTTGAGTTTCGAGCCGCGACGTTTACTGACGCGTCGCTTCGGTGCTCTGGCCAGGGGAGAGACCTTCTTGATCTTTCCCCTGCATCATGGATGCAGGAGGAGTGCTAGGTTCTGCTGCCATGCCCTTTGCCTTCCCTTTTTCGCGGTCCACCCGCCTGCACGAGATGAACTACCTCGAAGACATGGGGCGGTTTCCTGTCGTCGTGTATCTGGGAGCGACGTGTAACGTGCTCGCGGAGGTGCTCTTCTTTTACTGGCTGCACGGACGCACGGCAGGCGATTTGCCGGTAGGCTTACTCTGCGCTGTGGCGCTGCTGGTTCTGAACCTGTTGCCGGTCGTGGTGCTGCGCTGGCGCGAGGGAGCCGTGGGGTTATGGGACACCCCACTTGTGGAACAAATGGGTTTTGTGCGTGACCAGCACCGTTTTGCGTCGTGGGTGTATGCCGTGGCGAGCGGCAACCTGTTCTTCTGGCTGATGCTCGCTTGGGCCATGTTCGATGTGGAGCGAAGCACACGGATGCTCGTGGGCGTCGAGATGCTCGCGTTCCTTTGTACCTTTGCGCCTGACTGGGGGCGGCTCATGCGGCGGCGATAACGGTGGACCGATGGTCTTAGCGGTCCCGCGAGGGTGGCACCGTATCTACCTCACGGCGACTGACCGAGGGATCACGAACGAGAAGCTGCCTGTTCCAACCGGGCACTTTCCTGCGCCTGCGCACGGCGTTCTGCCTCGATCCGGTTCTCCTTGGCTGCGGCCGAATCCGCAAGTTCGCGCAAGCGTTCGGCGGAAACTGCCAAAGGCGGATAGATCACCTCCTCACCCTCCGGGGTTTCTGCCGCGGCCTCGTCGTACCGGGTGAACTCGCCGGAATCTTCCAGCATGCGCCGTAGGATTTCGTCGCTCTCCAAGGCCCCCATCAACTTCGCCTCGATCAGTTTCGCCGCAGCACGGCCGAGCTTGTAATCTAGTCCAGACAGCACATCCCACAACGAGATGAGGGTCGAGCCGTTCCAAATCGACCATACTATTTGCCGCATCCGCCGTCCGCCGCCGGTGCTCCAATGGTAGGTAAGCGCCTCGGTGATCACGGGCAGGGCCTCCTCCAAGCCGACCTTTGCCGCTTGCTTGGCGGCACGAATCTGACGCATTTCCGCTGCAAAGCCTTCCATCGCAGCTTGCTTTTCTTCCTCGCTCGGTCGACGGACGCGATTAAGTGGGATATCAGGATCAGGCATAATCTCTGGGGACGTAGAGTATAAACTCCCGGAGCCTTTGACCAGCGTAAAGCAAATCGCTGATTTGTTAAACCGCGCCGCGCTTAACTCACCCTCAACGTGGCACGGCGGTAGCTCGCATGGGGAACGATCTGCCGATGGCCCAACTCGTTCCCGAACGTCTACCGAATCGCGTCACCCGTAGCGAGCGACAACTCTACCGTGCCTTGGCCCGCCTGCCGGCGGACTGCTTGGTGTATTTTGAGCCGGTGGTGGCCAACCGCTACCCGGACTTTATCATCATCGCGCCGACCTTGGGTGTCCTCACCATCGAAGTCAAAGGCTGGCAAGCGGAAGACATCTCGGGAGCCGACGCCCAGGCCGTGTTCCTGCGCGAATCTTCCCGCGTCGGTGGGGTGGACACCGTGACCCGCCGCACCCACCCGGTGCGCCAAGCGCGTGATTACATGTTCCGGTTGATGGACCGCTGCCGGGAACACCGCTACGCCTCCTGCTTGCTGCAAACCCGAGGCGCGCATCAGGGAGCATTCTGCTTCCCTTTCAGCCATGTCGCCATCTTGGCCAACATCACGGTGGATGAACTCAAAAATCATCCAGCGGGCGACCTGACCGAAGTGTTTCCCTCCCAGCGCGTGCTCCCGCAAGAGGCATTGCGGCTGCTCGAAAAAGCCGATCCGGACGCGATCCTTGCTCATTTAGCAGCTTGTTTTGATCCGACTTGGCCTTTTTCGGCGCTGACGGAGGCTCAGGTCAAAGCGCTACGCGCCATCATCCACCCGGAGATCGTGCTCACACCCGCTTTGCCAGGGTTTGCTGAGTTAAAGGCGTCGGCAAATGCCACGGGATCAGCGCCCCACGCAACGACACCACCCGAGATACCCGAACTGAAGGTGCTCGATGTACAGCAGGAGCGTCATGCGCGCCAGATTGGCGGCGGTCACCGGCTGGTCTTCGGCGTGGCCGGTAGTGGCAAGACCGTACTCTTGATGGCCCGCGCACGGCTGCTCGCCATGGGCGCGCAGAACGACGGGGAAAAGAAGCGGGTGCTGGTGCTTTGCTACAACGTGGTGCTCGCAGCCTACCTGCGCGCAGCACTGGTGGACTCCGCGCCGACCGTAAATGTTTTCCACTTTGACGGCTGGGCCGCCCGGCAAGGAGTCGTGCGTGATGTACCGGCTGGCGAGACCGACCAGAGCGTGGGCAAACGCCTACTGGCAGCGCTGCAGGCCGGGCGTGGCGACGCGCAGGCATATGCTTCCGTGCTCATTGACGAGGCACAGGACTTCGAGCCCGTGTGGTTTCGTTGTGTGCTCGCTGCCACGCAAGACCCGGTGGATAGCGACCTCTTGATCGTGGGCGACGGCAGCCAGGGATTGTACCGCCAGCGCAAGGTCAGTTGGAAGGAGCTGGGCGTTCAAGCGCAGGGCCGCACGGTGTCAGCGCGTTTCGAGCTGGACCGCAACTATCGCAACAGCCGCGAGATTGTCGCGGTGGCACGACCGTTTGCCGCTGCAACGGGTTCGACTGGCGAGCTATCCGCAGAGTCGATGGAAGATGGGATTGGCGCTCCGGTGATTGATCTCCAAAAGTGTCGCCGCTCGACCGGCATTGCCCCGGTGTTTGTCGATGCTGCCGACCGACTGGAAGAGTGCCGACGGGCGTGGCAACTGGTGCGTGACCTTCTGCGCGGACGCTGGGACTCACGCGACGTACCGGCGTTGGCACCCGCCGAGATCGGTGTGCTCTACGCCCGGCTGGGCAAGAAGGCCGTGCATGCTCCGCTTTTGCGGCGCTTCGTGGCTGGTCTGACCAAGCTGGCACCCACGGTGTGGCTCTCGGACCCCGGTAACCGCGCCGCGCGCACGCAAATCAGCCAGCCCGCTATTAAAGTGCAAACCATCCACTCGGCCAAGGGACTGCAATACCGTGCCGTCGTGCTGCTCTGGGCGGGTGATCTGCCCGCGCGCTTGCCAGAAGCGGAAACGCTGGCTGCCGACCGACGGCTCTTCTACGTGGGGCTGACCAGGGCGGAAGATTACCTGGCCATCTGCCACTCGAATCTGGCCGCGCCGTTCGTGGCGGAAGCGCGGCGTGCCGTCTTTCCAGAGGCGATGTCAGCGACGCAGAGGATTTAGAAAAGGAGCGCCCGCGCCCAAAGCCGCTTGGCGGACTTCGCGCTCCAGCGCTTCGGCACTCTTGGAATCCGGCAACTCACAGAATCGGTAGGTCAGGTGCGCGTGCACGTACATCCTGACCAG
>CAZZYS010000143.1:0-9430 GCA_964658285.1 uncultured Verrucomicrobiota bacterium
TGCCTCTCCGAGGCAGTCCCTATTGTTTCTGGAAAGTTTTGAGCGACGGTCGAAGTCCAGCCGGGAAATTTGGGACTGCCTCGGAGAGGCATCCCTACCCTTTGTGACGATGCCGCTAGCGCGGCGTCCTCTGTTCACCCTTTAGCGAAATTGCCCGAGCAGGCGCACGTCGTTTTCCACGAGCATCCGCACGTCCGGCAGGCCGGTGAGGATCATCGTCAGCCGGTCCAGGCCGAAACCGAACGCAAAGCCCGACACCACCTCGGGATCGTACGCGTCGTCGCCCCGCGCGGAACTCACCGCCTCGAACACCGCCGGGTCCACCATGCCGCAGCCGGCGACCTCCATCCAAGTGCCGCCCCGCAGACCGGCGGATTTCACGTCGATCTCGAAGCTCGGCTCCGTGAACGGGAAAAAGTGCGGACGGA
The DNA here is from genome assembly GCA_964658285.1 of uncultured Verrucomicrobiota bacterium. Taxonomy (GTDB): domain Bacteria; phylum Verrucomicrobiota; class Verrucomicrobiia; order Chthoniobacterales; family SZAS-18; genus CAHJWO01. Next base: position 429 of record CAZZYS010000143.1, read on the forward strand.
AGCGCACGGACGTTCCTGGCCCGAAAAGCTCGCTGAAAAAAAATTCCAGCGTGCCCTTGAAGTCCGCGAGGCTCACTCCCTGATCGACGTACAAGCCCTCGAATTGGTTGAACTGGGCGAGGTGCGTCGCGTCCACCTCGTCGCGGCGGTACACGGCTCCCGGTGCGATGATGCGCACGGGCGGCCCCTGGGTTTCCATCGTGCGGATTTGCACCGTGGAGGTGTGCGTGCGCAGCAACCGTCCGTCGGGCAGATAGAACGTGTCCTGCTCGTTGCGGGCCGGGTGGTCAGCGGGCGTATTGAGAGCGTCGAAGCAGTGCCATTCGTCCTCGATGTCCGGCCCGTCGGCCAGGGCGAAACCCATCCGGCGGAAAATCTGCACGGCGCGGTCCAGGAGCTGCGTGGACGGATGCAGGCTGCCGACGGGCAGGAGCGGCGTGCCGGGCAAACTCAGGTCCACGTGCGCGAGGGCGTCCGCCTCGTGTTGCGCGGCGAAGCCTTTCGCGCGCTCGTCAAGTGCGGCCGTGAGGGTCTGGCGAACCTCGTTGAGCCGCTTGCCCACGGCGGGGCGTTCCTCCTTGGAAAGCGACTTCATGCTCTCGCCGATCTGCGAAAGCTGGCCCTGGCGGCCAAAAAATTTTACTCGTGTCGCCTCGAGCGCGGCGGCGTCAGCGGCGGCGGCGATTTCCGCCTGCGCCTGGGAAAAAATGGTGTCGATCTGGTCGAGCATATCGTCACAAGGTCCTGATGGCTCTCCGAGCCGTCCCAAATTTCGTCTGGTTTAATCGTGCCCGCGAACCGACTTTCGTCCACAAAAAAATAGGGACGGCTCGGAGAGCCATCCCTACCTTGATAACAACCGGCAGCCTGACGACTGCCTGTCCAAAAAATTCAGGCCGCCTTCGTCTTTTCCTTGAGGGCGTCCACCGCTTTGGCGACGATTCCTTGGAACACCGTTTCCTCGGTCACCGCCAGATCAGCCAACACCTTGCGGTCCAGCGTGATGCCGGCCGCATTGATGCCTTCGATGAAACGGCTGTACGTCAGGCCGTTCGCGCGGGCGGCGGCGTTGACGCGGGCGATCCAGAGCATCCGGAAATTGCGCTTGCGCGTCTTGCGGTCGCGGTAAGACCAATATTTGGCCTTCATCGTCGCGTCCTTCGCGTAGCGGAACAGCTTGGAGCGGCGTCCGCGGAAACCTTTGGCGGTGTCGAGCACGCGCTTGCGGCGCTCGCGGCTGGCGGGGGCATTGGTTGCTCTAGGCATAGGAAATCAGAAAGTTAAAACGCTAAACTAAACACGAGGGCTCGATTCCCTCAGGCAAACGGCAGGCAATCCTTGATGCGCTGCATGTCGGTCTTGTGGACCACGCCGCGCTTGGCGAGCTGCCGCTTGCGCTTGGCGCTCTTGCTTTGCAGGATGTGGCGGCGGCCACTGTGCGCGAACAGAATCTTGCCCGTGCCAGTGATCTTGAAACGCTTGGCGGCGGATTTCTTGGTTTTACGGCGGGCGACGGACTTTGGCATAGGGGCACAAACTATTGCCCCCTTTGACAAAACCGCAAATTCTTTTTTAGTCCCGGATGGCCGATCAAATCGCACTCCTCTTTTCCGGGCAAGGTTCGCAGGCGGTCGGCATGGGCCGCGACCTTTGCGCGGCGTTTCCGGCTGCTGCCGCCGTCGTTGCCCAAGGAGATGAAATCCTCGGCCGCCCTCTCTCGAGGCTCGCCTCCGAGGGTCCGCTCGACGAACTGACCCGCACCGGCAACTGCCAGCCCGCGCTGTTCGTCCACGGTGTCGCTACCCTCGCGGCCCTGCGCGCCGCGGCGGGCGATTTCCCCGTGGCCGCCGCTGCCGGGCTGTCGCTGGGTGAATTCACCGCGCACACCGCCGCCGGGACGTTCGACTTCGCCACGGGCCTGAAACTCGTCGAGGCGCGCGGGCAATACATGGAAGATGCCTGCGCGGAAAGCGCCGGCGCGATGGCGGCGCTCATCGGCGCGGAAGAGAGCGTCGTGCGCGGCCTCGCCGCCGAGACCGACGTGGACATCGCCAACCTCAACTGCCCCGGCCAGATCGTCATCTCCGGCGAGGCCGAGCGCATCACGCTGGCCGTATCGATGGCCAAGCAAATCGGCATCCGCAAAGCCATCTTGCTCCAGGTCGCGGGCGCGTACCATTCGCGGCTCATGGACCCGGCATACGTGAAACTCGGCGAGGCGCTGGTCCACATCGTCCTGCAAACGCCGCGGTTCCCGGTCGTCGCAAATATCACCGGCGAACCGGCGGGCGACTTCGACGAAATCCGCCGCACGCTCACCGAGCAGGTCACGGGCACGGTCAACTGGACGCGCTCGGTCGAGTACATGATCGACACGCTCGGCTGCACGCTCTTCCTCGAACTCGGCCCCGACGACAAACTCGCCGGCATGGTCAACCGCATCCGCCCCGGCACGGAAGTCATCACCGTCAGCGACCCGGCCTCGCTGGCAAAAGCCGTGCAACGAATCAAACGCGCCTGATGTCCATGCGTTTTTCTCTCCTCGCGGCGGGCTTGCTGCTCGCCGGTTGCGGCAAACCGTCGGCCGCAACCGCGCCGAAACCCCCACCCCGGCTGGTGACGACCACGAAAGTCGTCGTCCACGACGAACCGCTCTACCTGGACGAAATCGGCACCTGCACCGCGCTGGAGACCGTTTCCGTGCAGGCGCAGGTCAGCGGCCAGATCATCAAGCGCGATTTCGCCGACGGCGCGGACGTGAAGAAGGGCGACCTGCTTTTTACCATCGACCCGCGCCCGTACCAGGCCGCGCTCGATCAGGCCAAGGGCGCGCTCGACCAAAACAAGGCACAGCTCGAACTCGACAAGATCAACCTCACGCGCGCCCAGGACCTGCGGACGAAAAACGTCAACACCCCGCAGGACCTCGACACCGCGCGCACCAACGTCACCACCGACCAGGCAAAAATCGAGTCCGGCCAGGCCGCCCTGGACGCCGCGCAGGTGAACCTGGACTATTGCCTCATCAGATCGCCCATCGACGGCCGGGCGGGGTTGCGGCAGGTGGACGTGGGGAACATCGTCAACGCCGGTTCGGGCAACGCCGTGCTGCTGACCATTCAGCGGCTCGACCCGATCTACACCGACTTCACGATTGCCGAGAGCGACCTGCCGCAGGTGCGCCAGTACCAGCCGAAGGGCAACCTGAAGGTGGAAACCGACCTGCCCGACCCGAACGTCCCGCCCAGGCTCGGCGACCTGTACTTCCTCGACACGCAGGTCCAGGCAGGCGCGGGCACCGTGAAGGCCCGGGGCAGCACGCCCAACCCCGACCACGTCCTGATGCCGGGGGCGTTCGTGCACGTCCGGCTGATTCTCGACACGCTCAAGGACGCCCGGCTCGTGCCGAACCAGGCCGTGCAAATCAGCCAGCGCGGGCCGTTCGTCTTCGTGGTCAAGGCGGACAACACCCTGGACCTCCGCGCCGTCAAGCCCGGCCAGCGGCAGGGTGATCTCGTGGTGATCTCGGAGGGACTCCAGCCCGGCGAAACCGTCGTGACCAGCGGACAACTGGCGCTGGCCCCCGGGATGCCGGTCAACGCACAACCTGATCCGGCCTACAACAAGCAACCTTGAACCGGCAGCCGCAGGACTGCCGTTCGTTTCAAGGGAACATCACTTGATGCTCAGCAACTCGACCTCGAAGATCAACGTCGCATTCGGACCGATGGCCGGCGGCTCGCCACGTTGACTCGGCGTTCCACGTTCGCCGTAAGCGAGGGCGGACGGGATGAACACCTGGTATTTGGAGCCGGTTTTCATCAGTTGCAGGATTTCGGTCCACCCCTTGATGACCCCGCTCACGGGGAACGTCGCCGGTTCGCCGCGCTTGTAGCTGCTGTCGAATTCCTTGCCGTCGATGAGCGTCCCGCGATAGTTCACGGTCACCGTGTCCGTGGCTTTCGGCGTGGGGCCGGTCCCCTGGGTCAGCACCTTGTATTGGAGGCCGTCGGGCAGGGTCACCACGTCGGGCTTGGACTTGTTGTCCGCGAGGAATTTCGTGCCTTCGGCCTCGGAGGTCGCGGCGGCAGCCTTCTGGGCTTCCTGCATTTTCGCCATGCGGGCCGCCTGCATGTCACGCAGCGACGTGGTGATCTGGTCCGGGGTCATCTGCATCTGACCACCCGCCGCCACGTCGCGGAAACCGGCGGCGAGGATCGTCGGATCGACCTCGATGCCCTGTTGTTTGAAACTCCGGGCAATGTCCGCGCCGATGGCGTAACTGAGCTTGTCCTTGTCCGTGGTGAACGCGGCGGGAGCAGCGGGCGTGGCCGAGGCGGCGGGGGCCGGGGATTGCGCGTGGAGCGAGGCGCTCAGGCCCGAGGTCACGAGCAGGATGGTCAGAGGAACGAAAGATTTCATGGGAAGCGATTGGTTTGCGCCCTACTGAGCCACGCCGCGACGGATTGTCAAAGGCCCGGGGTCTTGCGCCGCCGCTCCCCTTCGTGGAAAGTAGCGCGCCGCGGGCCGTCGCGCCCGCCACCACGCCGCTTCCCCGATGGCTGAAAACGCTCCTCCGTCCGACGCTTCCGATTCCCGGATCGACCGCGACACACCTGACTCCGCGCACGCCGCCTCGCACGACCAACGGCCGCCCGAGGGCAGCGGACCGCACCAGACCGCGGGCGAGAACACCCCGGGCGGCAAACTGATCCAGAAAAGCGGCGGCCTTTCGGCGCCGTTCATCCGCCGTCCGGTGATGACCGTGCTCCTGTCGCTGTCGATCATCGCGTTCGGCATCCTGACTTACAAGCTCCTGTCCGTCAACGACCTGCCCGCCGTCGATTACCCGGTCATCAACGTGTCGTGTTCCTACCCCGGCGCGAGTCCGGAGACGATGGCCAACAACATCGCCACGCCGCTGGAAAAACAGTTCCTCCAGGTCAACGGCCTGACGCTCATCACGAGCGCCTCCACCCAGAGCAACACGTCGCTGACCCTCCAGTTCGACCTGAGCAAGACGCTCTCCGACGCCGCCACCGACGTGCAGGCGGCCATCCAGCGCGCCACCGGCCAGCTCCCCACCGACCTGCCCAGCCCGCCGACCTTCACCAAGACCAATCCCAACGATCAGGCGATCCTCCTGCTCGCGCTCGTCACCGACACGATGACGGACGCCGACCTGTACAAGTACGCGAACAATGTCGTCGCCCAGCAGATCAGCATCCTGCCCGGCGTCAGCCAAGTGCAGGTCTACGGGGTCAAGGGCGCGATCCGCATCAAGGCCGACCCGGCGGCGCTGGTCAACCGCGGCATGACGATGGACGACCTCGCCGCCGGCGTGAAGGCGGGCACGGCGTACTCGGGCGCGGGCCAGTTCGACGGCAAGAACCGCACCTTCGTCCTCCAGCCCAACGGTCAGGTGGATACTCCCGAGGGTTACCTCGGCATGATCGTCAGCCGCAACAAGGACGGCTCGCCCATCTTCCTCAAGGACGTGGCGACCGCCTACACCGGGCTCCAGGACGAGCGCATGTCGCGCTTTTTCTGGGTGCGCGAACTCGCCGCCAACCCGCCCGGCTCGACGGTCGTGCTCGCGGTGTCGCGGCAGGCCGGTTCCAACGCGGTCGCGGTCGCCAAGACCGTGAAGGACCTCCTGCCCACCCTGCGCGCGGGACTGCCGGGTTCCATCCGCCTGCTGCCGGTGTACGACCGTTCGCAGACCATCGTGAACTCGGTGGACGACGTGCAGACGACGCTGCTCATCGCGTTCGTGCTGGTGGTGCTGGTGATCTTCGCGTTCCTGGGCCGCGCGGCCGACACGCTGATCCCGGCCGTGGCGCTGCCGCTCTCGCTGCTGCTGACCTTCGTGGCGATGTACCTGCTCGGTTACAGCGTGAACAACCTCACGCTCATGGCCCTGACGCTGGCCATCGGGTTCCTCGTGGACGATGCCGTGGTGTTCCTGGAAAATGTCGTCCGCCGCGCCGAGGCCGGGGAAACCATCCTCCAGGCGTCGTTCAACAGCGCGGGCGAGATCAGCTTCACCATCCTGTCGATGACCCTCTCGCTGGCGGCGGTGTTCATCCCGCTCGTGTTCCTGCCGGGCTTGCTGGGACGGATTTTCCGGGAGTTCTCGGTGACCATCATCGTGGCGATCTTTGCCTCCGGGCTGGTGTCGCTGACGCTGACGCCGCTGATGTGCGCGCGCGTGCTCGCCGAACGCGGGCCGGGGGCCAAGAAAACGTGGGTCGAGCGCAAGGTGGGCGATCTCCTGACGTGGGTGGTGGGAATCTACGGCCGTTCGCTGGACTGGTTCTTGCGGTACAGTTGGATCACCGCGCTGATCTACGCGGGCTGCATCGTGGGGGTCGTCGTGCTGTGGAAATTGCTGCCTTTCAGCCTCCTGCCGACCGGCGACAGCGGCTTCCTGCAAGGCGTGTTCCTGGCGCAGGAGGGCAGTTCGCCCGACCAGATGCGCGAGTACCAGGCGAAGGTGAACGACGTGCTCAAGAAGAACGAGAACGTGAGCGAGTTCTTCACGCTGGCGGGTCTGGCAGGGCGCGCCGCGAGTTCGCAGGGTTTGATGTTCGGATTTCTCAAACCCGCCAACCAGCGCCCGCCCATCGAGACGGTCATCGCCCAGCTTTCGCAGGAACTCGCCAAGATTCCCGGCATCATCCCGATCCTGCGACCCAATCCGGTGCTGCAGATCAACATCGGCGCCACCAACCAGAACAACGGCCGGTACGCCTACACTCTGAGCGGGATCAGCGCGCCCGATGTCTACGCCGCCGCCGACAAACTGGTGGCCAAGATGCGGCAGTACCCCGGCTTCCAGTCCGTGCAGAGCGATTACTTCAACAAGACGCCGAACCTCAACATCAACATCGACCGCGCCCGCGCCAGCCTCTACGGGGTGTCCACCACCAGGATCGAGAGCCTGCTGCGCAGCGCGTACTCGGAGAACTACGTCTACCTCATCAAGCTCGCCGACGACCAGTACCAGGTGATCCTCGAAACGGACGACAAGACCCGCGCGCATCCCGAGGACCTCGACCAGCTCTACGTCAAAAGCGACAACAACACGACGCTCATCCCGCTCAAGGCCGTGACGGACGCGAAGTCGAGCGTCGGTCTGCAAGCCGTGAACCATTATAACCAGTTCACGAGCGTGACGATCAGCTACAACCTGTTGCCGGGCGTGGCCGACAGCGACGCGACGAATTTCATCGAGAAGAGCGCGTCCGAGATCATCGCGCAGACGCCCGGCGTGCTCGGGACGTTTCAGGGGGAGGCGCTGGTGTTCAAGCAACTCGTGACCTCGCTGATCCCGTTGATCGTGGCGGCGTTTTTCGTCATGTACATCATCCTGGGCATCCTCTACGAGAGCTACGTCCATCCGTTGACGGTGCTCTCGACGCTGCCGCCGGCCATCGTCGGGGGTCTTGGGACGTTGTGGGTGTTCCACTCGACGCTGTCGCTGTACAGCATCATCGGGTTGTTCCTGCTGATGGGCATCGTGAAGAAAAACGGCATCATGATCGTGGACTTCGCCATCCAGCGACTCGACGAGGGGTTGGACCGGCGCGCGGCGATCCACGAGGCGAGCGTCGAGCGGTTCCGGCCGATCATGATGACCACGCTCGCGGCGTTGATGGGAGCGGTGCCGCTGGCGTTGGGGTACGGGGCGGACGGGAGTTCGCGCCGGCCGCTGGGGTTGGTGATCGTCGGCGGCCTGCTCGTGTCGCAGCTCATCACGCTGTACGTGACGCCGGTGATCTATCTGTGGCTGGAATGGTTCCAGGAAAGCGTGCTGGACCGCGTGCCGTTTCTGCGCAGCAGCCACACGCACCACGAGGGCGCGGTGAACCCCGCTCCGGCTGTTTAACCGCGGTGGATGGCGCTCTCCGAGCGGCATTGGTCCCACTCGCGGCGACAGCCGCACACTCTTTTCTGGACGCCTGCGGCGTGAAGGGAACCAATGCCGCTCGGAGAGCGCCATCCACCTCTGCAATCTCATTCCCGCGCCCTGCCCCGCCACCCGAGGCTTTGCGCGTTGAGCCGACGCACCTCCGCATCGCCGCCGGAGAGCATCCCACGCGCGAGCCGGATGGCGTGCGCCAACTGCCCGGCGTCGAGCTGGCTTTCCGCCGAGCGGCCCTTGCCGCGCTCCAGATGATCGTACCAGCAGCCGCCGCAGATTCCGTCGAGGATCACCCGCGCAAAACAATGGTCGAGCCGCAAGGCCCACCGTCCGGCGCGGGCGGCGGCGGGTAGTTCGACGCGCACCAGCCGCCGGTATTCGTCCAGCAACGCCGCCCCGTCCTGGCTTTTTTGCACGCCGGGAGCATCGCACACGGTCGCCCCGCGCGTAACCCCTTCGATGCCCACGACGATCTGGATTCTCGCCGATCAGGTTTCCCCCGAAAACTCCGCGCTCCTCGCCGCGGACCCGGCGGACAGCGTGGTCCTCATCGTCGAGTCCAAGGCGCGCGGCAACGTCGTGCGTTACCACCAGCAAAAGCTCGTCCTCGTGTATTCGGGGATGCGCCATTTCGCCGCCGAACTGGCCGCAGCCGGCTGGCGGGTGGATCACCACCGGTTCGAGGACACGCCGGATTTCCTCACCGGCCTGACGCGCCACGTCGAGAAATACCGTCCCGACGAGATCCGCCTCGCCGCCCCCAACGACTTCGCGATGACGGCGGCGTTGCCGAAGTTCGAGAGTCGGCTGGGCGTGCCGATCCGCGTGGTGCCGACGCGGCAGTTCCTCGTGGAACGCGACGATTTCGCCGCGTGGGCTGGCGACAGCGAACACCTCGTGATGGAAGACCATTACCGGCGGATGCGGCGGCAGACCGGCTGGTTGATGGAGAAACCCGAGCCCGGTTCTCAGCGCGCGCCGCGTCCGGTCGGCGGCGAGTGGAACTACGACCCGCTCAACCGCCAGACTTACCGGCAATACGCCGCCAGCGGTCAGATGCAGCCCGCGATCCCCA